>JBIIFN010000008.1:0-32928 GCA_044237325.1 Algoriphagus sp.
GGAGCAGGACCGTCTGTTGGTGTTACCCGCGATGTATGCGAAGTGGAACCTGACCTCTAATCGTTCCTTGACCTACCGCTGGGGTACGGAGGCCAACTTTATGGATAGTCAGAAGCTAGCACAAGGCTTACTCTTGCAGGATTACAATGCGCTATTTCGTGGCAACCGAGCCCTAGATAATGGTCTTTTCAACACCCATACGCTGAGCTATACCCATTTTGATATGTTTTCTGGCTTGATGGTCTTTGGAAATGCCAACTACCAGCGCAAGCGCAACGACTTGGTAACGACCACTGACTTCATTGGAATCAACCGCTTGTTTTCAGTACTCAACGTGGAACCGGTCAACAAGACCTTGAATGGTGACTTTCGGGTGGACAAATCTTTCAACAAAATGAAGTTTGAGCTCGGTGGAAATTGGAATGCCTTTCAGACCAATTTGTTTTTGGATGATCAGCTGACCCAGAACGAGCAGTTTTCCCAAACCTACGACACCAAGTTGACCAGCACCTTCTTTAAAGTCTTGGAAGCTAAGATTGGCTACTCCTTCACGGCAAACCAATACGTTTCGGGACGAATCGACAATACCTTCTCCACACATAGCCCCAAACTAGAAGTAGACTTGGATTTGGTGAAAGGGTTCAAACTGGTGGCGGATTACACCTATACCGCCTACCTGAATCAAGCGATGGGTACACGAAGTGATTTCGATTTCTTGAATGCCTTTTTAATTTACCAAGGAGCAAAAAGCCCCTGGGAGATCAAACTGTCTGTGTGGAATATCGCAGATACCCGAGCCATTCGTAGGGATAGCTTCAGCGAAAGTGTGGTGAGCACCTTCTCTTACTTAGTACAACCGCGCTATGCGCTGCTTACCTTTAAATACGATCTCTGATTTAAGCACTCCTTTATAACGCGTTTAAAAATGACACAAAAAAGCCCCTAAGGTGACTTGGGGGCTTTTGCTTTAATGATGCTTTCTAAATTTAGATGGCAGCGACCAATTTCACATCCAACTTCACCTCGTCGTAGATCATTTTGTCTGCAAGGTCTTCGAAGTAACTTTTTGAACGGTATTTGATATCGAATTTGGTACGGTCAAAGGTGATTTGCCCCGTTGCAGTTACTTTTTTACCGGCTACGGATACTTTGGCAGGAAAGGAAATTTTCTGCGTGATGCCCTTGATGGTCAGGTTACCCGTAATAGTATAGTCAGTCCCTTTGCCTGGCTTCGCTTCTGTTATTTTGAAGGTGGCAGTATTGAATTTTTCTACGGAGAAAAAGTCATCTGACTTCAAGTGACCTGTTAGGCTATTTTTTGACTTAGCATCAGTTAGGTCTTCCACAGTCAAATTGACCATGTCCATGTCAAAAGATCCACCTTTGATTTTTCCGCCTGCATAATCAAGCGTTGCGTTTTTCAAGGGCACATAGCCCCAGTGGGTACCAGTTACTTTGGACGCTTCCCAGCGAACCTGGCTTTCTGCTTTATTAACTGTCGCAGGCGCTACATATTCAGCCGCCGCAAATAGGGTACTTAGCCCTAGGACTAGTGTGGTAATTAGTTTCATGAGTAGTGTTGAAATGAAGTTGGAAATAGGTTTACCCCTTTAAGACAAAATTGAAGGGAATAAGTTTAACGAAGTTTCAAAAAAACTGGTTTAAAAAAAAGGAGAAAAGCTCCCAAGCATTTTTCCATCGACAAAAAAAGCTGTCACTTTTTGATGTTCTTTTCCTACTTTTTGGCAACTAATTCCCTTCCCATGAAAAAATTAACTTGGATTCTCTTCTTCCTGCCCTTGCTAGCTGTGGGGCAAAACCACGAGCAAAAGCTAAAGGCGCTCTACGACACCGAGCTTTCGTCTGGCCATACCTATGACAACTTGCGCTATTTGTGCAAGGTAATTGGTAACCGTCTCTCGGGTTCCCCCGGAGCAGCAGCTTCAGTGGAGTGGACCAAGCAGTTGATGGAAAGCTACGGCTTTGACACGGTCTATCTCCAGCCGGTGATGGTTCCCCATTGGGAGCGAGGAGGTGCCGATGTGGTGCGCGTTATAAACTCCAAAAAATACGGTACGGTAGAATTAACCTCTTTGGCACTCGGCAATACAATAGGGACTGGCCCTAAGGGACTGCTCGGAAATGTGGTAGAGGTAAAAAGTATTGCCGAACTCAAAAAATTGGGCGCCCAGGTAAAGGGCAAGATTGTTTTTTTCAACGGTCCCATGGATCCCACCAAAATCGACGCCTTTGACGCCTACTCAGGTGCAGTGAGCCAGCGGAGTTCAGGCGCGGGAGAAGCTTCCCAACTGGGAGCGATTTGCACCATTGTTCGCTCGATGAATAACCGGGTGGATGACTATGCACATACCGGTAACCAGCGCTATGCGCCAAATGCACCGGCAATACCAGCTTTGGCCATCAGCACCCAAGATGCAGAGCGGCTGAGCAGTATGCTGGCGGACCAGTCCGATTTGCAGCTGTATTTGGAATCGCATGGCGAGATGAAAACTGAAAAGCTATCTTATAATGTGATCGGTGAACTAAGAGGCACCGAAAAGCCAGAGGAGATCATTGCTGTGGGAGGCCACCTAGATTCTTGGGATGTAGGCGAGGGAGCCCATGACGATGGAGCAGGCTGTATGCAAGGAATTGAAGTACTTCGTTTGTACAAGCAGTTGGGATGGAAGCCCAAGCGTACCTTGCGCGCGGTGATGTGGATGAATGAAGAGAATGGACTTCGTGGGGGCCAAGAATATGCACGTGTGGCGAAGGAAAAAGGGGAGAAGCACATTGCTGCCATTGAATCCGATTCCGGTGGATTTTTACCCATCGGGTTTTCGTCAACGGGTACTGCCGAGCAGCGTGCTAAAATCACTTCTTGGTCCGAGCTACTTCGGCCTTACCAGTTGTGGAGCCTTCAAAAAGCAGGTGGAGGAGCAGACATTGGACCGCTTAGAGACCAGGGGACACTTCTCATCGGTTTGCTGCCCGATTCCCAGAAGTACTTTATCTACCACCATACCGAAGCAGACGTCTTCGAAGCCGTAGATCGGCGGGAGTTGGAACTCGGTGCCGCTGCCATGGCAGCACTCGTTTACCTCTTGGACCAAGAGGGAACCTAAATTTAATCCCTTTTAACACTTTCTTTGCCCTTCCAATCGTATTCAACCTTTTTCCCTAGCCATGACTGACCTCGAGCTTTCCCATTCCGTTGCCCCCAAGCCCATTCAAGAGATTGCCAGCCGCCTCCAGATTCCTGCTGAGAAGCTGGACTGCTACGGAAAGTACAAGGCCAAGCTTCCTTTGGATCTAATTGACGAGGAGAAGGTCAAAAAAGGCAAGCTAATTCTGGTGACTGCGATTACCCCAACCCCAGCAGGAGAGGGAAAGACCACTGTGACGATAGGCTTGAGCGACGGTCTCAATTTGCTCGGCAAATCTACCTTGGCAGTCATCCGGGAGCCCAGTTTGGGCCCAGTTTTTGGCATCAAGGGAGGTGCTGCCGGTGGAGGGTTGTCTCAGGTCATTCCCATGGAGGACATCAACTTGCATTTTACGGGGGATTTTCATGCCATTGAAAAAGCAAACAACCTCCTAGCCGCGCTCATTGATAATTCCATCCAAAGCCAATCTTGCTCCATCGGCTTGGATCCGCGTACGGTAGTATGGAAGCGGGCGATGGACATGAACGATCGTGCTTTGAGGCAGGTGCTCGTGGGCCTTGGTGGTAAGTCAAACGGTGTACCTCGCGAGTCCGGATTTACCATCACTGCGGCAAGTGAAGTGATGGCAATCTTGTGCATGAGCAAAAACTTGGAAGACCTGAAAAGAAGGTTTGCCAACATCTATATAGGAGACCGCTATGACGGCACGCCTGTCTATGCTGCAGACCTCAATGCCCAGGGCGCCATGGCAGCGCTGATGAAGGATGCCATACAGCCCAACTTGGTACAAACGCTTGGACACAACCCGGCGCTCATCCATGGGGGTCCTTTTGCCAATATTGCGCAGGGAACTAATTCGATCCTGGCTACCAAGATGGGACTCAGCTTGGGGGAGTATGTGGTCACAGAGGCAGGCTTTGGCTCCGATCTTGGAGCAGAGAAATTTTTCAATTTAAAGTGTCGTGAGGCTGGCCTATCCCCGAAGGTAGTCGTGCTGGTAGCAACCATTCGTGCCTTGAAGTACCATGGAGGCAAGTCGGTTAGCGAGTTGACGCAAGCGGATGTGCCCGCCTTGGAGCAGGGGCTCCCTAATCTACAACGCCACTTAGAAAGTTTGCGCAGCTTTGGCGTACCGGTGGTAGTTGCCGTCAATGTGTTTGGCAGTGATACCGAAGCGGAAAAAAGCTGCCTTCTTGACTTTTGTAAGGAGCAAGGTATAGCCGTAGCGCTAAGTGAGGGCTGGGCAAAGGGAGGTGCAGGCTGTGCTGCTTTGGGCCAAGAGGTCCTAAAGGCGGTGGAGCAAAGCCCTCTTGCATTTACACCTACCTATGGCTTAGAAGATCCTGCACGTGAAAAAATCACCAAAGTGGCGCGCACCATCTATGGTGCAGATGGAGTCACTTTTTCGCCGAAGGCGCAGGCCCAACTGAAGAAAATCGAAAAGCTTGGCTTGGGAGCACTACCCATCTGCATGGCAAAAACGCAAAAGAGTTTGAGTGACTCAGAAAAATGGCTGGGTAGACCAGAAAATTTTACGATCACTATCCGGGAGTTTGAGTTTGCCGCTGGGGCTGGATTTATCATTCCCATTGCAGGAGATATTTTGAGGATGCCAGGATTGCCGGCACTGCCTGCTGCCGAGGGAATTGATGTGGATGAGGCAGGCCAGATTACGGGTTTGTTTTAAACTTGGACTGCTGCTTGAGGTACTTTGATAGCATGATTCGGCCTAAAAGGTAATTTTTATCAGTTTTCCAGATGACAATCGTCTTAATTGAGACCGCTGTCTTTGGTTAGTATTGGCGTCTTATCCAGATGCTATGATCCCACCCCGAATTTCTAAATCTCTGCTTCGTGCAGCCTGTTTGCAGAAGCAAAACATCCTCCTCACTGATTTTGAACAAGAAATCCAGCGCTTGACGGATGAGATCACCCGAGGTAAAGAAATGCCTAGTCAAGAGCAGGCAGGCCGAACGGAATTGAACGAGCTGCTGGTCAGACTCGAGCACGAGCTGCTTTTTGTCAAGCAGGAGCAGACGATCCTAGAGGGGCTGGATGTGGAACGTGAATTTGTCCACATAGAGTTGGGGGCACTTGTAGTCACCGACCAGCGAATTTTTTACATTTCAAGTTCCCTAGAAACGGTGGAAGTGGATGGGGTCGAATTTTTTGGTATTTCAACCCAGGCCCCTATTTATCCTGGGATGAAAGGTAAGCGGGCTGGAGACTCTTTTACCCATGCAGGTGTGAACTACCGGGTTTTGGAAGTTTATTGATTTGTTTGAACTAAAAAAATCAAATACATGAATAAAAAGTGCTCAATTAGCCTATTTGGGAGTGAAACTAGGAGGCTTTTCCTTTAAGTCAAGGACCGATGCCCTCTTGTTTGGTGAGTGTTAAGGGTTATACCCTGTGCCTTATGTCGGTATTCATGAAAAAAATTCCGCCATTTCATGCCAATATCCCTGGTAAGTAGCAGTGATTTTAAAAAAATCAAGTAGCGAAATAGAGAGGGTATTTTCCCTCTAGGATCCTCACTAATTTTATTCACTAATTTTTTAAATTGATTATCAAGAGTTTAGCTATAAAAGGTCCTGGCCATTCTCGAAAATTAGCAATCGAACAGAAGTCGAAAAAAGGGGGGCAGTCTTTCCATTCGTGTAAAAATTGCTCCCATTTTACTTTAAACGGAAGATTCTCAAAAAAAAGTTAAAAGGGCCTCTTGTTTTTTGAAATTAAAAAATGATAACTTTAAATCTCGATTTAATCTGGAAACCATTTAACCTTAACTAAGTCAATTAAAAAAACCATTATGAGAAAGTTCATCGCTTTGTTCATGCTTGCAGGTATCCTATTCGTTCCTGCTTTCGCTAACGCTCAAGATGCACCTGCAGATTCTGCAGCTGCCACAGAAGCAACACCTGCAGCAGAAGAGACTGCTGCGTCACCAACAGTAGTTGACGACGAGATCGTCGCTGAGGAACAAAGCTTCCATCAGCTTATCAAGGAGAAATTTATCGAAGGTGATCCTTTGTACATGACTCCAGTATTGCTTTGCTTGATCCTTGGTCTTGCTATCGCTTTGGAAAGAATCATTACGCTTAACATGGCTTCTACCAACACAAAGAAACTGTTGTTGAAAGTTGAGGAGGCTCTTGCTTCTGGCGGTGTTGAAGCTGCTAAGGACATTACAAAAGCTACAAAAGGTCCAGTAGCTTCTATCTTCACTCAAGGCTTGATGCGTTATGCTGAAGGTATTGATATGGTAGAAAAGTCTATCGTTTCTTACGGTTCCGTTGAAATGGGTCGTTTGGAGAAAGGTCTTATCTGGGTTTCTTTGTTTATCGCTCTTGCACCGATGTTAGGATTCTTCGGTACGGTTGTGGGTATGATCTTCGCCTTCGATACTATCGAAGCAGCAGGTGACATCTCTCCATCTATCGTAGCAGGTGGTATCAAAATCGCCCTTTTGACAACAGTAGCAGGTTTGATCGCCGCTATGATCCTTCAATTGTTCTACAACTACTTGGTGTCAAAAATTGACTCTTTGGTGAACGATATGGAAGATGCTTCCATTTCATTTGTTGATATCTTGGTTAAGCACAAATTGACTGGTAAGTAATTACTTGTTCAATCTGATTGCTCAATTATTAAAGTTATAAACAACTGAAACTATGGATACTTACGATATAATGCTTTATGCCACCTACCTGCTTGCAGTAGTTGGAACCATCTTGTCCATTGGGATGCCGTTGATTAAGTCTTTGGATGATCCGAAAGGATTGATGAAGTCTGGTCTAGGGGTGTTAGGACTAGTTGTACTCTTTTTTGTTTCTTACAGCCTTTCTGGCAGCGAGGTATTGCCAAAGTTTGAAGGTGCTCCTTTTAATTTGACTCCTGGTATGTCTCAATTGATCGGTGGTATGTTGGTCACGACTTACATTCTAACCATTGTTACAATTGTTTCTATTGTAGTCACTGAACTTACTAAAGCTGTCAAATAAAATGGCAAAAAGTAAAAATAGAATGAGTAATGAGATCAATGCTGGATCGATGGCGGATATCGCCTTCCTTTTGTTGATCTTCTTCCTCGTGACTACTACTATTGCTTCGGACAAAGGGATTTTAAATTTCCTTCCTCCGAAGCAGGATCCTAATGTGCCACCCCCAGACATCAAGAAAAACGAACGAAATATCTTCAACGTCTTGATCAATGCCAACAATGATTTGTTGGTGGAAGGGGAGTACAGAAGGACTGCAGAAGGTCTTGATGAAGATTTTAAATCCTTTATCATGAATTTTGGAGCTCCAGATGAGGACGCAGCTGCGTTGTTTAACACGCTTCCTGCTTCCTTGCAAGCCCAAGCCCAAAGAAAGCCTGATTCATCAGATCACCCAGGTGAAGCAGTAATTTCTATCAAAACCAACCGTGGAACAAGCTATGCTGTTTTCCTAGAGGTTTTTGATTTGGCGAAAAAGGCGTATTTCGATGTGTATTCAGAAAGAGTAGGACTTACTTCTGACGAATACAGAGCGCTAACTGATGATGATGAGGCTTCTAAGGCTCTTCAAGACAAGGGTAAAGAAGGGATCCCTATGGCGATCTCTATTGCTGAACCTGATAAAACGGGAGGAAACTGATATGGCAAAGTTTAGAAAGAAAAAATCAGGTGGCAGCCAGCAAATTGACACCTCTGCACTTCCAGATATCATTTTCATGTTGTTGTTCTTCTTCATGGTGACTACCGTGTTGAGAGAGCAAGATGTCCTAGTAGATCAGAAAATCCCTCAGTCTACTCAGCTTCAAAAGCTGCAGAATAAGACCCTGATTTCCTATATTTTCATTGGAAAGCCAAAAAACACAAGTCTTTATGGTTCTGAGCCACGTGTTCAAGCCAACGACGTGTTGATTAGTTCTCCTGAAATAGTACAATGGGTTAATCAGGAACGTGATAAGCTGCCCGAAGCAGATCGCCAATCCATCACTATCTCTATGAAAGTAGACAAAGAAGTGAAGATGGGCCCTATATCTGACGTTCAGACCGAATTGCGTAATGCAGATGCACGTAAAGTGTTGTATGCTTCAACAAAAAAAACTGAGATAGACTAATATTCTTTCTCGTATATTGAAAGCCATTCGCTTAGCGAATGGCTTTTTTTATTTCTGCCAATATGAATACTCACCCAACCTCCAACAAGAAAGTTCAACGTGCATGGGTCATGTACGATTGGGCCAACTCCGTTTATAGTTTAGTGATCACCTCCACCATCTTTCCTGTGTACTACAACACGGTCACTAAAGGAATCGATGGCTCTGACCGGATTTCCTTCTTCGGCTGGGAAGTGGTTAATACAGTTCTCTATTCCTTCTCTATTTCTTTCTCTTTTTTGGTGATTGCCTTGCTTTCTCCCTTGCTTTCAGGTATAGCGGATGCTTCTGGAAACAAGTTGAATTTCATGAAGTTTTTCGTCTACCTCGGATCTCTCTCCTGTGCGGCCTTATTCTTTTTTACTGGGGATAATTTGGAATTTGGGATTCTCTGCAGTGTTCTGGCCAGTGTAGGCTTTTCCGGGAGTATCGTATTTTACAATTCTTACCTTCCTGAAATTGCGAAAGAGGAAGAGTTTGATCTCTTGAGTGCCAAAGGCTTTGCCATGGGGTATATTGGAAGCGTATTGTTGTTGGTGTTTAACCTGCTTACTATTCAACATCCTGAATGGTTTGGCATGCCTTCAGGCAGTTTTGCCCCACGCTTCTCTTTCTTAGTTGTCGGGCTTTGGTGGGTTGGCTTTGCCCAGATACCCTTTCGGGTTTTGCCCAATAACCCCTACAAAAAATCAATTTCTTCCGACTACCTCTGGAAAGGATATCGTGAAATTTCTTTAGTCTTTCGAGAACTTCGCACGATACCAGTGGCCTACCAATTTCTCGCTTCCTTTTTCTTTTATTCCATGGGTGTACAGACGGTGATGTACTTGGCTGCAATTTTTGGCGATAAGGAATTGGGAATGCCAGGAGATCAATTGATACTTACCGTATTAATCATTCAGTTAGTGGCCATAGGAGGGAGCTACCTTTTTGCCTTTATCTCTAAGCGGATTGGCAACAAAAATAGCTTGGTTATCATGGTCTTTATTTGGATGGGAATCTGTGTGGCGGCTTATTTCGTGAACACCGTCTACCAGTTTTATTCCCTAGCCTTTGTGGTAGGTATGGTTATGGGTGGAATTCAATCCCTCTCTCGATCTACCTATGCCAAACTAATCCCTTCCACAACTACAGATCATGCTTCCTTTTTTAGTTTTTTTGACCTTACAGAAAAAGTAGCTGTGGTCTTGGGGACCGCCAGCTATGCATTGATTGAAAAGGAAACAGGGAGTATGCGGAATTCAGCTTTATTCCTGGTCGTCTTTTTTGTGATTGGGCTCTTTTTTTTAGCCAGGCTGACACTGCCCAAAAAGGTGCCTGCTCCTGAAATGGCCTAGGTGATGCAAAAAATCCTGTCTGCTTTGGAGATTGCCAATCTGGACGAAATCCACCTAAAAAGGAAGGGTTTTTCCAACCATGCGTTTATGGAACTGGTGGCGCAGCGGTTCGTGGATTGGTTTCAAACACAGGGCTATTCTTCCAAAGAGCGTATCCTGGTATGTGCTGGTGCAGGTAATAATGGAGGTGATGGGCTTGCTATTGCTCGAATTCTCTTCTCGCTAGGCTACCCTGTTGAGGTGGCTACCTGCTTTTCCTCTGAAGCAAGGTTATCCCCAGACTGTACGCATAATCTTTCCCTTTTGCCTTCCAAAATTCACTGCTCTTCGCTTGATACTGCTTCCTTGCCAAAAGATGGTATTTTGATCGATGCGTACTTAGGCGTGGGTTGTACAGGATCTCTTCGAGAAGAAGCGAAGAAGCGAATCCAAATCATGAATTCCTTTGGAGGAACGATTATTTCATTGGACCTCCCAAGTGGTTTGCCGGCCGATTCAATTCTATCAGCTGTAGCGGTAAAAGCTGACCTGACCGTCACCTTGGGATTTCCAAAGTTGTCTCTACTTCTTCCAGAGCATGCGGAATACACGGGCAAACTAGCCATCCTCGATATAGGTTTTGCTAAGGAGGAACTGGAGTCATTCTCGGCTACCACCTTTTACTTAGAAGAGATGGACTTAATTCCACTTCATCGGCGCTTTCACCGTTTTGCACACAAGGGGGACTTTGGAAAAATACTCCTGGTCGCAGGGAGCAAAGGTAAAATGGGCGCTGCTATTTTGGCTTCCAAAGCAGCCTTTCGTACGGGATCTGGGTTGGTGACTTGTTTGATTCCTGAGGAGGAGCGAGCTGCCCTTGCGGCAGCGGTACCGGAGGCCATGTGTGTTTTTGGGGACCAGCAGGAGTTTTCTACGTACGACGCTATTGGGATTGGGCCTGGATTGGGCCTGGATCAAGGAGAAGCGATCAAGAAAATTCTTTCTGCTACGCGAAAGCCGGTAGTGCTGGATGCCGATGCACTGAATTGCTTGGCGAGGGATCCGAGTATTTGGACGCTCATTCCCATAGGGAGTATCCTTACTCCTCACCTGAAAGAGTTTGACCGCTTGTTTGGGGCTTCTCAGAATCATTTGGAACGGATGGCTAAGGCAAAAGCTTGTTGTCTGAGTTATGGGCTGAATCTCGTGCTGAAA
Source organism: Algoriphagus sp. (assembly GCA_044237325.1). Taxonomy (GTDB): domain Bacteria; phylum Bacteroidota; class Bacteroidia; order Cytophagales; family Cyclobacteriaceae; genus Algoriphagus. The sequence continues at coordinate 10,848 of JBIIFN010000008.1, forward strand.
GGAGCCAATTCCCTGTGCAGCCTCGCCGATGGACGGCAGGTATTCAACTCCTCTGGTTCTGTGTATATGGCTACAGCTGGTATGGGCGATGCCTTAACTGGAATGCTGACCTCTTTCTTGGGTCAAGGTTATTCCCCAGAAAATGCCCTCCTTTGCGGGGTGTTTCACCATGGATTGGCGGGGGAACTTTCCGGTGAAAATTACCTGCGTGGCACGATGGCTCAGGATGTGATTGAAGCCATTCCAGCCACTTTCCGGCGCATCGGGCTGGACTAACTTCAACCCTTATATTTCTACTTTATTTCCACCGTATTTCTACTCTATCTCCCTTTCAAAATTTTTCATGAAGCAAGAAAAAGCCTTACTCTGGACCTTAGCCGCCATCAACTTTATCCATATTGTGGATTTCATGATGTTGATGCCGCTGGGGCCGCAACTGATGCGTTTGTTTGACATTAGCCCTAGTGAGTTTGGCTTTTTGGTGTCTTCCTATACTTTCAGTGCCGGGGCGGCAAGCTTCTTTGGGGCCTTCTTTTTGGATCGCTTTGACCGAAAGCGAATATTACTCTGGGTGTACGTTGGCTTTACGCTTGGTACCTTGGCTTGTGCCTTGTCTCCGAGCTATCCGATCTTATTGCTAGCACGGGTGATTTCAGGGATCTTTGGGGGCCTTACTTCCGCACTGATTTTGGCTATCATTGGTGACGTGGTACCCGATGCCCGTCGAGGGAGAGCCATGGGATTGGTGATGTCTGCTTTTTCTTTTGCCTCGGTGATGGGTGTTCCCCTTGGACTTTTCTTGGCGAGCCTTTCCGATTGGCATACACCTTTCTACATTCTTTCGGCCTTGTCTGTGGTTAGTTTGGGCATGATTGCCAAGTTTATCCCCTCCATCACCGGCCACCTTAGCAGTGGGATGAAGCGGCCGCATCCCTTTGCTGTTATCAGTCGGGTTACTAGCAATCCCAACCAAATGCGGGCGATTACGCTATCCATCATGATGATGCTGGGGCAGTTTATGATCATCCCTTTTCTGAGCCCTTATAATGTGGCTAATGTAGGCTTTACCGAATTGCAGCTTACCTACGTGTATATGGCTGGCGGCGCATTCACAATGTTTACTTCTCCGTGGGTGGGGAAGCTAGCCGACAAACATGGCAAGCTGCAGATTTTTACGATTTTCATGCTGCTCAACTTGATTCCTATCGGTATCATTACCCACTTGGGAGTTACCCCCGTAGCCTTGGTACTCGTGGTAACTACTTTCTTTTTTGTGACCTCCAATGGACGCTATGTGCCCGCTGCGGCATTGGTGACAGGAACGGCACAGCCCGAAAATAGAGGTAGCTTTTTGAGTTTCAACTCAGCCGTACAGCAACTGGCGGCTGGCTTTGCTTCCCTTGCCGCAGGCTTTATGATTGGAGAAAACGAATTAGGGCAATTGACCAATTTCAATTACGTGGGCTACCTGGCTATTTTCTTCAGCCTGATTTGCATTCCTTTAGCTTGGCGAATTAAGGTAGTCAGCTAAAAAAAAACGCCTCCAAAAATTAAATTTTGGAGGCGTTTTACATACTAAGCTTCGCTTAAAACTCAGCGTTTCCTGGTGTTCTTGGGAAGGCGATTACGTCACGGATATTGCTCATGCCCGTGACAAACAAGACCATACGCTCAAATCCAAGGCCAAAGCCGGCGTGAGGCGTAGCGCCAAATCTCCTAGTATCTAAGTACCAGCTGAGCTCTTCTGTTGGAATATGCATTTCCTCCATACGTTGGGTGAGCTTGTCTAGGCGCTCTTCCCGCTGGGAGCCACCGACGATCTCTCCGATGCCTGGGAACAAGATGTCCATGGCTGCCACCGTTTTGCCATCTTCATTTTGACGCATGTAGAAGGCTTTGATCCCTTTGGGGTAGTCGGTGAGTATAACTGGTTTTTTGAAGTGTTTTTCTACGAGGTAACGCTCGTGTTCCGATTGCAGGTCGGTGCCCCATTCTTCGATGAGGTAGTTGAATTTCTTCTTTTTGTTGTGGTTGGAGTTGCGCAAGATGTCAATCGCCTCAGTGTAGGTAAGACGAACAAAGTCGTTTTCTAGTACAAACTTCAACTTATCGACAAGGCCAAGTTCGGCCCGCTGATCAGTAGGTTTTGATTGCTCCTCTTCCTGGGCTCTTTGATCCAAAAAGGCTAGGTCTTCCGCGCAATGGTCTAGAGCGTAGCGGATGATGTATTTCAAGAAGTCTTCGGCCAAATTTTGGTTGTCTTCGGCGTCATAGAATGCCATCTCGGGCTCGATCATCCAAAATTCCGCCAGGTGGCGTGTGGTATTGGAATTTTCGGCACGGAAGGTAGGACCAAAGGTATAGATTTCAGCCAAGGCCATGGCAGCGAGCTCTCCTTCGAGTTGTCCTGAAACGGTGAGGTTGGTTTCTTTTTCAAAGAAGTCCTGGCTGTAGTCGATCTTTCCGTCCTCGGTCTTAGGAGGGTTGTTGAGGTTGAGGGTGGTCACCTTGAAGGTTTCTCCGGCACCTTCAGCATCCGATGCTGTGATGATGGGTGTGTGGATATAGAAAAATCCCTTGGTGTTGAAGTACGTATGCACGGCATAAGCGAGGGCATGGCGTACGCGAAATACGGCACCAAAGGTATTGGTACGCATGCGTAGGTGGGCGATCTCTCGGAGAAATTCCAGGGAATGCTTTTTAGGCTGCAGGGGGTATTTTTCCGGATCGGACTCTCCAAGCACCTCGATATGGCTTGCGTTGAGTTCGGACTGTTGCCCAGCACCCTGGGAGGCAAGCACCTGTCCTGTGATTTTTAAGCAGGCGCCAGTACTGCATTTTTTGAGCACTTCTTCGGAAATCACGTTGGGATCTGCCACCACTTGGTAGTTGGTGATGATGGAGCCATCGTTCAAGGCGATGAAGGACACGTTTTTGTTGCTCCGCTTGGTGCGAACCCAGCCCATAAGGGTGATTTCTTGTCCGATCAGGTCTTGTTCTAGGATGGTCTTTATTTTGACCCGTTTGTTGAATGCCATGCTTGAGGTAGTAAAGGAAAGCGCCGTCGTTTCCTGCTTAATTTTAGTAGAATGCAAAAAAACGATTAAATCACCTTTTTATCAAAAAATTGCCGCTTTTTCCTAAATTTGGATGTGTAGTTTTCTGTAGAAAACGACCCTTTTTTTAAGCAATTAAGTGGTTTTATTCATTTCAATGCAAAAGTTAAGCCTTTCTCAATCACTTTCTCAAAAACTTTCCCCTCAGCAAATCCAGTTTATCAAACTGCTGCAGGTGCCGACGGCTGAGTTAGATGCCCGGATAGAAGAGGAGCTTGAAATCAATCCTGCGCTGGAAGAAGGCAAGGATGAGGGGACTGATACCGCTGGTGAAGAGGACTTTGAGGATAGCTACGGCGAGGATCTTGGAGGTGAGGGCAACGATGTTAATTTGGATGACTACCTCGATGACGACTACGGCGGCTATAAAATGCAGGGGGATGGCAACTACAATCCCGACGACGATGACCGGGAGTTTCCCATTTCGGCTCAAACCTCGTTGCACGAACAGCTGATTTCGCAGCTCAACTTTTTGAAGCTTGATGAAAGACAAAAAATCATCGGGCAGCAGCTCATTGGCAGCATCGAAAACGACGGCTATATCCGCCGGGAGCTGACGTCAATTCTAAATGACTTGGCTTTTTCTCAGAACATAGAAACAGACACCGACGAGTTAGAAGAGATTCTCCGCAAGGTACAGACCTTTGATCCGGCAGGAATTGCGGCACGAAACCTGCAGGAGTGCCTGATCATTCAGTTGGAGCGCAAAGAGCATCCGGACGATCCAGTGGTGTTGAGGGCCTTGGCAATCATTGAGGACTGCTTTGAAGAGTTTACCAAAAAGCACTATTCCAAAATTCAAAAGCGTCTCAACCTCGATGAGGAGGAGATCAAAGAGGCCGTACAGTTGATTACCCGTCTTAATCCCAAGCCGGGAGGAGTGGCTGATGGACTGGTTCGTACCCAGTATGTGATTCCGGACTTTATTTTGACCGTTACTGCGGGAAAGTTTGAGGTGCTGCTCAACTCTAAGAATGCGCCTGAACTGCGGATTTCGCGTTCCTATGCCGATCTTTTCGATACCTACGACAAGAGTGACAAGAAAGACAAGAAGCTGAAAGAGACTGTGTCTTTTGTAAAGCAGAAGTTGGATGCTGCCAAGTGGTTTATCGATGCGATCAAGCAGCGGCAAAACACCTTGCTGCGCACCATGGATGCCATCCTTCAGTACCAGCATCCTTTTTTTGCGGATGGCGACGAGACCATGCTACGTCCCATGATACTCAAGGACATTGCGGAGAAGATTGATATGGATATCTCTACTGTATCGCGTGTAGCCAATAGCAAGTCCATTCAAACTGAATTTGGGGTATTCCCTTTGAAGTATTTTTTCTCTGAAGGCATCGCCACCGACAGTGGGGAGGACGTAAGTAACCGGGAGGTGAAGTCTGTGCTGCAAACGATGGTGGATGCGGAGGATAAGAAGCGGCCTTTGTCTGACGACAAGCTGGTGAAGATGTTGAATAAAAAAGGCTATAATATCGCGCGCCGAACGGTAGCGAAGTACCGGGAGCAGCTGCAGATTCCGGTTGCCAGACTTAGAAAAGAGCTCTAGTGGTGCGGATTATTGCTCTTGTATTGTCCGTGGTGTTTCAGCCGCTGCTAATGCCTACGCTCGTTTTTGGGCTGTTGTTTTTTGCCGTACCTCAGGCTACCACACTTCCCGAGGTGATCAAGCTTCGTTTGTTTTATTTGGTGACGGTGGCCACGCTACTTATTCCCATGGTGCTTATGATCGGGATGCGCTGGAGTGGGCTTGTACGCAGCCTTCATTTTGAGGAAGTGAAGGATCGGCGAGTTCCCTTTCTGGTAGTCACGCTTTTTTATCTATTGACTACCCTCTTTTTGCAGCAGAAGACAGAGTTGGATCCTATTTTATGGCAGGGGATGGGGGTGATGACTGCAGCGGTCGGTTTTTTGACTGTGGTCACCTTTTTTTGGAAGATGTCTGCCCACATGACTGGACTCGGAGGCTTGCTGGCCGTAGTGTGGGTGATGGGTAGCTACTTTAGTACTTTTTCGGTGGTTTACCTCTTATTGCTTTCCCTCGGGCTAACGGGCATAGTGGCCTCTTCCCGGCTGTATCTGGATGCGCATCGCCCAGTAGAGGTATATGGCGGCCTGCTGGCGGGATTTATTATTTGCTGGCTGGGCTTTACCTGGATTTATAGCTGACTTGCCGCGCTAGGTTGCCAGACACATTTCTTTTGTCGTAAAAAGTGAGCTCTTCGGGCATAAAAAAACTCCTCTACCGGTAGTAGAGGAGTTGGGATTTTGTTGTTGTGCTTTTCTAGACTTAGAAAAGTCCGATTGCGAGACCGAAGCTGACTTGGTTGGCTTCTGTATTGAATGGGCCTCTATCGGGCTGCCACATGCCGTTGAGGTAGTACGTGGACCAGACATAGAAGCCCGGGCTACCTACCTTTACATTGACGCCGTAGCGAATTTTTTCCAAGCCATAATCTTCTGCTTGCTTGATTTTGACTGCTCCTGTAGTTGGGGAGTCGAAGGAAACTTTGCTTTGTGCTTGGTAGAGGAAGCCTACTTTGGCACCGATGCTTACGCGGAAGCTTTTGCTGTAGTCGTCCTTGTTGACGTGGTATTGTAGGTCCACGGGGATTTCGACGTAGTTGACTGCGAGGTTATTTGTTTTGATTTCAATGTTGGTTCCATAGACGCTTTTCAGGTCCTTCAAAACCGAGCTGTTTGCACCTTTTGCAGTGTTTCTGAAGAGGTTTTCGTCTCCTTTGAAGCTGAATTTGTTGGCAGAGATGCCTAGGCCTGGGCTGAGTACAAAGCCCGATTTTTCACCGAATAGGCGTATGGGGGCTTGGTAGTATACGTTGAAGCTGCGGGAACCAAAAAAGTTCAGCTCCAAGTCAGCAGGTCTATTGGTGAGTTGTGTCCAGCCAAACTCGATGGTTAGGTCATTGGGAAGGTTGGGTCGACCGCCAACAGGGGTCTTTGGACTGCTTGTGTCGGCGTCTTGTGCTTGCGCGTTCAAGGCGAAGGCAAGGAAGGCAAGTGCGAGTATTTTTTTCATCAAAAGAAGCTTCTTATCAGTATGAGGTGGGCAAAAATATAAAATTCGCAAGGATTTACCCTCCTGTTCGTCTTAATTATTCTTAAGGGCAGGGTTTGGGAGAAATTTCCAATTTTTAAGAATTCTTCTGATTTTCCTTTTGGAGGGAAACAATTAATCTTTACTTTTGCAATCCAATCTGGCTTCGTAGCTCAACTGAATAGAGCACCTGATTACGGCTCAGGAGGTTTCAAGTTTGAATCTTGACGAGGTCACTAGCCCTAGCTTTTAAAAAGTTAGGGCTTTTTTTTGCAGTTAAATCAGTGGGAGTAGAACCAAAATTTGTTTGAAAGATTGGAGCAAAACCTAATTCTGTCTTTTGTTTGAAACATAAAAAAAGCAGCCCGAAGGCTGCTTTTAATTTTTTAGTGTCCTGCTGTCGCGGCGGGTTTGACACCGCGCTGCCAGAAGAAGAAGATCACAAAGAGAACGATCAATATGCCCGGGAAGAGCATCATTTTTTCGAGGGTTGCTTGACCAGCAGCTAACTCCAATGCGTTGCCCGTAAGACCCGCGGCGCTTTGAGTTACTCTAGAAGCATCAATCCAGCTTCCAATGATCGGCTGGAAGATCGCGGTAGAGAACATGCCTACACCACCAATGATGGACATGCCCAAGGCACCAGAAAGTGGTACACGCTGAGCTACTGCACCTACCATTACTGGCCAGAAGTAGCAAACGCCAATCGCGAAAATCACTGCTGCAACATAGGACATATTGCCACTTACCGTGCTAAATAGGAAGATACCAACTGCAGTAAAGATTGCGCCACCTAGCAAAACGCCAGTTTGCCCCAAGGCTTTCACCACTGGGCCAGCAAAGAATCGGCCTACAGCCATAACGCCTGTGGTCAAAGCTAAAATCAACATCCCAGATGCGCCGCTTGAGCTCAATACTACGTTAGCCCACTGCGATGGTCCGAATTCTGAAATCGCAGTAAATGCCATGGCGATGAATAGGAAGATGAATACAGGGCTAAACATCGCTTTGACGTTTGAGCCTACTGAAGTTACTCCTGCTACAGATGGGGTAGGGAAAGTTTTACCGAAGAATAAGATGGCATAAGCGATGGTAGGCACCATCATTACCCATACCTGAGTTTGCCAAGCTAGGCCTCCGTCGGTCATGAATTTGGATACCAAACTACCCAATACAATACCTCCAGGGAACCACATGTGGAAGCGGTTGAGCATCTTATTAAGTGTGGTGCCGGAGTACATGTCTGCAATCATCGGGTTACAAGCGGCTTCTGTACAGCCGTTGCCAAAACCAATAAAGAGTGTTGAAATCAAGAGCGTGGTATAGCCGTCTGCAAAAATCGTCATCAAGATACCCAAGGTATGCGTGATGAAGGCGATGCGCATGATGTTGGAAGGACCAACGATGTGGTAAAACAATCCTCCGAGGATCATGGAAATAGGAAATCCTAAAAACCACATGGAGTTGATAAAGCCCAATTGTTCGGCATTTAAGCCGAATTGTTCTCCCAATTGTGGAAGGATGCCGGCACGGATGGAGAAGGAAAAGGCGGTGGTGATGAGCGCCAGGCAACTTGCGTTGAAAAGTGCGCTACGGTTGATGGTTTGCGTCATAAATAAGTGCTTTAGGTTTTTGGGTTGTGTCAATTCACTCATTGACGCGTTTAAAGTAGCTAAAAAAAATGATTTAGCTTTTCCAAAAACCGAAAAAATAAGCACTCCTCCCATGACCCATGGCCTGGGGTGACGTTAGGGTATGTTCAGTGTGCCTTACCGGACAAATACCCAATCCTGTGCGCTGGTCAAAGGAGCAGAAAATTCGTATCCTTCCTCTCGGAAAACTTTGAGTTGCTCGGGATCCGTAATCCTATTCAAAATGGCATACCGAGCCATTAATCCTCTTGCCTGCTTGGCAAAAAATCCGACTACTTGGTATTTTCCTTCTTTGTATTCCTTAAAGTGGATGGTAATCACGGGCAGTTTCAAGGTTTTTTGATCTACTGCTTTGAAGTATTCTTGGGAAGCCAGGTTGACCAAGGTCTTGCCTTCCCCTACTTCATTCAATGCCTTGCTGATCTTGGTTCCCCAGTACTGGTAAAGATTGGTGCCTTTCTTGGTTTTGAGTGGAGTGCCCATCTCCAATCGGTAAGGCTGAATCAAATCCAAAGGCTTCAATAAACCATACAATCCAGAGAGAATACGCAGGTGCTGCTGGGCAAATTCAAGTTCTTCTGCGCTGAATTGATCTGCCTCCATCTTGGCATACACCTCTCCCTTAAAGGCCAGAAGTGCCTGCTTGGAATTTTCTGGACTGAAAGTTTCCATAAAGGTCTTGTAGCGCTCCTCATTAAGGCTTGCGAGGGAATCACTCAAATGCATCAACTTGGAGATTTCTGAAGCCGATTTTTTCTTCAAAACGCCCACTAGATCCTTCACTTCTGAAGGAAAGTCGGGTTGGGTATGGCTGCTGAACTCAGGATCGCTGTAATCGAGGGTTTTGGCTGGAGAAATGACAAGTAGCATGAGGTTACTGGATAATCGTAATCGCTTTGGTTTCAGTTTGGGTGAGGCCTTGGGCTCGGGAGGTAAACCGCACAACGGCCACATATGTTCCCGTTGGCACTAATTTTCCATTGACCGACCCGTCCCAAGGACAAAAAGGTTTATTGGGTTCCATCGTATCCTGTTCGCAGTAGAAAATCAATTCCCCCCAGCGGTTGTAAATAAAAACATCCACCTCGTCGATGTATTCGTTGGCATACAAAATAAAGTTTCGGCTTTGATCATTAAGTACCATCCCGCTTGGGAAGATGACCTTCAGTTGGCAATCTTCTTCAATAGTGAATGTGCCTTCCCAAAAGCAGCCCAATGCATCGCCTACACGAAGGGTATAGGTACCTCCCTTTTCAGGACTGAAGGTAGGCTCCTGCGATATTTCCTCCCCATCCAAAATCCAGGAATAGTTTGCATAAGGGCCAGGATCGAGTGTGGCAGTTTTTCCTTCTACCGCACAAATCACAAGCGGTTCCGTAGGTAGAATAGGGGGACTCAATTTGGACTTTACGACCACTACATTGGCTCGACCGAGTTCGCAGCCCTGGCTACTACGTAGGATAACTTCGTAGGTACCCTCTTGGTCTACCTCAATTAGGTTGGTGGTATACTGCGGAAGTCTACTTCGTGTGCCGCCTGTCACCAAAAACCATTCAAAGCTGTCTACTGTGGCTAAAGTGGCTTTTACTTCGATGCTTGTGGTCGTTTGATCTACACAGAAAGGCAAGGCATCTAGGCTTACGGTCAAGCGTTGCGGTTGGACAGTAGCTGCAAAGGGCAATTTTTTGGGAGGACATAGGCCGCCTGATACGGGCTGCACTTCCAAGGTATAGTTTCCAGATCTGCTGGGAACAAATTCTTGCCTTCTACCTACAATGATTCCCAAATCATCCCGCCAAAGGAAGATCACATCGGCAGGGGCCGCATTCTTGAGGATGGCTTCAAAGCGTATGCCTGTCAAACAATCAACACTCGGAGGAGAAACCTCAAAATCTAGCGCTGGGCTAAGATTGACCGTCATGGGAAGCACCTTGGGACAGTCTAGGCCTGCAGGATCTTCCCCAAGAACGGTATAGTTACCGCTTTGGGTAATTAGGTATGAGCCGTCAGGTGCTTTTGAAAGTGTCCCACTCGGTCCGGTAATCGTATAGGTCAAAGGCTTGGGGCCTGAAGGGGTAAAGGCATAGGAAACACATCCCTGTACGACAGCAGGAACGGAAAACTGCACCTCGAATTTTTGCTTAATGCTGTACAGCGTTTTGTCTGGGATCGAGCAGCCACTTGGATCCAAGACTTCTACTAAATAATCCCCGCGCGAGACGGGAATAAGAAAGGAAGCTTGATTGGGTAGCGAACCAGTCAATTCTAGTCCATCCCCTTGGCGGACGATTTTGTAGGTTCCTACGCGCGGACTACCGCCGGTAAAGGTAATTTGGATGCTCCCTTGCGCTACTCCTGTAGCCGAACAGATCTCATCACTTGCAAGGACGGTAAAGGCATAGCCAGCGGGAGGGTTGCTGTTTTCTACTGTCACAGAGGCGGAATAGGTACACCCCGCCGAATTTTCAGCTTCTAGGGTGTAGATGCCAGGTGCCAGACCTGGGATAGGGATGATTGTTCCGGCTGGGGATGCAGGGAAGGATAGACCCAGTTCCACAAGCTTAAGGCTACTCACTGCCGCTTGAAGTGTAACTTCAATGGCTCCATCTGCTGTATTGCAACTCGTGGCTGGTGCTGTGGCACGGGCAAGCACTACTGGAAGTTCGTTTACTAGCAAGTTCAGCTTTTTGGACACCTTGCAGTTCGGAAGAATGGGGTCCTGGGCAAGGAAAGTAATTTCGTATTGGCCTGGTCCTGGAAGGGATAAAATATCCAGTTCTAACTCAAAAAAGGAGCCCAGTGCCACTTGAGTTCCGCTGTTGTCTCGCTCATAAAACCAATCCCCTGTCAGCGGAGTATTGGGAGCAAAAGTAACGGAGGTTTCTTCGTAACAGACTTCGGTGTCCGTCTGGGTGAGGTCAAATTCGAAAGCAGGTCCCACAAAAATGGAGGCGGTGCTGCTGCAGCTTGCCACAAATGCTTCCTCTTCGGCAGTAGCGCCGGCCGGCGCACGATGCTGGACTACTACGGTATAGATGCTTTCTTCTGTGACGGTGATGGTATTCGAGTTGGCGTCTCCAAAGACAGTGCCTGCAGCATTGGTCCACAAGAAATCGTACAATCCGGATGCTGGATCATAGCCGTTAATAGCAGTGAGGGTGACGGGTGTTCCTTCGCAAAGGGTGGCATCCGTTGCTAGGGTGACTGCAGGTGGTGCTACGATTTCAAGCGTTCCTTCGGCGGTGAAATAGCCGATTTCCGCGCAGCGGTCTACCCGCAACTCGATGGTATAGGTACCAGCTTTCGTGAAAATTTGCTCCAAGTTTTGGAATTGATCTCCAGGACCTCCAAAGTTGGAGCGAATAACCGTACCGTCCTCGTGGGTGATGGTCCAGAAATAGGAGTCGATGTCGGGCTCACCGCCTCCTTCCAAGGTGGCCGTAGCACCCGATACCGGATCCAAACAAAGTGTTGGAGGGATTCCCAAGGCAGGTTCAGGAATGGAGCTGCCGGAGTTTTGGGTGAAGGAGGGCAAGCCCAAGTTGGATGTGCCTGGCATGGCTTCCACCGCATCTTGGTTGAAGGTACTTGCGGCGGTACAGCCGGTGCCTACTTGAATTTGTCCGATGCGGTTGCTGCCCACCACGGCCACGTAGATCTGGCCGTCCGAGGCGATTTGCAGGGATCCCAAATCCAATCCAGCGGTGCCGCTCAGTACTTTTTTCGTGGACAAAATGCAAGCCGCTCGCAATGCAGGCGTGTTGGCTGCTGCAAAGCAAGTTGGGCAGCTTGGCCCCACTTCTTTGATGATGTATTCTTCAATCCCTGGGCCTCCGTCTCGGTAAGATAGGAAGATGCGGTCAGAGTCGGCAGAAAACTCAAGTCCATACACGTCTCCAACGCAGCCCAAGTCGACAAGGGCATATTCGGTGAGTACGCCCGTTTGCTGGTTGAAGTCAAAGAGTTCTACACGGTTGCAGCCCCCTTCGGAAATGGTAACAGCGAGCTTGCTGCCATCGGGGCTAAACTTCATGGTGCCTACGCCTGAATTGAAACCATGGCTGCTGCCTACCGAGCTGAGCACCGATTGGCCGATACCTTGGCTAGAAACTGGATAGGCGCGAAAGGTATTATTACCCAATTCATGAAATACTGCCCAAGTGATGTCTCCTGCATTGAGGGCGGCGCTGTGCTCGGTGGAGGGGCTGAAGAGGAAGTTGTTTTTGGTGACCACATTGCCAACTCCCGTCGTGTTTTCGGCCTTGATATCGACCAAAGAAAAGCGCACCTCGTTGCTGCCGCTTGCTGTCTCCTGGGTGGTGAAGAGGTAGAATAGGGTCGGTTGTGTGGGTACGGCTACGGCCAATACGGCCTGACTGGCGGTATTGCTCCCGCCGATATCGCTCCCGTTTTCCATCAGGGTACCGTTAAGGTCCCAGACGGATTGGCCGTCGGTGAAAAACAAGACTTGTCCTGCCTGATCTGAAATCGTGGAGGTGCCCGCGGGTATGTTTTGCGGATGGGCTTCGGCTATGGGCCGTGGCACGGGAGCATTTTCGTCGTCAGGATCTGGGTTGAAATCCAGTCCAGCACCATCACCAAAGTACCAGATGTTATTGCTTTGGTCGGGGATGTCCCACATTTTGATTCGGATCTCCGCATAGGCGTAGCAGGAGGAGCCAGGCTCGCGTACGAGCACCCAATATAGGCCCGGAGTACACACCTCGTTTGCTCCCTTGGAGATCCAGCCTTCTTCGCGCTTGTTGGACCAGAAATACTCGTAGTTGGTTCCACCACCTGCACCTCCACCAGCTCCTCCGCCAGTGCCACCACCCGTACCACCGCCGCTTTCCCCCGACTGGGCTTGCAGGAGGGGGTCTAGGTCGATACAGGATTCACAGAGGGTGGTATCTGAAGGTGAAAAATTTGCCTGAAGTTCATTTTCTGTGAGTGTGATGCTTTTGGTCACCTTCTTGGTGGTACTATCTGGAAAGGTGACCGTTAGGCTCACCTCGATGCTGCTGCCTTGGGCTGCTTCGGCGGGCACAAGAAAATGTTCCTGCGAAAAATCTGCCGGTAGTGGATTGCCGTCCTCGTCTGTGAGGGGAGGAGAAAATTCCCAGAGGAAGGAGAGCGGGCGGTAGTTTGGCGGGCTGATTTCGCTCGTCAATTGTATGGGATTGTTGGCACAAGGGTCTTCAGGGTCCCAGGAAAAGTCTATAGCTGGCTCAATGTCCGCATTGGGTGCAAAGAGGGGGAAAATGCGTCCGCAAAAGTCTGTGCCGGCAAAGGGGTCTTCATCCACAATTAGCGCAGTAAGGCTACTTTCGTTGGGGTTACTGACTTTCCCGATCAGTTGAGGGCTCCCTGCTCGCTCCTCGTAAAGGACATAGAGGGCGCCGTCAGGGCCTGTTTTAATGTCGTATACTTGGTGTATTCCAGGGGTAAGAGGAAGTTCTTCGGGAATAGCTGTCGGGGTTTTTGCCGGCAGGCGCAGGAGTTTATTGCCCCGAGAGAAATAAATAAAGTTACCGTCAGGGGAAAAAGCAATGCCATGAATAGGGTCTGTGCCACCGGTGTTGGTTAGGGCCTGTGGGGTGCCAAAGCTGCCCGTTGCGGTATCAAAGGGTAGGAGCAATAGGTCCTCGCCTGGGTTTTGGGGAAGAAGTAGGAGTTGGCCCGTTGATTCATCAAAAATCATAGCCTTGGGCACGATCGGAAGGGCTTCCGTGTCCGTTTGGGTAAAGGCACCAGCAGTGCTTTCCACTCGTCGAGCTTGCAGGTTGCCTCCCGCGAAGCTGATCAGGTAGGAGGGAGAGGCGGGTGTTTTGACTACCAAGACGGCGCCTTGTCCAGGACCAATGACCTGGTCTTTACTGGTAATTTGCCCCAGTGGGCGTTGGTTGCCTGTGGCCTGCCCAAGGGCATTCATGTCTACGAGGGCATATTGAAGTTGTCCTGTGAGGGAAAGGTAAAAAATATAAAAGAGCTTGTTGCCGTTGGGATTGTACTCCAAGAATCCCGTAGCTACGGTTTGGCGGCCTTGAAAATTACCCCGTAGGCCAGGAGCCGATCCTTGTATAGCCTCACCACTGTAATCGTAAACTAGCTCGCCGTTGGTGAAAAATAAGGGCTGCCCTGTAATGGGGTCTATTGCCACCGCGTTGTTGAATGCACCTGTAAGTACGGTGGAAGGCATTGTTTTGACAGTGGCGGTACTTCCTTTTCCGAAGGAGAGGTAGGTGTTGTCACCTGTAGGGCAGCTGCCAAAGATCCATTCGTTGTTGTTGAAGCCCTGAGCACGGGTTTCTCTGCTCGTCGCGAAGGCAAGGAGTAGCGTAATGCTTGCAAATAGTGTAAGGAACCTTATGGAATTAGGGCTGCTTTTCATATTTTTAGTGCTGCTTCATAAAACAACCGAAGGATTGGGTCGTTAAGAAGCCAACTGCGTATTCAAATAAACGAACTATTTCGTGTTACGGTCTCTGCTGACTTTTGTTTTTTTTACTTCGCTTTGCTGGTTGGCAATTATGCCTGCCTATGCACAAGACCCCCAATATAGTCAGTATTATGCAGCTCCCTTGTTTCTCAACCCTGCAATGGCAGGTGCAGAGCTTACAGGAAGGGTAGGATTTAACTACAGAAACCAGTGGCCTTCCCTAGATGCGCAGTTTACTACCTTCTCTGCCTACTACGATACCTACCTTCCAGAATACAATTCGGGCATAGGAGTTCACGTGATGCAAGACAGTGAAGGGGCCTCCCAGCTGCGGTCTACGTCGATATCGGCCCTCTATTCTTACGAACTACGGCTGGCGGACAACTTGTATTTCCGGCCTGGGTTTCAGGCGAGCTATATCCGTAGAGAAATTGGGTTTTACGAAAACTTAGTTTTTGCCAATCAAATCAACCCAGCTGATCCGACAGGACCTCTATTACCGGGTGCAGACATCCCGGGCTTAGGTGACCCAGTAGGTTTATTTTCCTTGTCTGCTGGTGGCTTATTGTTTACGGAAAATGCCTGGATAGGATTTTCTGCACATCACCTCAACGAGCCCAACCAGTCCTTTATTGATGGGCTGAGCCCCCTGCCGAGGAAGCTATCTTTCCATGCAGGTTACCGCATTTCTTTGGGGGAGGGCAGCATGCGTCGGGATTTCACCCATTACAGAAAGCAACGCTACTTGACACCGACGATCAATTACAAGCGTCAAGGACCTTTTGAGCAGTTGGATGTGGGTGCTTATTTTTATGTGGAACCCATTGTTTTTGGGGCCTGGTACCGAGGGCTGCCTTATAAGCCAGTGGAGGGTCAGAGCAACCGAGATGCGATCGTGATGATGGTGGGGGTCAACTTGTTGAACGGACTTAACGTGGGTTACAGCTTTGATTATACCGTTTCACAGTTAGGAATACAGTCCGGTGGGGCACATGAGTTGAGTCTTTCCTGGACCCTACCTAGCCGCAACCAAGGAAAGCCTTCGGGTAGAGATACCATCTTGCCTTGTCCTAAATTTTAAACGGATTCGAGCAGTAGCGCTTTCTGAAATTCATTTTTTTTTGCAGAGAGTCTCGATTTTGGTAGCCCATCATGACTTCCTTTCTGGTTGCTTTTTTTGATGATGCTCAGTTAGATTCGACGCTTCATCCGCAGGAGTACTAGTTTTTCTAAAAATCCGTATCTTTTGTTGTTGTATTGCCCTGTTCCATGAAAGACCTCGCAGATTTTCCCTATCCCTTAACTGACCTTTTCCCACAGCCCAAGACCCCTTCGGACTGGGAGCGTTACCGACTTAGCCAAGAGCAGGTTGAGTTTTTCCATGAAAATGGGTATTTAGCGGGGGTTCAGCTTCTCGATGAAAAGCAGATTGCTGTTTTATCTCAGGCGTTGGATGAGGTAATGGATCCCAAGCACCCCTTGCACGGCTTGTTTCACGAGTTTCACAATAACGAGTCAGCCGATCCCAATACCGTCTTGTTTCATTCCTTGGGACATTGGCGGATAGCGGAAGCCTTCCACGATGCAATTTGGAATCCGGTATTCCGGATGGTTGCCAGCCAGTTGCTCGGCGATCGTGGGGTTCGTTTTTGGCACGACCAACTTTTTTGCAAACCCGCGCACCATGGGGGCGTAGTGGCCTGGCATCAGGATTATTCTTACTGGACGCGGACGGTGGACATGCAGCATTTGACCTGCTGGTGTGGATTAGACGATGCCACGGTGGAAAATGGATGCTTGCAGTATGTGCCTGGATCCCATCGATGGGGTCTTTTGGAGAAGCCTGCCCTTGCTGGCGCTATGGATGGCCTTTTGGGAATGCTTTCGGAAGAGCAGAAAGCCCAATTTACCCCTGTGGCGATTCCATTGAAAGCGGGCTATGCAGCATTTCATCATCCACTGTTGGTGCATGGGAGCTATGCCAACTATTCTCCTCGCTCAAGAAAGGCCTTCGTGCTGAATGTTTTTGCAGATGGGACCATTTCCGATTCGGACGAACCCTTACTTTCTGGGGTACCCGTGATTCCCAGAGGAGAAAAAATGGGAGGCAAGTTTTTTCCACTCCTTTTTGATCCTAAAAACCCCTAAATTTCGCCCTTGAAAGCCAAGGAATTTGCGGCTGTATCCTTGGTGTGCGGTGGAAATCGTTTCCTCGTTGGCAGCTTTACCCTTATTTCCTACTTGAAACATGGCTTCTGGATTATTTGCCTTATTGGATGACATTGCTACCCTCATGGATGATGTAGCGGTAATGAGTAAGGTGGCAGCAAAGAAAACTGCCGGCATATTGGGCGATGACTTGGCCGTAAATGCGGAGAAGGCATCTGGCTTCGTGTCCGATCGGGAACTTCCTGTGATCTGGGCGATTACCAAAGGGTCTGCATTGAATAAATTGATTATTCTTCCAGTAGCTTTTTTGCTGAGTGCTTTTGCGCCAGCGGCCATCACGGTGATTTTGGTGGTAGGTGGCTTGTACTTGGCTTACGAGGGAGCGGAAAAAATCCATGCCTATATTTTCCCTCATCCTGCCGAGAAGGAAGAAAAACTAGACTTAGACATTACTGAAGCCGAAGTGTTGGCCTTGGAAAAGAAGAAAATCAAGTCTGCGATCACTACTGATTTTATTCTTTCTGTGGAGATTGTCATCATCGCGATGAGTACAGTTGTGGACAAGCCTCTGCTCAATCAAGTGGCTGTGGTGTCGATAATTGCCCTGATTGCCACGGTTGGCGTATATGGCATCGTGGCTTTGGTGGTTCGCATGGATGAGTTTGGGTACAAATTGATTGCACTCAATGATCGGGAAGATAGTATTTCGGACAAGATTGGTTGGATGTTAGTCAATGCCTTGCCTCATTTTGTTAGAGGAATCGGATTTATAGGTACGCTGGCCTTATTATTGGTTTCAGGAGGTATTTTTGCACATAATATTCCCTTTTTTCACCATCTGTTATCCACTTGGCCGGACATCGCCAAGGAGTTTATTTTTGGTTTGGGCGTAGGGATTGTGGTATTGCTTCCTGTACTGCTTTTTCAGAAGCTTCGAAAAAAATCAAGCTAAGACTTGATTTGAAAGCCGGTGATTTTGCCTATTTTCCGAGTATCTAAATTCGCTCGTATGAACGCTTCACTTACCCGGTTTTTCATTTTTGGAATTATTCTACTTCTGCCCCAGTGGGGTTTTGGACAAGTAGGGCAATCCTACCTTCAGTTTGAAGGGGGGCAAGGCCCAGGTCAAGGCAAACATGTTGTCTTGGTAGCAGGAGACGATGAGTACCGATCGGAAGAGTCCATGCCCATGCTGGCCAAAATTCTATCCAGCCGCTACGGCTTCAAGACGACCGTTCTTTTTCCCATTGAACCCAATTCTGGGGATGTGGTGCCCAACTATCAAAATAATATTCCGGGATTGGAGCAATTGGAATCGGCAGATTTGTTGATTCTTTTGATTCGGTTTCGAGAGCTACCCGACGAGCAGGCCCAGCATATAGAAAAATATTTACTGGCCGGAAAGCCAGTCATTGGATTAAGGACATCAACGCACGCCTTTGCTTACCAAAAAAACAAGAGTTCCAAGTATGCAAAGTGGGACTGGATGAGCACCGTACCGGGCTGGGAGCAAGGTTTTGGGAAGCGCATCTTTGGGGAAACTTGGATCGACCACCATGGTATCCATGGACAGGAGGGTACGAGAGCCTTGGTAGATGGGGTAAAGCAACGTGCAAATCACCCTGTTCTTCGCGGGGTAAGAGACATTTGGGGCCCTTCGGATGTGTATGGAATTAAGAGTTTGCCAGCAGATGCTGAGGTGCTTGTGTATGGACAGTCTACTGCGGGCATGAACGACCAAGCTCCGCTTATTTGGAAAAAGTCAATCATGCCTATTGCTTGGACCAAGCCCTATCAGCTCGAAGGAGGGAAACCCGGAATGGCCTTTGCTTCTACTATGGGGGCTTCATTGGATTTTCAAAGTGCTGACTTGAGACGCCTAGTTCTCAATGCGTCTTTCTGGCTTTTAGGCATGGGAGATGCAGTGACTCCGGAGTTGAACGTGGACTATGTTGGGGAATACTCACCTACTCCCTTTGGATTTGACACCTTCCGGAAGGGCATGCGCGTTCAGGATTTTAGGTAGGCAGTTGTACAAAGTACCAAGTACAATGTATCCAGTATCAAGTCGCTAGTATCAAGTATCAAGACGCATTGGAAGCAATGTTTTAATCCTAAAGCAAATCTCTACTTTGTACTTCGTACTTTGTACTTTGTACAATCTAGTACCCCGTATTTCATTTACTTTTCTTCCCCCATGACTAAAATAGGTTTCAACGTACTTGCCTGGTCGGCAGAAATTTCCCCCAAGCTTTTCCCGATACTAGATCGCTTGAAAGCAATCGGTTACGATGGGGCCGAATTTTTTATTGGAGACACGGATGCCACTTCTTGTCGTTTGGTGGGGGATTATTGCAAGAAAATAGGCTTAGAAGTAACGGCAGTTACTGTGATGGGAGCCGCTGAAAATCCCATTTCCACAGACCCCCTTGTTCGGCAAAAAGCCAAGGAAAAGCTCTGCTGGGTTATCGATCGCGCAGCAGATTTGGGTGCTCAGGTGTTGTGTGGACCTTTTCATTCTGCCTTTGCCACCTTTGCTTCACGGACCCCTTTGCCTGAGGAATACGAATGGTCGGCGGAGGTTCTTCGTGATGCAGGAACCTATGCGCAAGGGTTAGGGGTTCTGCTGACCCCCGAGGCACTTAATCGATTTGAATGCTACTTGGCCAATACCATGGGACAGTTAGATCACTTGTTGTCGCTCGTCAATCACCCGAATGTACAGGGCATGTTTGATACCCATCATGCGAATATGGAGGAGAAAAAACTGGGGCTTGCCATCGAACAAATTGGGCCACGCTTACGCCATGTACATATCTCAGAAAACGATCGAGGTACGCCAGGATCTGGGCATGTGGATTTTGACGAGACCTTCGCCACCTTGAAGAAGGTGGGCTATTCGGGCTGGCTGACCATTGAGGGCTTCTCGCGGAATGATCCGGACTTTGCGAACGCAATCGGCGTTTGGCGCGAATTTTCAGACCCTTGGGACATGGCCGAGCAGGGCTATCTACTTATCAAAGGGCAGTGCGAGAAACACAAACTCTAAAACAATAAGGATCTTACTTTTTTGGGATGTACCAGCTATTGCTGCGTAGGTCTACGCCCCCCTTGAGTTCTTCTTGTACCACGCGATCGATGATCCACAATCCTTTTTGCGCCATGGCCTCAAAGGTGTCGATGCCTTCGTTGGGAAAGTTGACGCGGGTGCGGTGAATGTGAAATTTGTTTGAAAATTTACGTCCAAAGGCTTTTTCTACCCCCTCTTTGCCGAGCATAAATCCAATCAATCCTCCCCAGGTAGCGGTAGGATTGTCGGAATCCCATCCGGCCAAGGCGCCGATTTTGATGGTTTCCTTCAGGTCACCTTCTCCGTAGAATAAACTCACTAGGCTGGAGGCAAAGTTGATGCCGGCAGCAAAGCAGCCGTTGCAATACATGTTTCTACTGCTGATGTCGTAGCCATCGAGCTGTTCCACTTGGTAGCGCTGGTAAACGGAATCTCGGGCTTGTTCCCAAGAAATCCCCGATGCATACAAGCCTTTTACGTAGCGGTACATGGCGGCTGGATAGGAGGCGGCTGGGAGTTCCAAAGCCGCTTGCTCTGCCATTTTAGTAAGTTGCTGCTTGATAGGAAGAGAAGTGTCTGCGGTACTGGCTAGGGAAAATAGCCGAACATAATAGGCGGAAATCCATTCACTTTCTTCTCGGGCGGTTGTTTGGATGGGGAGCGTGGCCATCTTAACGGCCATATCGGGTCTTCCTGGAGCATAGAGTCCAAAGATTTCGGTGGTGAGTTGAGCATCGATCATCTCGTATTCTGGGTTGTGCTTCGGGTCACCAGTAGCTGGAGGAACCAGTCCGGACTTCATCAGATCGAGTGCTTTTTGATTGGATACCCAGAGGTAGTTTTCTTCTTCTCCTTTGATGTGTTTCATCCATCCGTTGCGAATTTGCTCGCCGGTAAGCATCGAAGTTTGATTTTGGAGGAGAAGTTCCTGGTAGATGTACTCGATGTCCGTGTCGTCATCCGATCCCCAAAGCGTGTCTTCGTCTGCAAACACAAAGTCAATGGTCGGGGATAGGTTGCTCGGAATTCCTGCTGCCCAGATGCTGGCTTGATCGGGTTGGCCCCAGTCGCCTCGGGTATAAAATGGTCCCGTTTTGATGTCACCAAGATTCCCGATTTTATCCATTTCGGTTACGAGTCCGGTCCAGTTGGCGATGCAGGTGGCTAGCCAAAAGCCCTCGAGCTTTTTTGCATAGGCTGCACGATCAATTTTCACGTCCGTGGCCTTAGGGCTGTAGGAGGTATAGCTTAAGTTTGGATTTTTGTCTACTTGCTGCTGGGCTTGAATCCCAGTGAAACTGAGACATAAAAGAAGACTGGCGAGAATGAATCGGGTTGCGGTCATGGGCAAGGCATTTGCTCCAAGTTACTTTTTTTACCCAAAAAAATCACCTTTTGAATTACTTAGGCAGGGAATTAGGGATTGCAAACCTGGCAATATTGGGGATCTTCTGTTTTTTTTCCGTGAGGAAAATCCACTTTTTCCTGGTGTTGGCAGTGGCTGCAAACGAGCAGGTGTGCCAAAGCAGCGCTGCTAGGAGTGCCGCAGAGGCTGCAGGGAAGTCCAGGCTCTGTGGCTGTTACGGCAAAACCAGGCAACTGGCAAGAGGGGCAGTAGGAATTCAACTTTTGAAGCAGGAGCTCGGCTGTTTCTCCAATCACCTGCATTCTACTGGGGTTGAACATCGCCCGCATGTCTGTTTCAACAAATCCAGCCCCTTGAGTTTCTAGTAGCTGTATTGCTGCCGTACGGAGTTGGTCTGGTTCTGTGATCCCTTTCAGGAGATCTTCTAACTCGTCTTTTCTTCGTCTTAGTATGAGGCCATGGCTAGGGAAGCCCGCATTGGAAGCAAAAGCATCCAATTCTTCCAAACTTGAAAAGGCTTGCCCTGCAAAATTAGTGGCAGTGCTGAGGTGGCGGGCATGAATTTCCAGGTTGTTTTTACGGTCGACTAAGAGTAGCCACTCTTCATTGGCGGGAAGAAAAAATGCGGATGAATGTGGGCCAAATGAACCTTCGCTGGCTAGGACCAAATCGCAACCGGTAAGTTCCATTACCAACTCACATTTTTTACGCGCCGTGGTCAATGGATCTGCAATACGTGCCACTTCTCCGGAGAAGGTGCCAAGCAAGTCGGTATTTAGGCCGTCAGCTACAGCTACATTTACCTTCAATCCCGCTTCCAAGAGAGGCTTAAGGACCTGCTCCTTTTGGTGCATGCTGGCGATAACGAGTTGCCTCCCTTCAAAAAATCCCGGCATGTGGGCTTAGTTGGGTTGAACTTCCAGGGCCTTCCCTTTGACTTCCTCGTGAAATATGCCGTCTGCGTAGGCCAAGTGTCCGTTGACCCAGGTGCTCAACACCTTGCTGTGAAAGGTGGTGCCTTCCAGAGGAGACCAACCGCATTTGTACAGAATATTATCCTTGCTTACGGTCCACTCGCTGTTGAGATCCACTAGGGTCAAATCGGCAAAGTAGCCTTCACGGATGTAGCCGCGTTCCTTGATGCGGTAGAGGATGGCAGGGTTGTGGCACATTTTCTCCACGATTTTTTCGAGACTGATTTTGCCTTG
>JBIIFN010000257.1:0-2752 GCA_044237325.1 Algoriphagus sp.
CGTGGTGGTAAACAATGCGATTGTATTGATTGATTACACCGATTTGGTTCGATCTCGAAAAAGAGAGGAATTGGGTATCCAAAAGGGAAGTTATCTAGCCCTTCCTGATTTGCTGGCAAGTATTGTGGAAGCGGGAAAAACCCGTCTTCGTCCGGTGCTCTTGACAGCCATCACTACCGTATTGGGATTAATTCCTTTGGCTATCGGGATGAACATTAATTTCGCGACTTTATTGAGCGAATTTGACCCTCAGTTCTATGTAGGAGGCGATAACGCGGCCTTCTGGGGGCCTATGGCTTGGACTGTAATATTTGGGTTAACCTTTGCGACGATCATTACGTTAGTACTAGTTCCGGTGATGTATTTGCTCACAGACAAGCTTAGTATTAAGCTTCGTGCGCGCTAAACTGAACCGGTAAGGTTGGTGGTTTTTTTGATCAAACCCTTGAGATACTGTCTCAAGGGTTTTTTCGTTTACACACTAAAAATTCGATTGTTTTTATAGCTTTGTGACCCCAATTAATCCAGAGAAATGCAGGAATTAAAGTGGTATGTAATGTACACCCGCTCCCGAGCAGAAAAGAAAGTTGCCGAAATGCTAGTGGAGGAAGGCGTGGAAGTTTACCTGCCCATGGTAGAAGAGTTGAGGCAGTGGTCTGACCGCAAAAAGAAGGTTCAGAAGGCACTTTTCAACGGCTATATTTTTGTTAAAACGCACCGGAACAACCTTTGGAACTGCCTCAAAATACCTGGAGCAGTTAAGTTTGTCCACTTTTCTGGTGAGCATGCCATTGTTCGCGAGGAGGATATCGAAACAATACAACGCGTGGTGTCCACGGGCGTATCCATAGAGACGGATGGCTCTGAAATTGGACCAGGAGAAAAAGTAAAGGTGATTGGCGGCTCCTTGGAGGACATGGTAGGCGAGTGCATCGAAAAGGGGAACAAGGATTACTTCCTCATCCGTATTCCTGGGATTTACCAAAATATGCTGGTGTCTATCCCTCGGAAATTTTTGCAGGTCATCGAAACCCAGCCGGCAGGCTAAGTTTAGGCCAGATTAAAAAAAGAAAATCGTCGACTATCCACTGCCCATTTAATTGAATATCGGACCTTATTTTTTTGGCTACTGGTAAAAAAGGGGTAGTCTTAAAAAGAAGCGGATTCCTTTCGCTCCAGATCAATCTACTTTTATACGCCCTCAAAAGCTCCCTGAACGGCTTCTTCCGTGCTGCGAAGCTTTGTTCTACACTGCTTGACGAGTGCGGCGGCTTCTTGAACCAGTTCCGTGAGCGCATCCACAGAGGTCGTTCCTTCCTCTAGTTGACTTAAGATGGCCTCCAATCGTTCCATGGCTTGGCTGTAGGTGTAGTCTGTCATTTTT
This sequence comes from Algoriphagus sp., assembly GCA_044237325.1. Lineage (GTDB taxonomy): Bacteria > Bacteroidota > Bacteroidia > Cytophagales > Cyclobacteriaceae > Algoriphagus. The sequence goes on from JBIIFN010000257.1 coordinate 1,385, forward strand.
CTTCAATTTTAGTGATGGTGCTACTGATTTTTTGTTTTGCGCTGTGAGTGACCAAGGGTTCACCTTCCGCCATAGTGAGGAGATGTATGGGGATGCCCTTCGATTCCGTGCGCGTGTACCCTTTCTTCAATAAGGCTTGCGGATCTAGCTGCTTGCTCAATCCTTCGAGTTGGTCAATCTTTTCTCCTTGGAGCTGTAAAAAGCGCTGAAGTCCTTTTTTTAGGAGAACTTCTTGCTGATTTAGTCGGATTGTTTCCTGCTTTACAACGCTTTTTCCCGACTGCTGTGCGCGCCGCACCAATCCAGTTAATTTTTGATGCTCTCGAGCCAGGCGGTTTTTCATTCCTCCATTGATGTGCAGTGCTAACTGCTGGATTTTCCCGGCTTCCTCCTTGAACTTTGCTCTCGTAATCCAGTCTAGCCGTTGGCTGCAGGTAGCGAGGCCTTCCTCAAATTCCCGGAAGCTGGACAATATAAATTCAGCGACTGCGGTAGGTGTCTTTAGGCGGCTGTGTGCCACCAGGTCGGCGATGGTTTCGTCTCGCTCGTGGCCAATGCCGGTAAAAAGTGGGAGGGAGCACTTGGCAATTTTTACCGCCAAGCGGTAGTCGTCAAAGCAGTCCAGATCTAGTTGGGCGCCACCTCCACGGATAAGCACGATGGCATCTAGACGAAGGGAGTCTGCTTGCTGCTCTACCTGTGTCAAGGCGGCAAGGAGGCTGTCCACCGCTTCATTGCCCTGCATAAGCGAGGGGAAAAGGGTATGGGAGATGCGGTAACCGTAGGGATTGCCCTCCACTTGGTTGACAAAGTCGCCGTATCCTGCCGCGGTGGCACTAGAGATCACGGCGATGCGTTGGATTACGGGTGGAAGTACCAGACGGGCATTATGGCCGATCCAGCCTTCTTGACCAAGTCGGGTGATGGTTTCTTGCCGTAGCCGAGCGCGCTCACCCAAGGAAAAGGAGGGGTCAATGTCTTTGACGTTGATGCTTAGACCAAAGACTGGGTGAAAGTTGACCGTCACCTGGGCCAAGACTTTCATTCCATTTTTCAAGGAGGTGCCTGTGACGGATTCAAACTTGGCGGCTACGCTGCGGTAGGTGAATTGCCAGAGGTTGGCACGGATTTTTGCTTGAACCTGGCTGCCTTGTTTTTCTACAAGCTCAAAATAGACGTGTCCTTGTGGGGCTTGTCTGAAGTCTGATAGTTCTCCAATCACCCAGTAAATGGGTTCGAGCTGATTTTCCACCACCTGTTGGATTCGCTCGGTAAGCTGGAGAACGGATAGGGCTTGCATGGTACTTATTTGGGCAGGGCGTGTTGGATCTGCGCACTTAAGGACTTGCTGGCACGCAAGAGCGGAAG
>JBIIFN010000009.1:0-32668 GCA_044237325.1 Algoriphagus sp.
TACCAAGATTACTGATGAAGGCATTTCTTTTTCTAGCACTGGTTGTTATGGCAACCGTTTTTCCTACCGCAACTTTTGCGCAAGCGCAAGCCGCTCGCTCCGCTTCTGACTCCCTCCTACTTCACCCTGAGGAAATGAAGTACCTCAAAAACATCAAGCAGCTCACCTTTGGGGGCAATAACGCCGAGGCATACTGGTCTTTTGACGATAGCAAACTGGTGTTTCAGTCGGATTTCGCTGCGTGGGGCAACTCTTGCGACCAGATGTTTTCCTTGGACTGGAGAAAAGACGATTTGTCCAAGAATATCCCAGCTAGACTCAGCACAGGGCTTGGCCGTACCACTTGTGCCTACTTTTTGCCAGGAGACAAAACCATCGTGTATGCGTCTACCCACTTGGTAGATCCAGCTTGTCCTCCGGTACCTGAGCGAAGAGCCGATGGCAAATACGTGTGGCCGATCTACGATAGCTTTGATATTTTCACCGCTGACATGAAAGGAAATATCCTTTCTCAATTGACCAAAGAGGCTGGTTACGATGCCGAAGCTACGGTATCTCCCAAGGGAGATAAAATCGTGTTTACGTCCATGCGTACTGGGGACCTGGAGTTGTTTACCATGAATATCGATGGTACTGATGTCAAGCAAATCACCACAGAACTTGGTTACGATGGGGGCGCATTCTTTTCTCCCGATGGAACAAAACTTGTTTGGAGAGCCTCTAGACCACAGACACCTGAAGCAATCAAAGAATACCAAGACCTCTTGAAAGAGGGATTGGTGAAGCCTACCGACATGGAATTGTATGTGTCCAATGTCGACGGCACGGACATCCGCAAGATCACGAGTTTGGGTAAGGCCAACTGGGCTCCTTTCTTTCATCCTTCCGGAAAGAAGTTGATTTTTGCTTCCAACCACCAGACGCAACGCGGCTATCCTTTCAACTTGTTTATGATCAATTTGGACGGTACTGGGCTTACTCGCATCACGCATGACGGTACCTTTGATGCCTTCCCTGTGTTTTCCAACAATGGAAAGTATTTGGTGTTTGCTTCCAATCGTAACAATGGCGGCACGAGAGACACTAACCTGTTTGTCGCCGAGTGGATTGGGGATTGAGTTGTAGTCCCTAGAGTTCTTCTAGATGATCTAAGTAATATTCCGCTTGCTCTATTAATTCCTGCTTGTTGCCCATCTTGTCCCAGGTCCGGTAGACCATGCCGATGCGTGGATTTTTCTCGAGCAGGTCGCGGTTGCGTGCATGAAAATGCCAGTAAAAGCTATTGAAAGGGCAGGCTCCTTCACCGGTCTTTTTTGCTGAATCATAGGCGCAGCTATTGCAGTAGTTTCCTTGCTTTTTGATGTAGTTGGCCGATGACACGTAGGGCTTGGTGCCGACGATGCCTCCATCTGCAAACTGGCTCATGCCGCGGGTATTGGTGATTTCTACCCACTCGATGGCGTCGATGTAGATGCCCAAGTACCACCGATCCACTTCATCGGGATGGATACCCGCCAATAGGGCAAAGTTGCCCGTCACCATCAGCCGCTGGATGTGGTGTGCATAACCCAAGGCCAAGGACTGCCCAATGGACTGGCTGAGGCAGTTCATTTTTGTGTTGCCCGTCCAAAACCATTCCGGAAGTTTCCGCTCGTGGCCGAAATAGTTGAGTTCCGCAAACTCGGGCATTTTGGCCCAGTAGATTCCGCGCATGTATTCGCGCCAACCGAGAATCTGTCGGATAAATCCTTCCACCTGTGCAATACCCACTTTCTCTTGGTTAGCCATCCAATGGGCCTCTACCGCTTGGACCACCTCCAGCGGGGAAAGCATTTTGGTGTTGAGTGAAAAGCTCAGGCGTGAGTGAAATAAATAAGGATCCCAGGTGGTGAGAGCGTCTTGGTAAGCGCCGAAGTGTTCCAGGAGCTCCTCGCAAAAGTAGGTAAGCACTTCTAGGCTTTCCTGGCGAGAGGTGGGCCAGGGAAATTGCTCGGGATCGAGGCTGCCGATGGTGCTGACTCCACTTTTTTCCAGCATCGCGCATAGATCGCTCACCTGCTTGGGATGGGTATAGGCTTTTTTGAGTAGGCTTTTGTCTTTTAAGGCCTGCCGGTTGTCCTGGTCGTAGTTCCACTGCCCGGTGATGGGCTCTTTTCCATCCATGAGCACCTGGTACTTTTTGCGCATCTCCCGGTAAAAGGTCTCCATGAGATAGGTCTTTTTTCCCTTGAAAAAATCCTTCAAAAACTCCCGGCTTGTCAAGAAGTGTTCGGAGTCCACGCCAAAGCAGGGAATGCCGAGGTTAGCGCATGTGGACTGAAGGAGTTGGTCTAGGCGGTATTCATCTGGAAGCTGGTAGTCAAATTGGCTAACGCCTTCTTTTTCTATCAATAGGGGAAGTTGAGCGGCAAGGGACTGCTGATTGTTCGGATCGTCTAAGCGGAGGTAGATCACCCGATGCCCTTGCTTACGCAGGTCTTCTGCAAAGTTGCGCATGGCTAAAAAGAAGCCAACGACCTTTTGAATGTGGTGGTTGACGTAGTCCGTTTCCTGCCGCATCTCCATCATCAGGTAGCTGACGTCGGGGTCGGTGCGAGTAAACCAAGAGTGCTGACTGTTGAGCTGATCCCCGAGGATCAAGCGAAGGGTATGGGCCATAAAAAAGGAGGATTATCAACTAAAGTCCTTTTTTAGTGGGAATGTTTGGGAAGGAAAAAATTAGTTTGGGTAGCCTGGGCCAAGGGAAGGTAGCGAACTACAAGTCGTGCAGTTCTTGGTGACGAACCAAGTCCTCAAATTGCTCTCGCTGCCGAATAAGTAGGGCTTTTCCTTGCCAAACCAATACCTCTGCGGGCCGCAGGCGGGCATTATAGTTGGAGGCCATGGTAAATCCATAGGCGCCCGCGTTTTTAAGCACGAGTAGGTCTCCCTCTTTTACTTCATTTAGAGATCGCTCGGCGGCTAAGGTGTCTGTTTCGCAGATATAACCTACGACGGAGTAGGTAGACGTTGGGCCCGTGGGGTTGCTGAGGTTGTAGACAGCGTGGTAGGCGTCATACATCATCGGGCGGATGAGGTGGTTTAGGCCAGAGTCGACCCCTACAAAGTGAATGGCCGGCGTTTCTTTGACGACAGTTGCTTTGACGATGAGGTAGCCGGCTTCGCTCACGATAAATTTGCCCGGTTCGATCCAGAGTTCTAGCTGACGGCCGTACTGCGTACAAAATTCCTGAAAAGCTTTGCTCACCACGCGTCCCACTTCTGCGACGTCGGTGGCAGGATCTTCCGGCTTGTAGGCTACCTTAAACCCTCCTCCGAAGTCCAAAAACCGAAGGTCTGGGAACTGCATTGCGGCATTAAAAAGCACTTTTCCACCTTCCAAAAAGACGGCTCCGTCCAAGATATCCGATCCGGTATGGACGTGGAGGCCCACCACGGGGATTTCATAGCGACGTACGAGGCTGAGGACTTCCTCGAGCTGCTCGATGGAGATGCCAAACTTGCTTCCTTTGTGGCCCACGGAAATTTTCAAGTTGCCACCGGCAAGAATGTGTGGATTGAGGCGAATGCAGACAGGCACGCTGCTTCCGTAGGTTTGGCCGATGCGTTCCAAAAGTGGGAGGCTGTCCAGGTTGATCATCACGCCAATGCGGACAGCGTCCTGTATTTCTTCAAAGCTTACCCCACTTGGGGTGTACATAATCTCTGCCGGAGAGGCTCCAGCAAGTAGACCAAGCTTGACTTCTTCTATGGAGACGGCATCTAGTTCTGCGCCTGCCTTTCGAATCAGTCGCAGGATGGAGAGACTGGAAAGCGCCTTGGTTGCGTATTTGATTTTTAAGGGAACTCCGGCAAATGCCTCCTTAAGCGCGGTTACTTGGGAGAAGATTTTCTCTCCATCGTAAACGTACAGCGGGGTACCATATTCGGCGGCGAGGTCTTCCAGGGCAAGGCCTTGGATATGGCGGGGCTGGTGCACGAGCTAGAGGGATTAGGGGATGGGTTGGCAAAAATACCGAAACAATAAAAAAGGAAGGTAAAGAACCTTCCTTTTTTTGGGTATGTAATTAGAAAACCAACAAATTCATACCGCTAGAATAAGGGCAAAAAGGGAGGAATAAAAGGAAAGATTTTTTTTCATTCGTTAAAACTTGTTAACAAGCCCCCCTGCCGCTGCTATCCGCTTAATTTTGTGGCATGTCCAAAGGCAAAATTACTTTAGTCATTGTGTTGATGTCCCTAGCAAGCTTTGGCTTGATGGGGTTTCAATACTATTGGATACGCAATGCCATCCGCATCAACAAGGAGCGCTTTGACCAAAATGCGCTCCAGGCCCTTGGTGAAACAGTGATGGAATTGGAGAAGGGCGAAACTTCCGACGTGCTACTAAGCAAGTTGATCAAAGACCCGGTCTTGAAGGAGATTATCTTTAAAAAGATTGATCCGATCGAGCTTCAAATCAATACGACCCCGACTTACACTCGCCCTTCTTTGGTGGACACCTTGCTGCGCTCGCCCGTACCTCAGGTCAGCAATACCTTTCGTAGGATGCTCCTCTCTAGGGGCTTGGACATTTCTGTTTTATCTGAGTTAGAAACGTTTTTTGCTTACATGACGCCAGAGGTTGCTTCGCGGGTGTTTACTCCTGACGAAATGCAGATTCTCCTTCAGGAAAAAGAACGCCAGCTGGAATACTTGAATAAGGATCAGCCTTTTGCTAGGGAGTCTGCTCGGCCATATACTGGAATTGTACCTCAGTTTAACACTGAGGTAAACCTGTCGGACGATGCGCTGGATAAAATCCGAAAAACCAACATCAAGATTGACTTGATGAACCAGGCCTTTGAGGAGCTTGCTGAGGGGCAGCTCGCGATTATGGACCGTCTAGATACGGCTGTGGTACGCCGCTTGTTGAAAAGACAGTTGCTAGAGAAGGGGATTTCTGAAAACTTTGAACTCGGGATTCAGTCGGGAGCAGGAGATTTTATCGCTTTGGGGAGTCTTTTTGATCCGCAGGTATTGCTTCTTGAAGGCTTGCAGGCCAAGCTTTTCCCCAACGATATCTTGGGCAACGATAATTTCATCTACGTTTATTTTCCGGAGAAAAGTAGCCACGTATTTCGTCAGGTATGGTTGCCGATCTCCAGTTCTTTGGTCTTCATTTTGGTCATTGTCTTGTGTTTTTACTACGCTATCCGCGTGATCCTACGTCAAAAAGCGCTGTCTGACACCAAGAACGACTTTATCAACAACATGACGCATGAGTTTAAAACGCCACTGGCAACAGTTAGTCTGGCAGTGGAGGCCTTGCAAGATCCAGAGCTGAGCAACCAGGAAACGTTCCGTGGGCGCTATTTGGGAATTATCAAAGAGGAAAATAAACGGCTAGTCGGCCAAGTAGAAAAAGTGTTGCAGGCCGCCGCCTTGGATAAAAATGAGTTTAACCTCAAACTAGAAACGCTCCACCTACCCTCCCTGATTCAGGCATGCATTGACCAGATTGGCCTTCAGGTAGAAAACCGGGGAGGAAAGATTGAGCTGCTGGCCGAATTGCAAGACCCGTATCTCGAAGGGGATCAGTTTCACCTCAGCCATATTTTCAATAATCTGCTCGATAACGCCACCAAATACTCTCCGTCGAACCCCACGATTCGAGTTTCCGTAAAAGAGCAGGGAACAGCCATTTGCATACTCCTTCAGGATCAGGGCATCGGGATGAGCCGAGAGGCGGTGAAAAAGATTTTCGACAAATTCTACCGCGTTCCTACGGGAAACGTGCATGATGTTAAGGGATTTGGTCTCGGGCTGTCTTACGTAAAAACCATGGTGGAAGCACACAAAGGAGCGATTTCAGTACAGTCTGAGCTCGGAAAAGGAAGTACCTTCACCATTAACCTACCAAAAAAACAATGAGTAAGGCAAAACTATTAGTTGTCGAAGACGACCCCAACCTAGGGGACATCCTGCAGGAATATTTACAGATGAAGGGCTACGATACCACCTTGTGTCGGGATGGTGAAGAGGGATGGAACAAGTTCAAAAAGGACAAGTTTGACCTCTGCCTCCTTGACGTAATGATGCCCAAAAAAGACGGATTTACACTTGCTAAGGAGATTAAAAAGGTACAAGAAGCCCAGCCGGTCTTATTTCTTACGGCCAAAAATCAAAAAGAAGACGTCATCGATGGCTTGAAAATAGGGGCAGACGACTACCTGACCAAGCCCTTTAGCATGGAGGAGCTGCTTCTACGCATCACGGCCATTCTTCGCCGTACGCAAAAAGCCACGGAGTTGAGTCCGCTAAAGACCTATACTTTTGGCGCATTTGTGCTTCACTACGACGAGCAATTTATAGAAGGCCCTGAAGGAAAGCACAAGCTTACCTCCAAGGAAAATGAACTGATCCGACTACTTGCGTCCGAAATCAACAAGCTGGTCAATAGAAGCCATGCGCTCAAGCAGATTTGGGGGGATGACAGCTATTTCAATGCCCGCTCGATGGACGTTTACTTGAGCAAAATCAGAAAAATTTTGAAAGACGACCCAAAAGTGCAGATCATTACCGTGCACGGGGAAGGATTCAAATTGATTGTGAGCGAAGGCTAGAAATACGTCTCCTCCTGGAGTGAAAATCCCAGCACTAGATTAAGTGCTGGGATTTTTATTTTTTAGGAGATCAGCTGTGCGCCGATACCAGGACCCGCGGAAAAAATAACCTGACCTGGAAGGATGGTGACACCGCGCGCGGGGTCTTTGGCAAGGAGCATTGCGCCGTCCATATCTACGTAGTCCAGCAAGGGGGCGATATGGGCGATAGCGCTGATGCCAACTGAGGACTCGGTCATGCAGCCCACCATCGTTTTTAAGCCGAGTGATTTGGCTTCTTGAATCATGCGCAGCGCAGGGCTGATGCCTCCCGCTTTGACAAGCTTGATGTTGATACCATGAAATAGACCCTGGCATTTTTTTACGTCTTCTGGCACGATGCAGCTCTCATCTGCCATAATGGGCAGCTTGGAGTAAGCAAAGACCTCTTTCATGCCTTCGAGGTTGTCTTTGTGCAAGGGCTGCTCGATAAATTCCACGCCCAGGTTTGCGAGTTCTTCGGAGTAGGTAATGGTTTGATCTACTGTCCATGCACAGTTGGCATCCACGCGGAACAGGGATTTTGTGTGTTTTCGGAGTTCCCGAACAATCTCCAGGTCATGTGCCGTGCCTAGCTTGATCTTGTAAATCGGCCAATCGACTTCTTTCAGTTTGGCACACATTTTTTCCACCGTATCGATGCCGATGGTGAAGTTGGTGGTTGGCGTCTTGCTTGGGTCGAGGCCGAGGTATTCGTAGAGCTTTTTCCCCTGGTTTTTGGTGTACAGGTCCCAGGCAGCCAAGTCAAGTGCACATTGCGCAAAAGGATTATTCAAAAAATGGTTCTTGCCAAGTTCCCATAGCTCTTCGGGGCGGGTCCATTGGCCCCCAAGGATTGTAGGGCGAAATTCTTCCAGGCTCGCGCGCATATTTTCCAAGGTGATCCCGTAAAATGGATTGGTGGTCGACTCACCCAAGCCGTAGTGATCGCCATCTTCCAAGGTGACGATTAGCGTTTCCTGTACCTCGCGGCTTTGGTGTGCGATGGTAAATCGGTGCTTTAGCGGAAGGTCAAAGGCTTGGTGTCGAAAGATCATGGCACGATTTTTTTGGGTTGCACAAAAATAGAGGGATTTATTTCAGCCCTTTCCCTAGTTTTAACTCAAATTATCTGAAAATCTACTCCCATGCGCTTCTTCCCGTTGAAATCTTCTTTTCTGACGCTAGGTTTCTTTCTTCTATTTGGCGGAACTAGTTCCTGGGGGCAGGGCCCACGCCTAACGGTGAAGGAGATGAGCGCGGCGTTTGAGACCTACAAAGAAGGGAAAATTACCGACCGGAGATTTACGCACGCAGCCCTACAGCCCTTGATTCAAGGTCATGCCACAGCATTTCGGGTAAGCCTCTTAGGCAAGTCGGTGATGGGCAAGTCCATTTCCTCCTTGGACTGGGGAACAGGCCCAACCAAGGTGATGCTTTGGTCACAGATGCATGGCAATGAAAGCACGGCTACGATGGCCCTTTTTGACCTTTTCAATTTTTTGAGCGCCAAAGATGACGGGTATGATGCCTTGAGAAGTCTGCTTCGGTCTCAGCTACAACTCAAGTTTATCCCCATGCTCAATCCTGACGGCGCTGACGAGTTTAAGCGAAGAAATGCACTGGATATCGACCTCAACCGTGATGCTATTTCACTCATTTCGCCGGAGGCGGTGATTTTAAAAAAGGCTCGGGACGACTTTGAACCAGAGTTTGGCTTTAATCTCCATGACCAGCAGATCTACTACAACGTGGTCAACACACCCAAACAGGCAACCATTTCCCTGTTGGCCCCTGCCTTCAACGAGGCGACAGACATCAATGAAGTTCGCGGTAGGGCCATGCAGACCATTGCCGGGATGAACGAGCTCTTGCAGGAACTCATTCCCGGTCAAGTGGGTAAGTACGACGATGCCTTTGAGCCGAGGGCTTTTGGGGACAATATTCAAAAGTGGGGCACCAGCACTATTCTGATTGAGTCTGGCGGCTTAGTTGGAGATACAGAAAAGCAGGAAATCCGTAAGATCAACTTCATGATTCTCTTGAATGCCTTGCATAGCATTGCTACGAAAGGTTATACCCAGTACAGTACGGAAGCGTATTTTGCTATTCCAGACAATGGCTTTCAGTTGATGGATTTGGTGATCAACGAGGTGGAGGTTCCCGTAAATGGAAGCTGGTATCCAGTTGACCTTGGCATTCGAAGAAAGGAAACGGAGTCTGCGGGAGGATATTTTTTCAATGCTTCGGTGGAGGACCTAGGAGACATGCAGGTCTTTTTTGGACTAGAGACCTTCGATGCGTCTGGGTTGCAGTATCAACAAGGAAAGGTGTACAGAAAGAAGTTTAGAAGTGTAGAAAATATAAGCCAGGACCAGGCGATGGACTTGTTACGTCAAGGATATTTAGCAATCAAAGTGAAAAAAGGAAGCCCACGGCAGTTGCATGACCTTCCTTTAGTTGTTTTGAAAAGTACCGACAAGTTTGCTGGAGGCTGGACGACAGGTGCGGCACCCAACTTTTTTTTAACCCGCGAAGGAAAGCCTACACACGCCGTCGTGAATGGATACCTGATTGATTTGAATAGCTATACTGCCCAAAAATTCCGTAACCGCATCTTTTGATGCAGCGTCTATCGCATTGGTACAACACATGAAATCCAAAGAAAAAGGGGCAGGTCTCCATTCCCGCAATATCCATCAAGGACGATACGATCTACCAGCCTTGGCGGTGACCGTACCAGAATTGGAAGAAGTTATTTTTACCAATGCCTATGCCCAACTAAGTATAGATTTTGCAAATCCAAGCGCGGTAAAGCTGCTTAACAAGGCGTTGCTTCTCCACTACTACGATATAAGTTACTGGGATATTCCATCAGGCTATCTTTGTCCACCGGTACCAGGTAGGGCCGATTATATCCTCCATGTAGGAGACCTGCTTGCTAGGAATAAAGGAGAAAAAGTTGCTCAAGGGGCTGAAATACGGGTGCTGGACATCGGTACAGGGGCCAACTTGATTTACCCCATTTTGGGAACGAGCCTATTTGGTTGGAGTTTTGTCGGTACTGAAATTGAGCACCGGGCCCTCTCAAATGCAGCAGAAATCATTGCTTCCAACGCTAGGCTAGGCGATAAGGTGGCCTTGCGGTACCAGGCAGATGTGGGGGCTGTTTTTCAAACGGTCATTGAAGCAGGGGAATATTTTGACTTGAGTATTTGCAATCCTCCCTTCCATGAATCTGCCGAAGTGGCATTAGCAGGCAGTCAGCGGAAAATAAAAAATTTGAAAGGAAAAGTTGCCGTAGATCCAGTATTGAACTTTGGGGGCAAGGCATCAGAATTGTGGACTGCTGGAGGGGAAATTGGATTTATTGGACGAATGATTCAGGAGAGTGTGGCATTCCAAAATCAGGTGGGCTGGTTTACGGTGTTGGTTTCCAAATCAGCACATCTTCCCTTTTTTCAGGGGCAACTTGAAAAAGTAGGCGCCTTGTCCCAACAAGTACTTGAAATGGGTCAAGGAAATAAGCGAAGTAGGATCTTGGCTTGGACCTTTTTGACGGACAAACAGCGCGAGGATAGGGGGGTCTAAACTTTTTAATTCACGCTGATTATCACAGAAAAGACCCGCAGATTTTTGTTTGGCCAACTTCCCCTAGATCAGCGTAATTTTTCCTTTTAGATCTGCGTGAAATAAAGTGTTTACGCAGATTAGCGCAGAAAAGACGCGCAGATTTTTGTTTGCCCTAAATCCCCTAGATCAGCGATATTTTTCTCTTTAGATCAGCGTGAAAAAAGGGTTTACGCAGATGCTCGCAGAAAAAACCCGCAGATTTTTTGGTTACCAGTTGAGCTTGAAATAAGAGATCAATCAACAGGGAGAAAGGCGTATCAGCAGAAAATCATTAACATAAATTCTTCTTTAGTTCAAAACGCAAAAGTAAAAGGGCTGAATAATCTAATGTGAAAAAAAGAGTAACTAATTTTTCATATGGAAGAAAACGAAATCACTTATTTAGCTCGAGGGGTAATTTTTAATGTATACAATAATCTTGGCCCCGGGCTTTTTGAAGCATGTTATGAGGCAGTAATGGAATATGAGCTCACTAAGGCAGGGCTTTTCGTGGAACGTCAAGTGGCTGTTCCGATGGTCTATCAACAGTTAAAATTTGATGTTGGGTATCGGTTAGATTTATTAATCGAAAAAAAAGTGATTGTTGAAATTAAGTCTGTGGAAACACTTTCTAAATTACATTTTAAACAATTGGTGACGTACTTGAAGCTTTCTGATCTTCGGGTTGGGCTATTAGTAAATTTTAATACTACAGAAATCTCTAGCGCTATCCATCGAAAAGTTAATGATTTTCAAACCTGATTGCATGCCAAAATCTGCGATATTTTTCCCTTAAATCAGAGTGAAAAAAAGGCTTTACGCAGCTATCGCAAAAAAGACCCGCAGATTTTTGTTTGGTCTACCTCCCCTAGATCAGCGTAATTTTTCCTTTTAGATCAGCGTGAAAAAAAGGGTTTACGCAGATTAGCGCAGAAAAGACGCGCAGATTTTTATTTGGCCTAAATCCCCTAGATCAGCGTATTTTGCTCTTTAGATCAGCGTGAAAAAAGGGTTTACGCGGATGCTCGCAGAAAAAACCCGCAGATTTTTGTTTGGTCTACCTCCCCTAGATCAGCGATATTTTTCCCTTTAGATCAGCGTGAAAAAAGGGTTTACGCGGATGCTCGCAGAAAAAACCCGCAGATTTTTGTTCAGTTTAAATCCCCTTGATCAGTGAAAATAAGCATTATTTAGCCAATCGCTGAAAGACCTCGATGTACTGTTCGGTGACGCGATCCCATGAATATTTCTCAGTAAGACCTTGTCGGGCGGTTTTACGGAGGGCATCCATTTTGATTGATTCAGCTTCTGCCTGTTCAACCAGGTTTTTTACTCCTTCAGCTGTTTTTTCAAAATACCACCCATGTTTTCCTTTTTGGAGCATCTCCTGGTTGAAGGGAGTGTTCAAGGCCAAAATAGCACAGCCATAGCCCAAGGCCTTCAGCATGGCGGGATTGGTGCCACCAAATTCGTGCCCGTGAAAATAGGCATAGCAATGAGAGTACAGGGAGGCAAGTGCTTCTGGGTCCTTGACATAGCCAGTAAACAAAACGCTTGGTCCCTCCAAGGTCTTTACTTGTTGAGCCCAGGCATCTGAAAAAGGAGCGTCCCCAACAACCACGAGTGTTTTATCCGATTTCGATTGAAGAAATCCTTCGATGATTAGGTCGGCATTGTTGTCCGGAATAAGCCTGCCTACGATCAGGTAGTAGCTCCGGGAGGAAAGGCCCCAGTGCTGAATGGGCTCGTCCGAAACAGCCTCTTTTGGATTTGCCCCATAGGCAATCATCACCGAATCCTTGTTGAAGAGCTCGAGGTAGACGCGGCGCATCTCCTCAGAATCGTTGATTAGCTGATCAAAAGACTGGGTGGCCATCTTGGAGGCCCACATAAAGTACCGCGCTCCCCAGCCTTTCCATTTTGGGCGAAGCCACTCTAAGCCATCTACGTTGATGGCCGTTGGCTTGCCAAAAAGTTTAGCAATCCATCCGAAAGGACCATTGCCCGAGTTGACCACAAAGATGACGTCCACGTCGGAGAGGCAGGCATGCACCATCGAAAAGAAGGTGTGGCTAAGTTGTGTGAGGCTTTTGCTTTCTATGGCGGGCGTGTAGATGCACTCGATTCCATTGACAAATCTCGGACGTGAAGGAAATAAGGACCGGTGGTTGTAGACCCGAACGGAGACCCCTTTTTCCACAAGGCGCTCACCCAATTCTTTCACCAAGGTATCGTAGCCCCCATACACATAGGGGTAGCCTTTGGCGCCCATGATGGCTACCTTCAGTCTTTTTTCAGGTGCCGCCATAGGTGGGTGCTTAGTTTTTGTTGAAATGCAGTGAGGCTAAACACCTCTTGTACTCGTGCTTGTCCTGCTCTGCCCATTTCTTGTCTAAGAGAAGCATTGGAAAGCAGTTTTTCTAGGGCCAAAACCCCTGCGTCTACTGAGCCAATAGGTACTAAAAAGCCAGTTTCTCCTTCGATAATCATTTCTGCTGCACCTCCAGACCGGGTTGCCACTATTGGCGTTCCTGCCGCCATGGCCTCCAGGATCACTGTAGGAAAGGAGTCGGGAAGGATTGACGGCAAAACAAAAACGGCTAAAGAGGCCATGATTTCGGCGATGTCTTCTCGAAAACCCAGGTAGTGAACCCGCTCGGAGAGACCCTTATTTTTAATTTCTACCTGCAAGTCTTCTAAAAGGCTTTCGTAGGAGGAAAAGGGGTCGCCGACAAGCACAAAATGGGCATTTGGAAATTGATGAACTAACTTTTCTGCAAGTTCCAGGAAATAAAACTGTCCTTTCCCCGGATTGATTCTCCCCACCATGCCCACGAGTAGGCAGCTATCCGGAAGGCGTAGTTCTTTTTTCAGCGTAGGACTGGCATTCATAAAGTCCGAGTACGGCAGGCCATTGTGGATAACTTGCATCTGAGCACGCTTTAGCAAGGGTTTCCAGTGACTAGCCACGGCTTGGGACACAGCGATGGGAAAGGGCGTTGAGCGGTCAATCAAGGTCGCCAAGCCATGTACCAGTGGCCTAGGGCCAGTTAAAATTTCATGTACATGCCAGAAGTGGGGAACTCGATGTTGCATTGCCCATACTGCACCTACTACTACGGCCAGCGTATTGGAGTAGACCGCTTCAAACCCGTATTTTCGGTGTAACTGGGTTAGGAAAAAGTAGGCCTTCCAAATTTTCAGCGCGCGGTTGAGTAGTCCAGAGAGCCCTAGGTACTTTCTTCGGAGGATTCCCAAGTTTTGGATGTGGTATGGAATGGCCAACTCCCTCAATGCGTTTTCCAAGGGGCCAGAGTTGGTGAGTACCACCTGTGGTGAAAACCCCTGCTTCTGAAACACGGCAAGCACTTCCAAGAGGATCTTGGCAGAGCCGTATCCGTCGGAGGAACTTTGTAGAAAAAGAATGTTTCGTGCGCTAGCCATTCGAGCGGAGGTAAAGGCCAAAAATGCCAGATTTCCCCATAATTGTTGCGAGCAATTCTAATCCCCAGGCTAGGGGAAGAAATGCCCCAATCAACAGCATTAAGGGGATTGTTTTCTTCTTTTTAAGGCGTAAAATAAGGTTTTCCTTGTAGCCCATCCGGGAAAGTAGCGCTTGCAACATGCCCAAGACACCGAGGTGTACCGAAAAGTAGCGCTGCCCAGCTTTGTGGAGCCCCATCGGCTGTAGTTGTTGGACCAACCCTTCTTCCGTCCAGTGGCTGAGGTGCTTTGGAATGTCCCAGTGCATCCAGGCCTCGCCAGCAATACGTGCTTGCCAGGAATTTGCCCGAGGCACTTCTATATAGAGGAGGCCTTGGGGAGCAAGGTTGTGTGAAACAAGCTCCTGTAAGAGCGCCAGCGGATGTGGCAAGTGTTCCAATACATGGTTTAAGGTGATAAGATCATAGCCCCCACTTCCAACAGGACCCTGGGTGTAGTAGTCTACTTGCACGTCAACGCCGTATTTTTCGATGGCAAAAGCAGCACGCGCAGCTTCGGTTTCTATTCCAAGAACGCTCCAACCTAGGGATTTGGCAACGGCCAAAAATTGCCCCTTGCCGGCGCCAAAGTCGAGCAAGGTGCTTGCTACAGGATGGATTTTTTTGGCCTGGATTAATGTTGCTCGAGCTTCCGAAAAAATAACTCGTTCAAAGATTGACTTCCGGTTGTCTACCACAGCATACACTTCGTCTCGGTATAGGGCGGGTGCATCAATGGGTTCTGCGAGGAAAGTCCAGCTTACCGAACAGGAGGGGCAGCTTAACCTGCTGCCAGTAGTAGGCGCCGAAAGCGGAGGCGTTTGACAAACCGGACAAGTGAGTTGCCGCATGGCTTTGGGTTAGGCGCTTAAGATGATCCGGTGGAAGTCATCTATAAATTTTTTTGCTGAAAAGGCTTCCGTTCGTTCGGCTCCTTGTTGGACAAGGCGGGCATAGAGGCCATTTTCTTCTTCCAAAAATATCATTTTTTCGGTCAAGTCGGTTACGCTATCCGTTTGAAAAGGCAGGCCTGCGCCTCCTGCAACTTCCACCAAGGCGGGTTGATCCGAATGGATGACGGGCAGGCCAGCATGCATCGCCTCTAGGATTGGGATGCCAAACCCTTCGTTTTTCGAGGGGAATATATAGCCAAATGCACCTTCATAAAGTGCCTTGACGGCCCCATCGCTGCAGTATCCAGGCAAAAGAACCTGGTCTTGTAGGCCCAAGCTAGTGATTAGTTCCTTTACCTTGGGGAAGTCATTCATTTGCTGACTTTGGCCCGCTCCGCCGGCGAGCACTAGCTTTTTGAGGAGGCCGCTTCGTTTACGGTAGTCAGCATAAGCGAGCACTAGTTGGGGGAGATTTTTCCGTCGGTCAAAGGTGCCTATGTGCAAAAAGTAGTCTTTCGCGGATAGCCCCTGCTGAGAAAGAAATTGAGGATCTGACGCACCATGCATACCTTTTGGTGCTT
Source organism: Algoriphagus sp. (assembly GCA_044237325.1). Lineage (GTDB taxonomy): Bacteria > Bacteroidota > Bacteroidia > Cytophagales > Cyclobacteriaceae > Algoriphagus. Next base: position 15,192 of record JBIIFN010000009.1, read on the forward strand.
GATAGATTACGGAAATGGGCCACTTATCGCCGAGGTAAGGTAGCAGACTTTCCTTGGAATAGTTCGTGGTGGTGATGAGTCGAGTCTTTTCTTTTAGGCCTTTTTTGATGAGGCGGAGAAAGTAGGTTCGCCACCAGCGAGGGTAATTTTCTGGCATTTGCCAAAAGAAAGCGTCGTGAAACACTGTCAGCCTTCTGCAAGGAAGTGAGGCTGCGGGAGAGACAAAGTCCGGACAGAGCAGCACATCAGGGGTGTATTTTTTGACCAAGTCGGGCAGTTGAAACTCCTTCCAACGAAAGTAGTCCAGGTGGTAATTCAGCTTTTGGATCTTGGATTTTGGGGCGAGGGCCTTTTTGCTGGAAGCCTGCTCTTCAGGGTCGTGGGTAAAGATCCACTCCACCTCGGGATGTGGATATTTCCGCGCGGCCTTGGCCAGCTCCAGCATATACGTCTTTATGCCCGTGGTGGCGACGTTTAAGTACTGAAGGTCTAGGAGAACTTTCATGTGGAGCTAAGGTAAAAAAAAGAAACAAAATTGTGAGGGTTGCTTAGAAGCTAGCCATAGTAGATCAAAAATCAGGACGATAAAATAGCCCCCTATGCGCTCTTTTTACAGACGAGCCATTGATTTACATGAAATCCATTTTGGATAAGCCGGTTTACCTTTTTGACCAAGGGCATGTTGTAGCCCAGCAAGTTGCTAAGTTTTTCTCCTAGGCTATGGGTGTAGTGATCTTCAATCAAGAATCCTTCTTTTTTGCAAAGGGCGGCTAAGGTAGATTTTGGAAAAATGAATGTGTGTTCAAGTCCATCAATGACATCCGGAACACGCAAAAGGAGTAAGAAAATGCTGCGGTGAAGGCGATACATCTTATTGGAACTGTCGGGTGTCCCTATGGCTAAGGTGCCTCCTGGTTTAAGAATTCGCTTCATTTCCCGTAAATAGGCAATGGGGTCTAAGACGTGCTCTATCACATGAGAAATATGGATAAAATCAAAAAAGTTGTCAGGATACTGTGCCCCCCAAATATCGCCTTGGTAGGTAGTAACCGGGAAGTGGTTTTCTACAAATGCCAATGCCCCCGCATCAAACTCGGTTGCAAATAGTTGACAATCTAATCGGTGCGCATAAGCCAAACCCAAGCCTAATCCACAACCCACATCCAAGAAGGTGTCTCCTGGTTTTAGCTGATTCAAGTAACGAGCTTCTTTTTTTAGGGAGGGGACATCAAGCTTGTTTATGCGCATTAAATGAGCGGAAACAGTGGCTTTGTATTTTATGGCGTCATATAACTCCTTTTCATAGTACTGCTGGTAGTAGTCGACTAATTCTTGTTCGTCAGCCATTGGGTTGGCAAAAACTACCTGGCAGCCCTTGCATTTTACTCTAGAAATATGTGGTCCCTTTCTCTTTAAATCCATCGCATACCCTTTTAGGTCGCTAGAATTACAAAGCGGACAGTTTCTGTGTAGAATCATGGGTTAGAGATTGATTTTTAATAATTGAATAGTGCTGGGTGCTAAACCCAACCATCCACCAGGTAATCCAAGAAACGTAGGTGTAAATTTCTACATTCGCAGTAAATAAAGGCAGGAGTAGCCCAAATTTAACCACTCCTCCTACAAAGGCGATGCGCGCCACGGATTTGTAGGGAGAGGTATAGAATACGGTGATACAATAATAAATGCCAAAAGCGAGAAGAAGCACATAAAATCCCATCCCCAGCCAGCCCAACTGTACACCATAGATTAGAAATTGATTTTCTCCTCCTACACGAAGAGCATCACTCACACTACCCGCATTGCCACTCATTGCCAAACCAATGCCCAGTGGGTTGGCGGCCATTGATTCAAGTGCAACGAGCCATTCTAGCACGTGTCCTGCACTGGATGAGTTTTCAAACGTCAGGGTATCCAGCACAAAATAATACATCTCCTCTGAGGCAAAAAAGAGTATGTAAACGCAAAAACTCACCAGCAAAGTAAAGCCTATGGCCAAAAGTTTGTACAGCTTGAAAACCAAGGCAACAAAAAACAGCATGAGAAAGAAGGCTCCAAATGCCGCTCTGGAAGCGGAAAAAATCAAACTGCCAACCGAACAAGCCATCACGAGTAGGTAAAACCAGCTTACCTCTTTTTTTGAGGTTAAGAAGAAAATTAACCCAGCAGCAAAGCCCATCAAAACAGAGCTTGCCAATTCTAGCGGGTCTGAAAAGAAGCTGGCCAGGCGTTTGGTTACTGCCTGGGTTTCAAAAGTCCAGGTTAATCCAAAATTCCCACTGGGCTCTAAGTTATTGATTACCTGATTGTAAAGGGTGTATCCAGTAAATTGTTGAATGTGTGCATTTAAGATAAAGTGCTCTACCAGATTTAGAAAAAAGGCTAAAATGGCGACTCCAAAAATTAAGGAAAATAAATTTTTTATTTCGTCCCTAGAAAAGGTGGTGTTTCTTCCCAAGTAGTAAATCAAGCCAGGAATCACCATTCCTTTAAAGTAGAGCGCTTTGTTAACGAAGGAGGCCTCCCCGATGGGCAAGGCTAAATACAAGGTTCCCAAAAGCAATAACCCTCCCATACACCAGTCGGGAGCCTGAAGGCGAAAGGGATAGTCAAGAGGCCTTTTTTGGTACACTAAGGCGGCCACCAGGGCAATTACAACCACAAATTCCTTCAGCACTTGGAAGGTTTTTACTACAACAATGGAATCTGTGACTAAGTAGGCAAGGCTTAAGCTGGTAATGTAAAAAGGAAGGTAGGCGGCAAGAAAATAGATAAAATAGGTCCATCTACCTTTGGTCAACACTTCCTGTAGGGTCCAAATGAAGCCCGCGCCTAGCACAATGGCAAGGAGTATAAATACTGCGCTGCTCATTTGATCTGGGGATTAAGTGGTTTAAATAGCCCCTCTTGAACACCTTTTGCCACAGCAGCCAACTTGGTTCGTCTTCCGCGCACTAAAAAGTAGGCTGCCCATCCCAGAAATCGTAACCCTTGTAAAGGAATAGCTACAAAAAGATGGAGTTGGCGCAACAAGTAGAATTGGTTTCGAACATGGTAATAAAAAACGGATGCGCTTAGGGTACCCTCGGCATGCTTCTTTTTTGAAGCGGCTCCCGCTTCATGGTAGATTACTCCTTTGGGGGCCAATTTCAAGCTATATCCTGCATTTCGAATACGCATACTCCATTCCACATCTTCAAAATAGGCAAAATACTGTTCATCGAGTAGTCCTGCGGCTGTTATGGTCTCCTTGGAAAGCAGTATGCAGCAACCCGTGACCCAATCCAGATCAGAATCCTCCGGTTTAAACGTAGAAATAGGTGCTCGATCGCCTAAGGTTTTGGCATAGCCAAAGAATGAGTTCCATTTTCCTCCGGCACTCCAGATTTTTGTTGGATCGTGAAGAAACAGGATCAGGGGCTGTACCGCCCCGCAGCCTGGATGTTCGACTAAAACAGTCTGCATTTCCTGCAAAAAATCTGGGGCAACTGTCGTGTCGTTGTTGAGCAACAAGAATTGTTTATATCCTTGTTCCATGGCATAGCGTAATCCAACATTATTCCCTCCTGCAAAACCTAGGTTTTCAGTTGTCTCTATCAAATGAACGTGTGGAAATTCTTCTTTTAGCTTAAGCCCTTCGCGAGTTACAGAGGCATTATCTACCAAAATCACTTGGAATATAGGCGCTTCAACTTGTTCCAACGATGTAAGGCAGGCCTTAGTGAAGGAATAGCCGTTCCAATTGACTAAGATGACCGCTATCTCAGGAGTATAATCCATAAAACAGGTCTTTTTTGCGACGGAAAAGCAAACTAGCGGAAATCAAAAACACCACTAACTCAGTGGATAATATTCCATAGCAAAGCCCAATTGCGCCAAGAGAATGGGTAAGCAAGGTGGAGGCTACAATCATGTAGGCACAAAACATCCAGCTAGCTCGGAAAAGTAAGTCCCTTAGATCGGAAACGAGGAGGACGGTTACATTACCCACATTAAGGCAAGCTAAAAAGGGAACCGCAGAGAGCAGTTGGAGGTAAGGGATGGCCTCTTCCAATTGGCTTCTAGATAGAATCTTAATTATCCAAGGCGCGCTGAGGTAACATGAAATGCTGAGAATGGCCCCTGCCACAATGCATCCGAAGTAGACGTTTTTTAGAAATCTAAAAAAAGCCAACCTATCGGATTGGAATAGCTTTGCCGCATTGGGATAGATGGCTTGTATAATCAAGGCAGGAAATAGGCGAAGAATCATGACCACCCTTTCGGCTAGGCTGTACATACCTAATGTTCCAGCCGAAGAGAAAAAACTTAGAATAATCAGGCCTCCATTTATAGATACATAGCCGAGCAGGTTACTGAAAAACAACAACGTGTTTTCTTGTAGGCTTTTCCAAATGGAGGCAAATTGTGGTCGATAAAACCGAATACCCATTTCAACTCGGATATATCCTAGTAAGGCCAAATTGACAAGTAGACCAGACAATCCCAGCAAAAAATTCACATAGATGCTATGGCTAGGATTTTGTACAAACAAGACCAACCCCATTAAAAAAAGCAACTTAGAAAAAATGGTTGCCACAGAAATCAACTTCATTTTTTCCATTCCTTGAAAAAACCATAGGGGGAAAATGGCTTCGGAGAACAAAAGAAGAACAGAAAGCAACAAAATTTGTGGATATTCTTGAAAGAGGGAAAGTCCCAGTACACCAATCAAAAGAAGGGCTGTAGCGAGAAAGGACAAAAGCAGTTTTGCTGATAGGATGTTTGATAGCAGCTGGGAAAGGGCGACTTTGTCAGATTGGTATAGCGCGACTTCTCTAGGGCCGCTAAGGTTGTAGCCAAACCCAACCAAAATATTGAAAATGATAATAACGGCTAGTGCCAAATTGACCAATCCAAACTGTTCCACCCCGATGCTCTGGATAAGCAGCGGCATGGAAATAATCGATATCAGGATGGTAGAAGATTGAATTAAAACCAGAAAAAGAAAGTTCTGGAGGGACTTATTCCGGATAAAATTCCCAAAGGGGATCAACAGATTCGTTTTTTCAAACATGGAAGCTTGGGTTTAGACTTCCTTCAAATGTTTCTGGTACAGTCGCCGGGTATAGAGCATCCCTAACACCAAAAATCCCAGTGCCAAGGCTCCGGACACCATTCCTTTTCCAAGTCGAATTTCGGAACGCGTCAGGGGGAATTTGGGAGCATCAATGATCTGAATGAGCGGGGAGTTGATGCGGTGGTTGATTTTTGCAACCTCAAGGTTTTTTACAATTTCCTGAAATACGGACGCACTAGACTGTACATCCACTTGCTTCAGTCGCCCATCCACAGTGGCGGAACTGAGCAGGGGGTTGGCATTCGGAATTCGGTCTTGTGCATAGGCCAATGCTCCGATGCTTTGGTTCAAAATTGCCCGTACCGAATCGGCTTGACCTTGAAGAATGCGGAGATTTTCACCCGTTTTCTTGGTTTTGGTTTCAAAATAAAAGGCGTTGACTTTGGTGACCAGGGTTTCGTTGAACACCTTGGCAAAGGCCTCGTCTTTGGAAGACACACTCACTTGGATGATGCTGAGCTTTCGGTCTGGCTTTACAACCGAAAGTTGTTTCTCCCGAATCAGCTTGGCGACTTCTTTGACCACCGAGTCTTGTGTAACGGTAGCGGTACCCAGTGCTGCCGCAAAGTCTAAACTGGCAAAATCCACCTCTGAACCCCATTTTTTATCCAGCTCCTCTGTTTGGATGAATCGCTCTACCAACAAGACGCTGCTATCAAAAGGGCTAAGCAGCGTTTCTTCGAGCATGCGGTCGGAGCGGTATAGCTCCATGATATTGTCTCCCTGAAAAAGGCCGTTTGTGCCGCCCAGACCGCCTATGTTTACACCGAGGAGGTTAGCGATACCAGACATTTGTCCCATCCCTCCCATTCCTTCTTCCTCGAGTACAAAGGAGGTTTCTGCATGAAAAACAGGGTCTTTCACTTGAGAAACTACCGCGCCTAGTCCTGCGCCCAGAATGCCTGCGCCCAAAAGGAGCTTCCATTGGGAGAGAAAAAAGCGCACCCAGTCCTGAAGGTTGCGAACGACCTCTCGAAGGGTAAATTGGCTAGGAGAAAAATGTGAAGGACTAGACATTAAGGGTTTTGCTGGTTGATTTGTGAAAGTACTAAAGCCAGGGTTGCCAGGCCAGTAGTGATGCCAACGAGCTCTCCTACGCGGAAAGGAGTTTTGGGACCTTTGCTAGGCACAATTACTTCGGCGCCTGGCTCAATGGCTGGATAGCTACGTATGCCAAAGAAGCCCTTGGTCCGCTTCACGGCGCCATTGGCATAGACCACATAGGTTTGTTTCCGGTTTGCTCTGCGGTCAAAGCCGCCTGCTCCATTGATGTAGTAGGTAAAGCCTCGTCCCTGCTGGTGACGTAAGGTGGTTGGGTACACTACGTCGCCTCGCATGCGGACGGTTTGTAGCAGTTTGGGCACGTTGAGCACATCTCCTTCTTCAAGCACCAAGTCTTCTTCCGATCCGGGGTTGGCAAGGATCTTCTCTAGGTTGATTGCTACGGCTTCTGTTTCTTTTATTTTTACGGCCAATCCGGGTGTTTCAGCCGCAATTTCGTTTAATGATTCTCGCTTTGCGTCGTTGGCGATAGAGTCTTTTTCTTCCACCTTTTCTTTGGGGAGATCCCTAAAAAGGCGCTTTAGCAATTCTTCTTGTGCCTCAGCATTATTTGGGTCGTCTTTGAGTACAAGGCGTAAGGCTTCTAGATTTTTTTGTCTACGGACTTGCTCGGATTCGGTGTTGAAAAACTCTGTTTTTCGAATCAAGGTAGCCCCTTTGCTATAGGCAAACTGGTTTACTCCTCCTGCACGGCGTACCAAATCGGAAATACGGTCTACGCTGGTTTGGATAGCAAAAATCCCAGGAGAGTTGACCTGTCCCTCCACCGAAACCAAGCGCTGCATGGTGAAGTTGGCCCGCTTTCTGACAATCACTTGGTCAAAAGGCTGCAGGGGAATGGCGTTGGGATTGAATGAAAGGTCGGGGTTGACTGAGGTGGAAAGAATGTCCGATAGGGTACCAGCATCAGAATCTTCAAGTCGTCTGGCAATTTCGATGTCTTTAAGGTTGGCAGATTCCTGAAGTCCTCCGGCAGTGAGGATTAGTTCTTCAGCAGTCATTCCTTCTGCATAGGCGTAAGTGCCGGGCCGCTTTACTTCTCCGAGTATCTGAATATATCGCTCGTTTTGTACGTCATAAATACTAGAAATACGGATTACGTCTTCACGGTGCAGCAGTACATCTGCCTGGCTGCCGTTAAGTACCGCTTGAAGATTCACTTCCAACACTTCAGAACTCAAATCCTCTTTGGTTCTTAGGATGCTCGCTCGCTGGGTGTAAGCATCGCCCTTCAGTCCATCCGCGTTTTTGATGAGTTGGCTTAGCGTAAGCCCTTCGGTCAAGGCGAAGGTACCAGGTCTAAAAACAGCGCCTTTGATTTGAATTCGGTTACTGTAGCGGTCAATAATTCTTCCTACAGCCACCTCGTCTCCACCCTTTAGAGTAAAAAGGCCCAATTGATTTTGATACACATCTGAGACGGAACGTTGATTTCCAGTGATGCGAGAAATTGAGATACGGTCCTTAAAGGCTAGATCTGTATACCCTCCAGCATAGCGGATGAGGTCCTCCAAGTTATCCTCAGGGGTCACTTCAAAAATTAAGGGACGCTTTACTTCTCCGATCGCTTTTACGCGGGCCAGGTAGGGGTTGACTAGGATGACGTCTTGGTCTTGTAGCTGCACATCCAAGTTGGCCGTGCCGTTGACGAGCAGGTCGTATACGTCAATGTCTGCAATTTTTTTATTGTTTCGGATCAGCTGGATTGCACGGAGGGTACCTTGATCAGTTGGTCCTCCAGCGGCATAGAGTGCGTTGAAGACGGTAGAAAAGGCACTTAAAGTGAAGGTACCAGGAAGCCGTACTTCATTCAAAATATGTACTTTGATGGTTTTTACGTTGCCAAGCGTTACCTGCAAAAAGGTTTTTGGATTGGACCCCGATAGGCCGGTGTAAAATTTGGACACCCGGTTTTTAATGATTTCTTCCGCCGCCTCTATCGTTTTCCCGGACACGGCGATAGGGCCGATATTGTCTAGCAAAATAGATCCCTCGGGGTTGACAGAAGCCTCGTAGTATTTTTCTGATTGTCCGTAGATATCAACATATAGCAAGTCGCCAGGGCCGAGGATGTAGTTTTTTGGGGTGGCCTGGTTGAGGCTGGGCTCAAAGCTTAGTCGTCTGTTTTTTTGAAAAAACACGGCGCTCCCAAAAAGAAGAGAGTCTGCTTTTTCTGTTTCTGCTAGCTCGTCCCCTTCAAGCAAGCCTTGCGTGATATCATTGAGATTAATTTGCCCGCGTGTTGATCTTTTAGACACGCTGGCGGAGCGTGACTTGCTCGAGCCTACGCTTAGGTTTTCGATGCGACTACGTAGCTTTTCTACTTCACCGGAGGGCATGCCCCTCATCTGCGCCATCATCAAAAAGTCTGTGCTGCTTAGGCCAGCATCTTGTGCGCGCTTGACAAGCTCTTCCACTTGGTCGTCACTAAGCTGGTCCACGCGAACCGTGGCGATGTCTACTGCTGATTGCGCGAATGCGGGGGATTGAACCACTAACCAGAAGCAAATAATAACGAAAAAGTAGGGTGTTTTTGAGATAAACTTCATGGCAAAAAGGGAATTCCGTAGGGTGAAGGAAAATCTATTGGATAAAAATCCGTTTAATTCTTAATTATACCAAATCTATTGACAGATTTGACGGGTTGAGGGTGATTGTTTCGGTGGTGCAAAAGGCCCAATTTCGAAAAAATCCCGGTCGAATTATGTCTGTGGCTTGGCTTTTGCTGAGCCTCAATCCGTTGGTTTACTTTCCGTACTTTGCTAAAAATTTACTATGCTTCGTTCCCTTTTTGTTCTCCTCTTCGTCGCTTCTTTTGGCCTTTCTTCTTGTCAAAAGACGGAGACCGCTTGTGCCTTAGATCCGGATCGACTGGCGACGCGGGCAGACCTAGACATTGTACGGCTGGAGCAGTCCTTTTTTGCCGCGCGTAACGAAAAGGACCTGCGGTATTTGTTAGAAAAATACCCGGAGGTGGCATCCTTGGTCTTGGATGAAGAAAGCTATCCCAACCGAGACTCTCTGGTGCAACAACTTCTTCGTATTCATGGGGATTCCTCCATGCAGGCCTTGAATGCAGCAGTGGCTAGCGAGTTTGCTGACATTTCTGACATCAAGCAAGAGCTGGAACACGCTTTTGCCTACTTACAGAGCTATTATCCTGAGTTTAAAGCTCCCAAGGTCTATACTTATGTGTCTGGTTTTGGAATCGATCTCTTGGTGGAAGAAGATATTTTGGTGATCGGATTGGACTATTTTTTACCCAGTGACCATGCTTTCCAACCCGATTTGCCGCGCTACATCGCCTCGCGATACGACCGTAAGCACTTGGTGCCCATGATTGTGTTGGCGCTCTCTTCTCGCTACAACGAGGTTGACCCCGCTGACAATAGCCTCCTGGCAGAAATGCTCTATTACGGCAAGGCCTACCATTTTGTGAAATCGATTCTTCCTTGTACTGAAGACCAGTACATCATCGGCTACACTCCGGAGCAAATCAAGGCTTCCTGGGACAACGAAGACCTAATCTGGGCACATTTTGTGGAAAACGAACTTTTGTTTCAGACCAATCCCTTTGAAATTCGAAAATATATCGGTGAGGCTCCTGCAACTGACGCCATCAGCCCTGAAGCACCGGGCCGCATGGGGCGTTGGATAGGCTGGAACATAGTGGAGGAGTATCAAACCAAGCAAGACCTCTCGCTCCGGGAGTTGATGCAGGAGGCCGATGCCAAAAAAATGTTCAAGGATTCAGGATACCGCCCGCGTGGTGGTCAGAATAACTAAGTTGCGCCGAGAGGGCTCCCTTAATCAGCCTTCTTTGGCGGCTGCCTTTTTCTGAATTTTTGCAAAATGCTTGCATAGCGCCGTAATGGAGCATTCACCGCATTTGGGGCTTCTTGCCAAGCAAGTATAGCGTCCATGTAGAATCAGCCAGTGGTGCGCCACATGGATGTGCTGCTTGGGAATGTGCTTGACGAGTTGTTTTTCCACTTCCAGCGGCGTAGTGGCCGTGAGCGGCACCAGCCCAAGCCGTCTAGAGACACGAAAGACGTGCGTGTCCACCGCCATATTGGGTTGCTGCCAAACCACGGAAGTAATCACGTTGGCGGTTTTTCTGCCCACACCGGGTAGTTTGACGAGCTCATCCACGGTGGAGGGCACCTCTCCCCCAAAATCTGCTAGGAGCATTTTGCCCAACCCAATCAGGTGCTTGGTCTTGTTATTGGGGTAAGAGACGGTTCTGATGTAGGGAAAAAGTTCATCAAAGTCGGTTGCCGCTAGGTGGGCAGCCGTTGGAAAGTGCTTGAAAAGTTCCTTTGTTACGATATTGACCCGCTTGTCGGTACACTGGGCGGAAAGCACGACGGCCACCAAGAGCTCAAAAGCGTTTCCGTAGGCCAGCTCGGTCTCTGCTACGGGCATGTTTTCGGCAAAATGCTGGATGAAGGCTTCGTATCGCTGTTTTTTGAGCATGGTGGCTAGGAAGATAAGGGAGGGATGAAAATAAGCAGTTACCGGGATATTTCGAAGAAAAGAGGACGTTGTAAGCAAAATACCCGCTCAACGCTAGCCTTTTTCTAGAGCCGAATTCGCCATTCCTTGGGGTAATAGTTGTTTACCCGGTTACCCAGGTTTTTAATCCAGCCTAAGCCAAGGCCTTGGTAGGTAAGCAGTACCCAGCCTAAGGGTAGATCAGTGAGAGTTTGCTCGTTTTTTCGAAGAAAATCGAGCGCCTCCTCCCGCGTAAGGTCCCTGCTGGGGAAGTTGGCTTTGTGAAGCGTGGATAGCGCCCATTCGTGGCTCGGAATCCAGTCTTTCCCCTGCTTTTTCCCCAGTTCAACGCCCAAGTAACGCAAGCTTAGGGTTTGTGCGATTTTTTCTACCGCCCGAGCGAAGCGTCCATCGATCCGAAAGTAGGATTCCTGAAAGAGGTAATAGACTCCAACCCCATTCCCTCCTATTTCCTGCTCGAGGATGGCCGCTTCCTTGTCGCCTACCCGCTTGAGGCTATGGTGCTTAAACTCCTTGCTGCGGCCGAGCTCTTGCGTGGTGGCCGTGTCAGGCCGCTTCAAGACCGTGAGAAAAAAGCCTTCCCCCTCGACCCGGTGTGGGAAAAAACGGTACCCAAAAAAGGTGCCATCGGCAGTTTCTACTGCGGTTTCTACGATGCCCCAACTGGGCTCTAGTGGAATGCGCACCGGCTCAAAGGCAAACTCCTCCGTAAGGAACCGTAGGATATCTTCGTTTTCTTTTTCATTGAAGGTGCAGGTGGAGTATAGCAAGTATCCGCCGCCCTTTACTAGCGCACCAGCCTTGTCGACAATACGCTTTTGCCGGGAGGCACAGAGGGTCACGTGCTCCGGAGACCACTCGTCTCGTGCTTGAGGATCTTTTCGGAACATTCCCTCCCCAGAGCAGGGAGCATCCACAAGTACCAAATCAAAAAGTCCCTCCAACTGGATAAAATGCTCAGGGTCATTGTTGGTCACAACGGTATTTCCCCTCCCCCATTTGATGCAGTTTTCCTTGAGGATTTGCGCACGAGAGCCAATCACTTCGTTGGCGATAAGCAGTCCTTCGTCGCCCAAATAGGAGGATAGCAATGTGCTTTTCCCGCCAGGGGCAGCTGACAGGTCAAGGTAGATGCCTTTAGGAATCTCGAGCTGGTAGAGTAGGTGCTCAATCACCATGGAAGAGGCTTCCTGTACGTAGTAGGCGCCTGCATGGAGCGCCGGATCTAGCGTAAAGCTGGGACGCTCCTCCAGAAAAAATCCATCCTTGGCCCATGGAATCGGGCTTTTTGGATAGGCAATGGCCACCGGCTTGGCGGGGTTGAGACGAATGGATGTTCGAGGCGCTCGGTCAATGCCAGCTTGGAAGGCTGCAAAGTTATCTGCTCCAAGGAGCTCGCGCATTTGCGCTTCAAAGGCAGCAGGAAGTGAACTAGTGGCCATAGCAACAAAGATAAGAGTCAGCCCCTGCAGTCTGTTGAAAAGCTAGGAAAAAACAAGGGAGCCCTTCCTAAGTAAAGAACGGGCTCCCGCAAGTCAAGTTAACACAAGGAGTAGGTTTATAGGTCGTCGTCCTCGTCTTCATCCTCCTCCTCAAAGTCCTCGTCTGTCTCTCCCCCCATGTCAAACATGGAGCTGAAGAGGTCTTTAAACTGCAAGCCTGTATCGAGTAGTTTTTTGCTTAGCTGGGAGTATTCGGCCAGGCCATGGAGGGCAAACTCCATAAAAAACTCTTTTTCTTTTTCTGCCAAGTTTTGCACCAGCGGGGTTACGACTTCCTCCAGCCCAGGCACGGTATGCAGCAGGGTTTTGTAGTCTTTGTTGGTATGGCTGCTAAGGATGTCCAACGCGTTACCTTCTCCAAACCATGCCAAAGGAATGGCATAAGGGTTACCCGCCTTTTCTTTTTTCTTTTGCTCTGGAGAGGGGAAATAATCGATAAATAACGTGCGAATGGCTTTGCCGATCAGGTTGTAGGCCACCAATCCGGCCCCTTCTTGCTCGCCCTCGTACACCAATTCCACCTTGCCCGTGATGGCAGGAATGACACCAATTAAGTCGGCTATGCGAACCACCGTGTTGATTTCTTTATTGCGGTACATTCTTCTTTCGGCCGCAGAAATCAGGTTTTCATAGGCTGAGATGGTGAGTCGGGCAGAAACGCCGCTTTTCTCATCCACAAACTCCGAGTGACGCGCCTCTACAGCAATCTGCTCAATCAAGTCCTTCATCAGCTCGGGAACGTGGATGTTATCCACAGGCTTGCCGGCTAACTTGGCTTCTTGAGCCGTGATTTTTTTGCCGATGGCAATGGACTTGGGGTAGTGGGTGATGATTTGACTTTCGATACGGTCCTTGAGTGGTGTCACGATGCTGCCCCGGTTGGTATAGTCTTCAGGGTTGGCGGTGAAGATAAACTGTATGTCTAGTGGCAAGCGCAGTTTGAACCCGCGGATTTGGATGTCTCCTTCTTGCAGGATGTTGAACAGGGCTACCTGAATTCTAGCCTGCAGGTCAGGAAGTTCGTTGATCACAAAAATGCAGCGGTGAGAGCGGGGCACGAGGCCGTAGTGGATGACACGCTCGTCGTTATAGCTCAATTTGAGTGTGGCGGCTTTGATGGGATCAACGTCGCCAATGAGGTCGGCCACGGATACGTCGGGCGTAGCGAGTTTTTCCGCGTAGCGCTCTCCGCGAGGAAGCCAAGAGATGGGGCTAGCATCTCCTTTTTCTTCAATCAGCTGGTTGGCAAAGAAAGAAAGTGGAAGTAGGGGATCCTCATTCAGCTCTGAGCCGCTGAGCACGGGCACGTATTCGTCAAGGAGCAGGGTCATCATCCGCGCAATGCGGGTTTTGGCCTGCCCGCGAAGGCCAAGCAAGTTGATGTTGTGTCGGGAGAGAATGGCGCGCTCGATGTCCGGAATGACGGTGTCTTCGTAGCCCCAGATGCCCTCAAACACGTTTTCTTGGTTTTTTATTTTCTGGATCAGGTTGTCCCTGAGCTCCTCTTTGATGGACTTGGGGAGGTAGCCTGCGGCCTTCAATTGGCCGAGGGTTTTGATCTGAAGGAGCTGTGCTCCGGTGAGTTGTGCGTACTCCATGCTAAAAGCGTTTGGTTCGGTTTCGTCTGTAATCTTCAAAAATTAAGTTGCCCAGACCTTTCAGGCTGCTGTAGTAGGCGTTGCCGTTGTTGACTTGTGTAAATTCTTTCACAAACTCTTTCAAGTAAGGATCGGAAGCAATCATAAAAGTGGTGACAGGGATCTTCAATTTGCGGCATTGGGCGGCAAGCTTGAGTGTTTCGGCTAGGATCTTGCTGTCGATGCCAAAGGCATTTTTATAGTATTTGATGCCGACTTTGAGGCAGGTAGGCTTGCCGTCGGTGATCATAAAGATTTGTTTGTTTGGGTTTTTGCGGCGACGCAGTAGGTCCATGGCGAGCTCGAGTCCTGCCACGGTGTTGGTATGGTAGGGACCTACTTGGAGGTAGGGCAAATCTTTGATTTCAATTTGCCAGGCATCGTTGCCAAAAACAATGATGTCTAAGGTGTCTTTTGGGTAGCGGGTTTTTATCAATTCCGCTAGCGCCATGGCTACTTTTTTGGCGGGCGTGATGCGGTCCTCTCCATACAAGATCATGGAGTGAGAGATGTCAATCATCAGCACGGTGGAGGTTTGCGAACGCTGCTCGTTTTCGATTACCTCGAGGTCGTCCTCTGTCAGAAGAAAATCTCCAGAGAAACCATGGTTGGCCTGGGCGTTGCGCAGGGAGTCGGTGAGGGCGATTTGGTCTAGGTTGTCCCCAAACTCGTAGGCCCGGCGGTCGGTACCGCGTTCCTCACCCTGCCCCGAATGGTTGGTTTTGTGTTGGCCCGATTTGCCCCGCTTCAGCTTGCCAAAGATCTCTTCCAAGGCACTCTTACGGATGGTTTGTTCGGCTTTGCCGGTGATGGCAAATTTTCCTTCTTGGTTTTCCTCGCTGAGGTAGCCTTTGCTCTTTAAGTCTTCGATAAAATTTCCGATACCATACTCGGGCGAGGTCATCTGGTAGCGCTTGTCCAGGTTGGTCAGCCAACTCAGCGCTTCCGATACATCTCCTCCTGTCATGGTGACCAGCTGGAGAAAAATGGAAAGCAGGTTTTCAAAGGTGTTTTTTTCCGGGTCTTGCGGAGGGACGTACTGCGTAAATCGGAAACCTTTCATGGATACGTTGTAATAAACGGGGGACAAAAAGCAGCCCAGCCGGTAGGGCGCCGCTGTGTGGATAACAAGCAGAAGGGGCATGGAGTTTAGTAATCCAAACAAATTTCTGAAAATGGCTCCAGGGGCGGCTCCATCACTACTTTTTTTGGATGCCCTACCGCTGTTTTACGGCCCTGACCTCTTTTTCAAAAACACCTGCTTTTTTTCAAATCATCGCTTAATTTCTCCTATTTTCGACGCACCATGACACCAGCAGATACCCACGCCCAGCTCATCAAGTCCACCGCCAAGCGCATGGGATTTGATTTTTGTGGTATCGCTAAGGCAGACTTTTTGGAAGAGGAAGCACCCAAGCTGGAAACCTGGCTCCAGCGAAACTACCAGGGAAATATGGGCTACTTGGCCAACCATTTTGACAAGCGGCTCGACCCAAGAAAACTAGTGGAAGGTGCCAAAACGGTGGTTTCCCTCATCTATAATTATTACCCTGAACAGCCTCTTTCCCAGGGTCCTGAGGACCTCAAACTTGCCAAATATGCCTATGGGGAAGACTACCACACGGTGATTCGGGAAAAGCTGACTGAGTTTTTACTTTCCTTGCGCGAAGATGTGGGAGAAATCAATGGCCGCAGCTTTGTCGACTCAGCGCCGATTATGGAGCGGGCTTGGGCCCAAAAGGCCGGCTTGGGTTGGATTGGGAAAAATAGCCTGCTGCTCAACCGTTCCATGGGGAGCTTTTTCTTTCTTGCGGAGCTGGTCATTGACCTCGAAGCTACGCCCGACCTGCCCATGGCCCAAGATTATTGCGGTACTTGCACGGCCTGTGTGGATGCCTGCCCTACGGATGCCATCGTAGCCGCGGGTGTAGTGGATGGCTCCCGATGTATTTCCTACTTGACCATCGAACTCAAGGAGGCCATTCCTAGCACCTTTGCAGGAAAGATGGACAACTGGGTGTTTGGATGTGATATTTGCCAGGACGTGTGTCCCTGGAACCGCTTTTCAAAGCCTCACCAGGAGCCTGCCTTCGCGCCTGGTGCAGCGCTTCAGGAGTTTTCCGCCAGGGACTGGAGGGAGCTGACCGAAGAAACCTTCAAACGGGTGTTTGCGGGTTCCGCCGTCAAGCGGGCCAAGTATGCGGGAATCAAGCGAAATGTTGATTTTTTGTCGCTCAATACGCCTTCAGACTGAGGTCGAGGCTTTTTACAGCGTGGGTAAGCGCGCCCATGGAGATAAAATCTACGCCGCATTCAGCGATGGCCACTAGGTTTAATTCGGTGATACCTCCGGAAGCCTCCAAAGGAACTCTTCCACCCACGAGTTTTACTGCTTCTTTCAAGGTAGGAATGTCCATGTTGTCTAGCATGATGCAGTCAACACCGCCTACGGCCAACACTTCCGCTACTTCTTTCAGGGTGCGTGTTTCCACCTCAATCGCTAGCGGCAGTGCATTTTCTTGAAGATAGGCCTGGGTACGTAGGATTGCTTCTTTTATGCCTCCGGCAAAATCCACATGGTTGTCCTTGAGCATCACCTGATCGTAAAGTGCAAAGCGGTGATTCATTCCGCCACCGATGTGAACTGCCCATTTTTCGGCGAGACGGAAATTGGGCGTGGTCTTCCGCGTGTCCATCAGCTTGGCTGAGGTATGGGAAATAAGTGCGCTGAGCCGTTGGGTTTTGGTAGCAATGGCACTCATGCGCTGCAGGCAGTTGAGCACAAGGCGCTCTGCGGATAAAATAGACGCCGCTGGGCCAGATACAGAAAGGCCGACATCACCTACGACCACCGGGTCTCCGTCCTGTTTGTAAAAGGTCACGACCAAGCGAGGATCCACTGCAGAAAAAATCAGGCCAGCGAGCTCCATTCCTGCCAGGATGCCAGGCTCTTTGATCAGCAGGTTTGCTTTCCCTTGTGTTTCCGCAGGGATGGCGGCCAAGGAAGAATAATCTCCGGGGCCGATGTCTTCCGCGAGGGCGGTACGAATAAATGCCTGGATAGCGTCAGGGCTGAGGTAGGTGGGTCTCATGGGGGCAAAATTAACCAAATTAATGAGCTTGGGCTTGGATCAGGTAGGAATAGGGACATTTATGCACCAGTGAGGTACCGGCTGAGGCCTTCTTGACAAGCAAGTTAGCTATACGGAGCAGGTCCTTTTGGGGTTGTTTTTTAGGGAATAACACCTTCTTTTTTACAGGACTTTTTCCCCGAAAAGCCCATAGTTTGGATCATTTTTCACTTTTTTGACAAAAAATTTGGACGGATTTGTGGTATCTTTGCGTCATGAATAAGAATGTTTTATTGATGATTTTGGACGGTTGGGGCTTGGCCACCAACCCTGCAGTTTCTGCTATTGACAAGGCCAAAACGCCTTTTGTCGACCACTTATTCAACAGTTATCCACACGCCAAACTCGAGGCGTCCGGGTTGGCTGTAGGCCTCCCTGAGGGGCAGATGGGCAACTCGGAAGTAGGGCACATGAACATTGGTGCCGGACGAGTGGTCTATCAGGATTTGGTAAAAATCAACCTTGCCGTTGCGCAGGGAGAGCTACTCAGCCATCCGGTATTGACCGCAGC
>JBIIFN010000116.1:0-7165 GCA_044237325.1 Algoriphagus sp.
GACGGGTCGGGTACAGCAAGTTGGGCGACGATTTCAAGTGGGGGAGCAAGTTCGGTTGGGGCGATTTCGGGTACATCCACAGCCAATGGTGCAAGCATCACTTCTGGGGTTTTGAATTTAGCTCCAGCTAATGCAACAAACGGAGGAATTGTAACGACAGGAGCACAGACTTTTGCAGGAATAAAGACATTTAATTCAGACATGGTTGTCAACCAAATTCGTTTTGGTAGAGGGTTAGGGGATAATATTCAAAATACAGCCGTGGGTTATTCATCACTTACCAATAACACCACTGGTGCTGGAAATACAGCTTTTGGATTTCAAGGGCAGTGGAAGGGAACAACAGGTGGTGGTAATTCCTCTTTGGGATTTGCAGCCTTAATTGAAAACACCACTGGATCTGGAAATACGGCACTTGGATACCAAGCCTTGCAAAAAAATATAGGAAGCGACAACATTGCCATTGGGTTTAATGCGATGTATTTAAGTCAAAATTCATCAAACAACATTGTCCTTGGTACCCAAGCCTTGGATACGAGTACCAACGGAGCTGCAGATAACGTTGTTGTGGGAAAACAAAATGTGAGACTTGCAACCACGGCTTCAAGAAATGTGGTTTTGGGACATTATTCGGGGTCTTCAATAACGACAGAAACCAATAATACCTTAATTGGTTACCAGACAAATCTTTCAGCGGGCGTCACCAATGGTACTGCCATTGGAAATGGGGCTACAGTTGCAACCAACAACACCATTCAATTGGGAAACACGAGTGTTACGGATGTGAATACCAGCGGAAGCTTTACTGCAAATGGAGTTAAAATTGGTACGGGAGCAGGTAATGTTTCAACAAATACTGCTGTTGGACGTGATGCATTGAAAACTAACACTACGGGCGTTTCCAATACTGCTTTGGGTACTTCTGCGCTTGAGAAAAATTCAACTGCCGGTTATAACGTGGGCATTGGATTTGAAGCTTTAAAAAACACTACAACAGGTGGAAACAATACTGCGGTCGGACGAGGCGCGATGCTTAATAATACTACTGGAGATGTAAATACCGCCGTTGGGGAATTTGCACTTGTTTCCAACACAACAGGTAGATACAATACATCAATAGGTCATGAATCTCAATATCAAAATACAGCAGGCAACTCAAATACTGCCATTGGGGCTGCTGCTATTGATCGAATGACATCTGGAAGCAATAATGTCGCATTAGGAGGTTTTGCTGGCCGCTACTTTGGAGCAGGAACGTCGAATAATAATACGGGCATGAATAGTAGTATTTTGATCGGATACGATACACGACCCTTAGCGAATAATGGTTCGAATGAAATTGTCATCGGTACGAGTGTTATTGGAAACGGATCCAATACCACGACGGTTGGAGGAACGGATATCTACCTCAAAGGAAATGTACATGTAAGCAATGCGCTAAAGATTTCTGGAGGCACACCTGGAGTAGGAAAAGTATTGACCTCTGATGCAAATGGTCTTGCTTCATGGGCAACACCAAGCGGAGGAGGATTACCTACCTCAGGATATAACGCAGGCGACATGCTGTATTGGAGTGGTTCTGCATGGGTCAAAGTGGCTGCTGGCACCGATGGACAAACCCTTACATTTATTGGAGGCAAGCCCGTTTGGTCGGGCTCCTTGCCTGCAAACACGGTAGTTAATGCTACCACAGGAAAAATCTGGATGGACCGCAACTTAGGCGCTTCACGTATAGCTACCAGTAGCACGGATCACCTCGCCTATGGTAGTTTGTACCAATGGGGACGTGGCCCGGATGGACACGAACTAGTCAACTGGATTCCAGGGCATGTAGGTCAAGATGGAGGAACGGGTGTAAACGGCACCACGAATACATTATCTACGACAGATGCGCCGGGAAATTCAAGGTTTATCATTGCCTCTGGTCAACCTGTCGATTGGAGAAGTGGACAAAACAACAACCTATGGCAAGGGGTAAATGGCATCAATAATCCATGTCCATCTGGCTTTCGAATTCCTACTGGGGCAGAATGGGGAGCAGAAATTGCAACGTGGAGCAGCCAAAATGCAGCCGGTGCATTTGCCTCTCCGCTCAAATTGACCATGGCGGGGCAGCGTAACGATGGGGCTGGGTTTTTCTTCGCCGGCCAGTATGGTTTTTATTGGAGTAGTACAACAGGAAGTCCAGAAGCTCAAGCCTTAGCGTTTGATCCCAATTCTGTCTCGAATGATACCGCTTACGATTACCGTGCCAATGGCTATTCCATTCGATGTATTCGCAATTGATGATTAGGTAGTAAATGGAATGCTATCATTTTTAGTTGATTGAGAAATATGGTGGAAATACCCCCACGGACTATTTACCCGCCGTAGGCAGGCAGTCACGGTTTATTTCCACCCTATTTCTATAGTATTTCCACCGTATTTCCCTAAGCCCCTTTTTTCCCGTACTTTTGCGGCATGAATTACTTATCCGTTGAGAATCTTAGCAAAGCCTTTGGGGAGCGCAAACTTTTTTCCAATATCTCCTTTGGTATCGCCCAAGGACAAAAAATAGCCCTTGTGGGCATCAACGGGGCTGGGAAATCCACCTTGATGAAGATCATCATGGGCCTGGAGATCCCCGATACAGGCCAAGTGGCCCTCAACCAGTCGGTCAAAATTGCCTACGTGCATCAAAACCCGGTGTTCGAAAGCAACCTGAGCATCTACCAAACGATCTTCGACCAGAGTAATTCGGAAATCCTCCAAGTCATCGAATCCTACCACAAGGCCATGCTCGATGCCGAACGCGGCATAGACAACTCGGATCAGATGTCCAAGCTTTTCGAAAAAATGGATGCCCTCCAAGCCTGGGACTTTGAATACCAGGTAAAGGAAGTGCTGGGCAAACTCGGCCTTCACGATACCGAACTTGCCGTCGGCACCCTTTCTGGAGGACAGCGCAAGCGAGTAGCACTGGCCAAAGCGATCCTTGAAAAGCCAGACCTGCTCCTACTCGACGAACCGACCAACCACCTGGACCTAGAGACCATCGAGTGGCTGGAAGACTACCTTTCCAAGGCCAACCTGGCCCTATTCATGGTGACCCACGACCGCTACTTCCTAGAAACAGTAACCAACGAAATCCTAGAGTTGGACCAAGGCAAAATCCACCGCTACCAAGGCAACTACGGCTACTTCCTCGATAAAAAGGCGGAACGCATGCAGATCGAGGACATCGAGATTGAGAAAGCCAAAAGCCTCTACAAAAAAGAACTGGATTGGATTCGTCGACAGCCCAAAGCCCGAGGCACCAAAGCCAAGTACCGCGTGGATGCCTTCGAAGAAACCAAGGAAAAAGCCTTTACCAAGCGGGAGGAACGTGACATCGAGTTGACTGTCTCTACGCAGCGCCTAGGGAATAAAATCCTGGAAATCGAAAAAATCTCCAAGGCCTTTGATGACAAAACCCTCGTCAAAGACTTCTCCTATATTTTCAAAAAGAAGGACCGCATCGGTATCATTGGACCCAATGGGGCAGGAAAAACGACCTTCTTGAAAATGATCACGGGCATTCTCGACCCCGATCAGGGCAAGGTGACCGCAGGACAGACCACGGCATTTGGCTACTACCGGCAGGAAGAGGATCGCTTTGATGAGGAAAAGCGCCTGATTGATGTGGTCAAAGAAATTGCAGAAGTGG
Source organism: Algoriphagus sp. (assembly GCA_044237325.1). GTDB lineage: Bacteria > Bacteroidota > Bacteroidia > Cytophagales > Cyclobacteriaceae > Algoriphagus. Next base: position 3,686 of record JBIIFN010000116.1, read on the forward strand.
TGGTGCTGGACAAGGGACAGACGATCACGGTGAGTCAATTTTTAACTCAGTTTGGATTCCCTCCCAAGCAGCAGTTTACGCCCATCGGAAAGATGAGCGGAGGAGAGCGAAGACGCCTGCAGCTGCTTTTGGTGCTGATCAAAAATCCAAACTTCCTGATCCTCGACGAACCCACAAACGACCTGGATTTGATGACCTTGAATATCCTGGAAGAATTCTTGGATACTTTCCCGGGTTGCTTGATCATCGTGTCTCACGACCGTTACTTTATGGATCGACTGGTCGAGCACTTGTTTGTATTTGAAGGAGAAGGAGCGATCCGTGATTTCCCTGGCAACTATACGGATTTCCGCGAGTGGGAAGAGGAAAATGCAGATCAGAAGGCTAGTTCGAGTACTCAAGCAAAAGTTGAACCTAAGCCTGTGCAAGTTGAAGCTCCTGTAATCCAGGAAGCCGCTTCACCCAAACTCAAAGCGAGTTACAAGCAAAAGCAGGAGTTTAAGCAGCTCAACGATACCATCGCCAAACTCGAGTCCGAAAAGGCAACTATCACGGAGCAGATCACCGTGGGCACTGCCGATGTAAGTCAGTTACTCACCTGGACCAACAGGCTTCAGGTTATCGATGGAGAATTGGAGGAACTGGAATTGTCCTGGTTGGAACTCAGCGAACTCGACGGAATCTCCGATTGATTTTTTGAAAAAAAGTAGGTTCTCGCAAAGGCGCAGAGAAGCAAAGCCTGCCTGCGGTAGGCAGGCCGCAAAGGGGTCTTGATCTTTGCGTCTCCTCTTCTTTGCGAGAGATTCTTTTTTTTCTTCACGCAAAGGCGCAAAATAGTTAAGGCGCAAAGGGATTTCTTTCTTCCTTCGCGTCTTCCCTTCTTTGCTGCTTGTCCCGCAGCATTTCGGGTCCGCCGCCGCGGATTTTTTTCTTCACGCAAAGGCGCAAAGTAGTTAAGGCGCAAAGGGATTTCTTTCTTCCTTTGCGGCTTCCCTTCTTTGCGAGACATTCTTTTTTTCTTCGCGCAAAGGGGTATTTTCTTTGCAAGAATCATTTTTTAGAGAAAACTTATAAATCATTCACTATGCGAGCAATTCCGTTTTTGATCAGCGCCTCGTTGAAATTAATGAGAAGACCTAATTTGAACCCAGTCAGCTTCAAATAGGTCAACACCTGCTTTTTGTGTACAGGTTCAAGAGCCTTCACTGACTTAAGCTCGATCAATACAAGGTCTTCCACGATCAAATCTGCGCGGAAACCTAGATCCATTTCTGTATTGTCCCAAATGACAGGAATTGGATGTTGACGCTTTACCAAAAACCCTTGCTTACACAATTCATAATTCAAAACTTCTTCATATAGGGATTCAAATAATCCAGGACCAAGTTTAACATGAATGTGAAAACAGGCGTCTACAATAGCCTTAGCGAGGTAATTTTCCATGGTGTAAAAAAATAAGACAGTTAAAAAATGATTTTCAAGGAGTAAAAAATAAAACCCCTTACTAAAATTACCCTTTTCTCTGACTTTTTAAATCCTGCCCTTCAGAAAGTCCTGCCGCAACTCTTCCGGGAATCTTTCAATGGCATACCGCAGTGCCGTCCTGGGTAGCGTGCGGTAGTGGACTAGCAAAAACTCATGCGCGGCATCAAAATTCCTTTTTCCAACCTCTCTCAGCATCCAGCCCACAGCCTTGTGCATCAGGTCATGGGGATGATTTTTGAGTAGCTCTGCCAAGGCCAGCGCATCGGTGAACGCTCTTTTTCGGATCCAATAAAGTGAACTGATCATGGCAATGCGCTGCTCCCAGAGCTGGGAGGAAGCCGCCAGCCGGTAAAATAGGGACTTGTCTTTTTGCCAGTAGAAGGCACCCAAAATTTGGGTACAAGAGCTATCCACCAAGTCCCAGTTGTTGATCCAGGGCAAGTGCGCCAAATAAAAATCCACCAGCTCCTGTCGATCCCCCTCGGAACTCGTTTTTTCAAAGCGATATACTAAAGCCAAAAGTCCCGTCAATCGCATTTCATGGTAAGGATGCTGGATGAGCTCGGAAAGCTCAGGTAGGGAAATCTGGGAAGCCAAAGTTTTGGCAATCTTCCGCTGCTCAGGTACCGTCACTCCCAAGAAAAGGTCTCCCTCCCCATAGCCACCAGGGGCCGTATTGAAGTAGCGCTGCAGGTGCGCAGCTTTGGCAGGAACGGCTCGATCCTGCAAGGTAAGAAAGACTTGTTCGCAGGTAGGGCTCACCGGGTGTAGGTGTCCAAGGCAACTTGGATAAGTTGGTCTATGAGTTTTTCCCCTTCCGCCGTCACTGTTTTTAAGGGCCTATTTACCATAAGCGCGTTTAAGCTGATGCAGTGGTGACCAAGGAGCTCCCCAAGGGCGTAGTAGCCCGCTGTTTCCATCTCAAAGTTGGTCAGGTAGCGTCCTTGCACCTGTAGCGCAGCCAAGCGTTCGATCATTTGGTCAAAACGAGGCTTGAGGCGCACTTCTCTTCCCTGTGGGGCATAAAATCCAGGACAGGTAAGCGTCACACCTCGCGTGATAGGGGAATCTAGCTTTGCTAAAAGTTTGGGTGATGCGGAAGCTTGGTAGGGTCGGAAAGAAAGTCCAAGCTCCTGCTGAATGGCTTCGGCAAAGGCTTGGGTACCAGAGAGTGCTGGGTAGTAGGCCATCAGGGTATCCATGCCGATGGCCGTCTCCGAGGCGAGCAACGTGCCCGCAGGAAGATCGGCTTGCAGGCTCCCAGAAGTGCCGATTCGAATGATCTGAAGACTGGTTTTTTTCTCCTTGACTTGGCGTGTCTGCAGGTCAACATTAACCAGTGCATCCAGCTCGGTCAGCAAGATCTCCACATTATCCGTACCCATGCCGGTGCTGATGACAGTTACCTGCTGCCCATTTTTCCAACCCGTATGGGTGATGAATTCCCGGTTTTGCCCCTTAAAGTCGATCTGGTCAAAGTGGCGCGATACGCTGCCCACGCGGTCTGGATCACCTACGGTAAACACCGTGGGTGCCAGTTGCTCAGGAGTCAAGCGCAGGTGGTAGACGCTACCATCCGCGTGGAGCAGCAGCTCCGACTCAGGAATTTGCCGGCTGCTCATGGGAGGTTTTAGCGCGATCCTTGGCAGCATCACGGTGGAGGCTCAAAAAGGGATTGTAGCCGTTGGAGTTTTTTTGATAGGCGCCTGTGCCGTCATAGGGCCGCTTGTTGGGATGTGTCTGGCAAGCTGGGGAGCAGGCACCCTCGAGTTCCCATCCGCAGGCTTCACAGATGGCCAAGTGGTCGTTGCAACTTGGGTTGGCACAGTTGACCATGCGGTCGCTGGGATTGTTGCAGACATGGCAGGACGATACCACGCAGGGGTTCACTTGGTTGACATCTACGGCAATGCGGTTGTCAAAAACGTAGCATTTGCCTTCAAAATCTTCCCCTCCGACTTCCATGCCATACTTGATGATGCCGCCATGGAGTTG
>JBIIFN010000258.1:0-2715 GCA_044237325.1 Algoriphagus sp.
GCTTACCTTCCTGTTCTCTTGGGGTCTATTTGGATTTCTTGGAAGGAAAAATGGTTGGGAAAAAGGAGTTACAGGTTGCCTGATCCTGGTAGCCGGATTGGCCAACACTTCCTTCCTTGGTTTCCCTATCATTGAAGCATTATATGGCAAGGAAGGATTGGCTACCGCGTTACTCATCGACCAAGGCGGTTCTTTTTTACTGGCCTCTACGCTTTCTCTATGGATAGGCGCTCGCTATGGGCATGTTCCAACGGAAGGAACTAGCCTACTCCTAAAAATGGTCCAGTTTCCTCCCTTTGTTTTTCTTGTTGGAGGAATCTTGCTCAGTGCACTCGGGCTTCGCTTACCAACAGTCCTACTCCCACTGCTTGAGGGAATCGCTAGCACCATGGCTCCGGTTGCCTTGGGCGTAATTGGGTTACGACTCAGCTGGGACAAAAACTGGCTTCAGTCGCGCTTTTTATGGTATGGGCTAGGCTTTCGCTTGATGCTCGCTCCGGGGTTGGTCTGGGTCATCTATTCGCTGCTAATGCCTACCAGTAACCTCGCCTATAAGGTGGCCGTGTTGGAAAGCGGCATGGCTCCCATGATCACTGGGGCGTTGTTGGCTGCGCAATTTGGGCTTCAGCCACGACTTGCTAGCCTGCTTGCCGGCTTAGGGGTTCCCCTTTCGGCTCTCAGCTTGCTTATTTGGTACCTGCTGCTGGGCTAATTATCCCCAGTGCTCTGCCAGTACATTAAGGAGCTCCTGCTGAATGTGTCCGTTGGTAGCCACGATTTTTCTTCCAAAAATATAGTCCGTACCCCCCGCAAAGTCCGTGACCTGGCCTCCCGCCTCCTGCACCAAAATCACGCCAGCAGCGACATCGTAGGAATTGAGGTTGTATTCGAAATATCCCTCTGTCCTGCCCGCAGCAACGTAACAAAGGTCCACTGCAGCCGAACCTAGCCTTCTGAGCCCATGGGTTTTTTGCATGAGGGATTTCATGGAATTGAGGTAGCGGTCGATCAAGTCAAACTGGTAGTAAGGAAAGCCTGTAGCAATCAAAGAAGCCGCCAAATTGGGAGCCTTACTTACACGCAGTGGTGTCTCGTTGCAGAAAGCTCCGCCACCCTTGTAGGCATGAAAACACTCCTTGCGATTGACTTCGTACACCACTCCCAAGACCACTTCCTCTTTTTCCATCAACCCAATACTCACGGCAAACACAGGTAGGCCGTGCACAAAATTGGTGGTACCATCCAAGGGATCAATCACCCAGTTGTAGACTTCCCCCCGCGTGGTATTGGTGCCTTCCTCGGTGATGAATCCCGCCTCAGGGAAGATAATTTGTAGCCGTGCCACCACCTGCTTTTCAGCCTCTTTATCCACATAAGAAACCAGGTCATTGAATCCCTTGTGTTCAACGCTGTCCAAAGAAAAATGCTGCCGTTCCTGGTCGATAAAGACCCCTACTTCAGTAGCGATGGTGCGGGTTTGACTTAGCAGCTGAGCTAGTTTTTCTGTGGATAACATCGTAGAAAGGGTAGGGTGTGTTGGGGGTTATTCCGGACGAGATTTTTTTGCCTTTTTCCATTCCGCCTGTTTTTTCTCTTGCTTTTCGGCACGAGTCTCTCGCTGCTCTGGGCATCCTGCCACTACAAGCACGATTTCTCCTTTGAGAGGATGCACTTGGTAGTAGTCAATTAGCTCGAGCAGGGTACCGCGGACGGTTTCTTCGTGAAGCTTGGTCAGTTCCCTTGACACTGCCCCCTGCCGATCGCCTCCGAAAGCTTCCGAAAGCTGCTCCAAGGTCTTGATCAAGCGGTGGGGGGATTCGTAAAAAATCAGCGTACGTTCCTCGGTAAGCAAGGCGTCGATGCGGGTTTTTCTACCCTTTTTATGGGGCAAAAACCCTTCAAAGACGAACCGGTCGTTGGGTAGGCCGCTGGCCACCAGTGCAGGTACAAAAGCAGTAGCTCCGGGCAGGCATTGAACTTCTAGCCCGGCAGCGAGTACTTCGCGCACCAGAAGAAAGCCTGGATCGGAGATGGCAGGTGTGCCGGCATCGCTGATCAAGGCAAAAGTTTCTCCTTTTCTCATACGCTCCACCAGCTTTTCCACCGCTTTATGCTCGTTGAAGCTGTGGTAGGATTGGAGGTTTTTGGAGATCTGCAGGTGCTTCAAGAGGATGCCAGAGGTACGGGTATCTTCAGCCAGGATCACATCTACGGTCTGAAGGGTGTCGATGGCTCGAAGCGTGATGTCTCTGAGGTTACCAATGGGTGTAGGCACCAGGTACAAGTGGACGGTCGCTATGCTCACGGGAGTAGCTGGTCTATAGCTCGCGCAAGCTTGTGGTCCTTCTCCGTGACTACGTTGCCCGCATCATGGGTAGTAAGCACGATATCCACCCGATTGTATACGTTTGACCAGTTGGGGTGGTGCTGTTGTGCTTCCGCCAAAAATGCAACACGCGTCATGAAAGCAAAGGCTTCCTGAAAATTTTGAAAAGTAAAGCTCTTTTTAAGCTGGTTTGCTTCTTCTGTCCACATGGTCGTTGAATTAAAGTGAAATGAGGCCTTCGATAGTTGCTGCTTTTTCGTACAGGGCAAGGATTTGATCTGCGTCATCCACCCATTTATGAATGGTGGTACTGATGTATTTCCCTCCGCTGCTAGGCTTAAGGAGGACTTCTTCCCCAGGAAAAAGGGCGGCAATCTGAGGCTCTTTTC
>JBIIFN010000259.1:0-2712 GCA_044237325.1 Algoriphagus sp.
ATGCGCGACATGTCGATGCCATAGCAATCAGGATAGCGAATTTGTGGCGCAGAAGAAACAATCACAATCCGCTTGGGATTGAGTCTGTCCAAAGTGGTAAGGATGCTTTTTTCTAGGGTCGTTCCCCGCACAATGCTGTCGTCAATCACCACCAGCGTATCTACGCCGGGACGAATGACCTCATAGGTCGTGTCATACACGCTGGCTACCATCGAATCACGGTCAGCATCACTCGTAATAAAGGTGCGTAGTTTGACATCTTTGCTCACTAATTTCTCTACCCGCGGGCGGAAACTCAACAATTCGTCCAAGTCGCCCACATGGGGCTTACCATCCAAGAGTACTTCCTTCCTTTTTGCTACCAGGTACTCATCGAGCCCCTCGATCATGCCCAAAAAGGCTGTTTCGGCGGTATTTGGGATATAGGAAAAGACGGTGTTCTTGAGATCGAAATCGATGGCCTTCAGAATCTGAGGAATGAGGGCTTTGCCCAAATTTTTGCGTTCCTGATAGATGCCTGGATCTGTTCCGCGGGAGAAATAAATCCGCTCAAAGGAGCAAGATTTCTTTTCCCGCGCGGGTAATATTTCCTCTTCGGTGAAGGAACCATCTTTGTTGATCACAATGGCATGCCCAGGCTTAATTTCCTTGATGGCATTAAAATCAATATTGAAGGCTGACTTGATGGCAGGCTTTTCGGACGCTACCACAATCACTTCGTCGTCGGCATAGTAGAAAGCTGGTCGGATACCAGAAGGATCGCGTACCACAAAGGCTGATCCGTTTCCAATCATCCCAGCCATGGCATAGCCTCCATCAAAATCGCGGCAGGATCGACGCAAAATTCGCCCCACATCCAATTTGTCTTCAATGATATGCGTTAGCTCCTCATTGGAATGCTCCTCTTTGTATTGATCAAAAATGCGCTGGTTTTCTTCGTCCAAAAAGTGTCCTATTTTTTCCATCACCGTGACGGTGTCGGTCTTTTCTTTGGGGTGCTGTCCCAGCTCCACAAGTCTTCCAAAAAGTTCCTCGTTATTGGTCATGTTGAAGTTGCCCGCCATGACCAGGTTGCGGCTGCGCCAGTTGTTTTGCTTGAGGAAGGGGTGGCAGGTTTCGATGCTATTTTCACCATGGGTACCGTAGCGAAGGTGTCCTAGCCAAACTTCTCCGGAAAAGGCCATGTTTTCTTTCAGCCATTCCCCATCGGCGAGGGCCTTCTTACCCCCTAACTTCTTGGCCTTTCGAAACTTATTGGTGATTTTATCAAAGATATCGTTGACCGCTGATGGTTCAATGGAGCGATAACGGCTGATGTAACGCGTTCCTGGCTTGGTGCCAATTTTAATGTTCGCTACCCCTGCTCCATCCTGTCCTCGGTTGAGCTGCTTCTGCATCAAAATATAGAGCCTATTGGCCGCGTAGGCTGCGGTTCCGTAGGTGTCGATGTAGTACTGAACAGGTTTTCTGAGCCGAATAAAAGCTATACCACATTCGTGTTTGATCGCGTCACTCATGGAAAGGAGGAGATGGGTCTATTTTGAATTTTAAAGGTAGGGTTTTTCAAAAGATTTTTCCTTTTGAAAAATCGACAAAACAGAAAATTTATCCTAAAAAAAATGCTGAGCTAGTCCTTAAAACTTCATGACCAGGTATCCCTTTGCCGCGTAGGTAGTAATGGTGGTCAGTGCCGAATGGGCAATGGTCACTCCAGGCCAGAGATCCTCCGTTTTCAATTTCCTAGCAATCAAGGACTGTCCACAAACCAGCACCTCTACTCCTGCTGCTTCCAAGGCCTCGAAGACCGGCAGGTTGGGGTTGTCTACCTGGTATTTGGCTTTGTATTGTGGATCCGTAAGTAGGGTGAAAATCGCTCCACCATGCAAAACAACTTTCACTTTCATCCGCTCTTTCGTTACTCCCGCCAGCCCGTGCAGGTTCATCAGTCTGGCCACGTTGTCTACAAAACGAGAAATTTGAAGTGGATCCTCGGAGGGAGAAGTCATGTCCACCAAAATCTTGTACTCTAGCGTGCCGTCGGGACGCTCTGTAGCATCGGGAATCTCGTAAATCCCACCAAAGCCTTTCACTAGTGGGAACTGGGGAGTTTGGGCCGCAGCAGCAAAGGAAAGAAGCAGTGCAGCACTGAATGTGAGGAAGAAGTGGATAGCCTTCATGAGCGTAGATTTTTGCCTAAACTACTAAAATTTTGTAGGATTATCCGCAATCCTACTAATGTGGCATCTTGACTATTTACCACTGTCGATCATCGCACATAGCCGGCAGTCTACTGTAGACACCGCATTTAATTGAACTCACTCGGTAGTTTTTTGGTGACTGGCAAAAAGCGGCTAATACGCATCAAATAAAAGATACCTATGATATCTATAAATTAATTGCATAATTTAAGGGCTAGCCTCCAAATAGGATTAAACCAAGAGAAGCAAGAAAGGTCTAATCTCAAAAATCAGTAAACCTAACCCCCACCGCATGAAAAAGTCACTTGCCCTTTACGTCATAGGTTTGGTTCTACTACTGAGCGCCTGCAACCCGGAAACCACCGCGCCCGTAACCAATTCAGCCATCAACGAGGTGTTTGGAACAAAGATCGATCCTAGCAACCTGCTTAACTATGCCAACCAAAGTACGCCAACCTATATTCGGAAGGACAATACAGGAGGCAATCCCATCACAGATGAAAAGGCGACTTTG
>JBIIFN010000260.1:0-2669 GCA_044237325.1 Algoriphagus sp.
GCTGCTTGGCGGTAGGTTGCTGAAAGCAGAATTTTTTTAAGTAGCCCTTTGATGTTCCAGCCACGTTCCATAAAGTCTGCGGCCACCCAGTTGAGTAGCTCGGGATGGGTAGGAAGGTCTCCTTGCATACCAAAATCTCCCGCTGACTTGACTATTCCCCGTCCAAAGATTTCTTGCCAGATCAGGTTGACAAATACACGAGCCGTAAGTGGATTGTCTCGGTGGGTGGTCCATTTGGCAAGTCCTAGGCGGTTTCTTTCCATCCCAGCTGGAAAGGACAAGATTGAGGTGGGAGTGGAGGCATCCACTGGGAGGGTGGGCGCATCGTAGGCCCCACGATCGAGGATGTAGGTGGTTCTTTTTTCCTCCAATTCTCCCATTACGGACACGCTAAGCTTGCTGGAGTCTTGGTGATTTATAAAGTTTAAGATTCCCTTCAAATCGGCCTGCTCCACCCATAGAATGGGTGTTTTTGCTGGTTTAGAGATGCTTACATCCCCTTCAAATCCTTTTTCTTGGGAGTTGTTGAAAAAAGCATACATCTCGTAATACTCTTTCTGCGATACGGGGTCGTATTTATGATCGTGGCACTGGGCACATTCCATCGTGATGCCAAGGATGCCTTTGCTAAATGTGTTCGTTTTGTCGAGCACATACTCCACACGGTATTCTTCTTCGATTACCCCACCTTCTTCGGTGTATTTATGGTTTCGGTTAAATGCTGTGGCTAGTAGTTGCTCCTTGGTGGGGTTGGGAAGAAGGTCTCCCGCCAGTTGCCAGGTGAGAAATTGGTCGTAGGGTAGGTTTTTGTTAAACGCATGAATCACCCAATCTCGATAAGGCCATTGGGAACGGATGTTATCGTCTTGGTAGCCGTAGCTGTCTGAGTATCTCGAAATATCTAGCCATAAAATCCCTAGCTTTTCCCCAAAAGCTGGTTTTGAGAGCAGTTCGTCCAGCAATTTTTCGTAGGTGTTGGCACCTTTGAATCCCGCATACTTCTCGATGAGTGCCAAGGAAGGTGGGAGTCCTGTGAGGTCCAAGCTGGCACGTTTGATAAGATCAAAAGAGTTGGCTTCTGGATTTGGCTCTAGTCCCTTGCCTTGAAGTTTAGCGTATACAAAGCGGTCAATTTCATTTATGCCCCAGTCGGAGGCGGGAACCTTTGGTTTTTCGATTCGGGTAAAAGCCCAGTGCGGTTCGTAGGCAGCGCCTTGCTTGATCCATTGGGTGATGAGCTGGATTTCACTTTCCGTGAGGCTCAAATTGGATTCCGGGGGAGGCATGACTTCGGAAGGGTCCGTGCTTACGATTCGGTGGTAAACTTCCGAGGCAAGGGGATCACCTGCCACGAGGGCAAATTTTCCAGGACTATCTTTTAGGGCGGCAAAAGCCCCTTCTTCCGTGTCTAGTCGAAGGTTTGCTTCACGTTTGTTGGCATCGGGACCGTGGCAAGCAAAGCACTTGTCAGAAAGAATGGGACGGATATGGAAATTATAACTCAGTTGTTCTCCTGCAAGAAGTTCTGCTTGGGTTTTGGGTTTTTCATCACAGTTCCACAGTAGAAGTAGGCTGTTTAGCCAAAGTAGCCCTCTAAAAATACGTAGGTAGGTCATGGGTTACAGGTGTTAAGGCTAAAAAGTTATAAATAAAATGGGATTAGTTGACAAGATTTTTGTTGACAAGTACGATTGGAGATAAAAAAATAAAGGAATAGAAGCGAAGACTGCTATAAGCTGTGATAAATCGGGATTAATCCGAAAAAAAACAGCAATTCCTTCCGTTATTTGTGATGTAATAATGTAAGCGTGGCTTTTTCAACTGCGCTGTCAGATTTTTTTATCTTTAGCTAGCAAAGTATCCTCTATGGGAAAGATTAAAAATATCTGTTGCATCGGTGCCGGCTACGTCGGTGGACCGACGATGGCGGTGATGGCCCAAAAATGTCCCGATATACGGGTGGTTGTGGTCGATGCCAATGAGGCGCGAATTGATGCCTGGAACCATTCCGATTTGTCACAATTGCCTGTTTACGAACCCGGCTTGGATCAAGTGGTGGCGGAAGCAAGAGGAAGAAATCTATTTTTCTCCAAAGATGTGAAGCGCGGAATCGTGGAGGCGGACATGATTTTTATCTCAGTCAATACGCCTACCAAAACCTACGGGGAAGGAAAAGGCATGGCCGCAGACCTCAAGTGGGTCGAACTCTGTGCTCGTCAGATTGCAGATTTGGCCACGACGCCTAAAATTGTGGTAGAGAAGTCGACCCTTCCTGTACGTACTGCGCAAGCGGTGAAGGATATCTTATACAATTCGCCAAGCAAGGTGCCTTTTCAAGTGCTTTCCAATCCGGAGTTTCTAGCTGAGGGCACGGCGGTTCAAGACCTACTTCATCCCGACCGAGTACTCATCGGGGGAGAGGAAAGCGAGGAAGGTAATGAGGCGATCCAGGCCTTGGTAGCGATTTATGCTGCCTGGGTGCCCGAAGAAAAGATTTTAACAACCAATCTATGGTCCTCTGAGCTATCCAAGTTGACCGCTAATGCCTTCTTGGCCCAGCGTGTGTCTTCCATCAATTCGATTTCGGAACTTTGTGAAGTTACCGGCGCAAATGTGGACGATGTTGCCAAGGCCATTGGCATGGATTCCCGCATAGGTTCTAAATTTTT
>JBIIFN010000085.1:0-10001 GCA_044237325.1 Algoriphagus sp.
GTGGAAGCCGGCATGGTCCCTGGACCACGCGTATACTCAACCGGTCCCGGTGTGGGCTACTGGATGTACAACTTGAAGTCTTTGGAGCAAACCAAGAGCGTACTCAAGCAATACAGCAAGTACTACAATACCCAGTACATCAAAATGTACTTGGTGGGCAACAGACAGCACCGTCAGTGGGTAATCATGGCGGCCAAAGAGCAGCAGCTCATGCCGACCACCGAAGGAGGCTTGGACTACAAGCTCAACATCACCCAGTTGATCGATGGCTACCCAGGTCACGAACACTCCATTCCCGTGTTCCCCTTGTATAAAGACGTGACCCAAACGGTTGCAAAAAGCAAGATGGCCTATACGCCTACGTTACTGGTAGCTTACGGTGGCCCATGGGCGGAAAACTTCTATTACAGTACCGAAAGCCCGCTTCACGATCCTAAGCTCAACCGCTTTACTCCTTACAATGAGCTCAATGAGAAGGCGCGTAGAAGAGCAGGTAGCCTCGGTGGCTGGTTTGCTCCGGAAGACCACGTGTTCCAAAAGCATGCCCAAGGCGTCAACTCGATCATCACCCAAGGAGGTTTGGCTGGAGTAGGTTCGCATGGACAGCTTCAAGGGCTTGGCTACCACTGGGAGCTTTGGTCCATTGCAAGTGGAGACATGAGCGCACTAAATGCCTTGAAGGTAGCGACCATTCTTGGCGCCGAGTCCTTGGGCTTGGACAAGGAACTAGGAAGCATCGAGGTGGGCAAGTTGGCCGACTTGGTGATCCTAGACAAAAATCCTTTGGAAAACATCCGCAACACCAATACCATCACCCACGTGGTGAAAGATGGTCGTGTATACGATGGCAACACCCTGGACGAGCTATTGCCTACGCCTAGAAAGCTAGATGTAAGTCAGTGGACCAAGGAAGCGCCTAAGGTGACTACGACGGTGAAGGAATAGTAGGAAGTTTTGTCGACGGTCTACGGACCACAGTCGACAGCACGCTATCTCGAACCTCAAAAATTTTTCCCATTGGGAAAATTCGCTGATTAAAAAACAAATTCAATTAAGCCAGTCAGGATTACTGACTGGCTTTTTTTATGGGTTGAGCGACCAGATGGTTGCATTCAGTACCGTCGCAAAACTTACCCAAAGGATATAAGGAACCAGTAAGGCCGCGGCCCAAGGATTGATTTTGCGAAAGGTCAAGATGCAAGCAAGGATTGAACCCCACATCGGGATAATTACGACAAGACCAAGGAGCGGATTTTGGGCACCAAAAAAAGCCGGTGACCAGAGAAAGTTGAGGATTAGCTGCGCAAAGTACAGGGTCAGGGCTTGCTTTTTGAGTGGGTGATTGCTTTTCCATATCAGAAAACAAGCAATTCCCATCAGCACATAGAGCGTGGTCCATACCGGACCAAAGAGCCAACTAGGAGGATTCCAAGAAGGCTTGTTGAGCGTGAGGTACCAGCTCTGCACAGAGCTCAGCGTAAAAAACGCCCCTAACCCTCCGGCGATTTGCGGAAGGAGCAGGCTGACAAAGAGTTTAATTGGGTTAGACATGGCTTAGACCGTTTCCAACAAGGTACGAAAAGCGATGGCCTTATCTTGGTAGCGGGCTTGGGTTTTTGCACGGAGTCCTGGTGCATGGGTTTTTTCGTAGTCCAGCATCTGGGCCATCGTCTCCGTAAAGTACTGAATGCAGTAGTTGACCGAGCCATCTTCCGAGTGGTGTACCAGTCGGTAAAACACGTGAGAATGAAAGTTGCCCGTGGCAAGCACCTCGGGAATATGGCTTTCTTTCATCCAGGAGATAAAGTCTTCTTCGATATCCGGACTGAGGTTGAAGGTAATATTGTAGAGGATCATGGTCTGAGCGGTGGGTTTTATTACTTTTGTGGGGAACAATTCCTTTCGGACAAAGTTAGAAATCCCAAATGGAATACCTGCCTCGGCCCCATAACTATGCATAAATTCATCCCTTCGGAAGAAAAAAACAAGGTGTCTCGCGTGCTGCTTGGAAAAATTATCCTGGTGGCCCTTCACTTGGTTGGTGCCATTGGGCTGAGTCTTCCCGAGTACCGGGAGCTTTTTTTGGGCTTGACCCCTCTGCATTTGTTGACTACACTGGTACTGATCTTAGTCTATCACCGGGGCTGGAACGAGGCCTTTCCCGTATTTGCGGCAGCGGCATTTTGGATCGGATTTGGATCTGAGCTTATCGGCATCCATACCGGATACCTCTACGGAGACTACGTCTATGGACCTACATTGGGGCTCAAACTGTGGGACGTGCCGCTGGTGATCGGGGTCAACTGGGTTATTCTCAGCTACCTCACCGGCTCGGTGTTTCACAAGATTCCCAACGACTGGTATGCGGCATTTTTGGCTGCCAGCGCCATGACCGCCTTGGACTATATCCTGGAGCCCGTCGCCGTAGCGCTTGACTTCTGGGCTTGGAAATGGGAGATCATCCCGATGAGCAATTACCTGGGCTGGTTTGGGGTTTCGTTTTTGGTACAATTGATCTGGCGCAAAGCCAATTTCGACAAGTACAATCCACTGGCTACCTTTTTACTAATCACCTGGATCTTGTTTTTCACCCTATTAAATTTTACGGTCATCGGCTAACTCCGCTTTTTTCTGGGGCCCAATTAACTAATCCATAACAAAACCTTCACCTCCTTAGTTATCACTCGAATGTTGTTGTCTGTCGCCTTCACCGCTCTTGGATTTGCTGCCATGGAATTTTCCGGATGGTTTATCCACAAGTACTTGATGCACGGCCCTTTGTGGATGATCCACAAGACCCACCACCAACATTCCAAGTCCTTCTTTGAATGGAACGACTTGTTTTCCCTTTTATTCGGAAGCATTGCAGTGATCTTGATCTTTCTCGGTGTAGAGAACCTAGACTACCGCTTTTGGATGGGAATAGGCATTAGCCTGTACGGCGCGTTGTACTTTGTACTGCACGACGTATTGGTACACCGAAGACTAACCTGGTTTGGCAAGCCCAAACATCCTTTTCTAAAAGGGATTTACAAGGCCCACCAGGCGCACCACAAAACCAATAAGAAAGACGACGCCGTCTCTTTTGGTTTGTTTGTAGTTCCTAAAGAATTCTTTAACAAGGAGGAAAAGTGAGTACCTATTCGATCAAAGATCTTGAACAACTGTCTGGGATAAAAGCCCACACCCTGCGTATCTGGGAGCAGCGCTACAATCTCTTGCAGCCAAAACGTACCGATACCAATATTCGTTTTTACGACGACGATGACCTGAAGCTCATTTTGAATGTGGCTTTGCTCAACGACAATGGCGTAAAAATCAGCAAAATCGCGTCCATGGCACCGAACGAACTTCGGGAAGAAGTCATGAAGCTCACCGAAAGGTCCCTTACCCACGACGATCAGATTCACGCGCTCACCATTTGCATGATTGAAATGGACGAGGAGCGCTTCGACAAAATACTAAGCACCAACATCCTGAAGCTGGGCTTTGAGCAAACCATGCTCAACATCATTTACCCCTTCATGTCTAAAATAGGCTTGTTGTGGCAAACGGGAGCGATAAATCCTGCCCAGGAACATTTTATTTCTAACCTGGTACGTCAGAAGTTGATCGTGGCCATCGATGGTCAGATCACCCAGGGTGGAGGCAAAAAATTCTTGCTCTTCCTTCCAGAAGGCGAGCTACACGAAATCTCCCTACTTTTTGCCAGCTACTTGATCAAATCCAAGGGGCACAAGGTCATCTACTTAGGGCAGAGCACGCCTAATGACGATCTACTATCCGTATTTAAACTTCACCAGCCGGATTACCTGCTGACGGTCATCACCACTTCTCCCTCTTCTGAATACGTACAAGACTATGTAACTGCACTTTCAGAACGGTTTACAAGCGCACAAATCCTCGTTACCGGCTACCAAGTAATTGGCCAAGACCTGACTTTTCCTGAAAATGTTCGCCAAATGAGCTATATCCGGGACATCAAAGAACTCTTAGAAGAGCTCGTTCCGGCGTATCAGGAGAAATAGTTAAACAAATTTTCCAAACTGTTAAACAAAGGCACTTTTGCAAAAAGGTGCCTTTGTTTGCTTTAAGCGCCTTTTTTACAGGTATTTATGTGTCTTGCAAAATTTTTGTTTAATCTTTTTTATTTTTAATTCCACAAAGGGCTTGCATTTTGTTTAATCGTTGTTAGATTTGATTCAACAAAAAGCCACCTCTATGACAACGTTAGAATTTAGCTACTCCCTTGAAAAGCTTTCTAGTTCATTGAAGCCCTTTGCGATGAAGCTCACCCGCGATATCGACGACGCAAACGATCTACTACAAGATACGATGGTGAAAGCCTTCACCAACAAGGATAAATTCACAGAGGGCACCAACCTGAAAGCATGGTTGTATACCATCATGAAGAATACCTTCATCACCAACTACCAAAGAATGGTAAGAAGAGGTACTTTTGTGGATACGACGGACAACTTGCATTATATCAACTCAAGTGATTCGTTGATCGACAATGGGGTGTTTGGCAATTTTACAATGGATGATATCCAAGAAGCGATCCAGACGCTTGACGAGGTATACCGTACTCCTTTCTTGATGCATTTCAGAGGGTTCAAATACCACGAAATTGCGGACAAGCTTCAGATTCCAATTGGAACTGTTAAAAACAGAATTCACATTGCCCGTAAACTTTTAAAAGAAGACCTGATGGTCTATAAGTTCAAAAATTAACATTATGTCAAAAAAACATGTGGTAGTCATTGGATCCGGATTTGCCGGCCTATCCGCAGCTACACACCTGGCATCTAAAGGTAACTGTACGGTTACCCTCCTTGAAAAAAATGATACCCCTGGTGGCAGAGCGAGAAAGTTCGAGCACCAGGGGTTTGTTTTTGATATGGGCCCGAGTTGGTATTGGATGCCAGACGTCTTCGAAAGTTACTTTGCCCACTTTGGGAAAAAGCCTTCGGATTACTACGATTTGATCCGGTTAGACCCTTCCTATGCCGTCATCTATGGCGAGCAAGACGTGCTTGATATCCCTGCAGACATGGGCGCCTTCCGCGCTATGTTAGAAGCGATCGAGCCTGGCGCTGCCAAAAACTTAGACAAGTTTCTCGCCCAAGCCAAATACAAATACGAAGTCGGCATCCACGACCTGGTGCACCGACCTAGCCGCTCGCTTTTTGAGTTTGCCTCCCCAGGCCTGCTGCTCGACATGATTCGCATGGACATTTTTCAGTCCATGTCCAAGCACGTCCGCAGCTATTTCACTCATGATAAGATTGTGCGCTTGATGGAGTTTCCCGTGCTTTTTCTCGGAGAAACAGCCAACAATATCCCTGCGCTGTACAGCTTGATGAACTATGCCGACATCGCCTTGGGAACCTGGTATCCCAAAAAAGGCATGCACGAAATCATCAAAGGCATGGTATCCCTAGCCGAGGAGCAAGGCGTGCAGATCCGATGCAGTGCAGAAGTAGAAAAAATTGAAATCACCAACGGCAAGGCCCAAAGCCTGCTTCTTCGCTCTGGAGAACGCATCCAGGCAGACATCGTCGTGGCCGGTGCAGACTACCACCATGTGGACAAGCACCTAATCGATCCTGCCTACAGCAACTACACGGAAGACTATTGGGACAAGCGTGTGATGGCTCCATCTAGCTTGCTTTTTTACCTTGGTGTAAACAAGCGGCTTAAAAATTTAAGGCACCACAACCTGTTCTTTGACGAGCCCCTCGGGCCACATGCGGATGCGATCTATACCAACCCAAGGTGGCCAGAAAAGCCCCTTTTCTACGCCTCCGTACCCTCCATCACCGACCCTACGGTAGCCCCTGAAGGCATGGAAAACTTATTCCTGCTCGTTCCGCTGGCACCAGACTTAGAAGACACCGAAGAAATGAGGGAGAAGTACTTCCACATCATCTTGGACCGCTTGGAAAAGCTATCCGGACAGGAAATCCGCTCGCACATCGTCTACAAGCGCTCCTATGCGCACAATGACTTCAAGTCGGACTACCATGCCTTCAAAGGGAATGCTTACGGACTGGCAAACACCCTCCTACAAACGGCCATCTTGAAGCCTAGCCTGAAGAGTAAAAAGGTGAGTAACCTTTACTACACCGGGCAGCTGACCGTACCTGGACCAGGCGTACCGCCCTCCCTAATTTCAGGGCATGTGGTGGCCAAAGAAGTGATGAAAGAGAATAATTTGTAAACAAAAAGGTATATTTCATACATGGATGCCATCGCCCTTTTTGACCACACTACCCTGGAATGCAGCAAGCTGATCACCCAGCGCTACAGCACCAGCTTTACCTTAGGCATCAAAACCCTAGACAAAAGCCTTCATTTGCCCATCTATGCCATCTATGGCTTTGTGCGCTATGCAGACGAAATCGTGGACACCTTCCACGACAAAGACAAGCAGGCCCTGTTGGCTCGCTTTAAAAAAGACACCTACGAGGCCATTGAGGAGAAAATCTCGCTCAACCCAGTCTTGCACGCCTTTCAGCTGATCGTCAACAGCTACCACATCGACCACGACCTAATCGAGGCCTTCCTCCACTCTATGGAGATGGATTTGGACTTTCATACGTACAACGACTCTCGCTACCACGAGTACATCTATGGCTCCGCGGAAGTAGTGGGCCTGATGTGCCTAAAGGTATTCTGTGCAGGGGATGCCGCTATGTATGAGCGCCTTCGAACACCTGCCTGTAAGCTTGGCGCGGCTTTTCAAAAGGTCAACTTCCTACGCGACATCAAGAGTGATTACGAAGAGCGTGGGCGTGTGTATTTTCCTGGGGTAGACTTTACCCGCTTTGATACCTCTGCCAAAGTCCTCATCGAAGAAGACATCCAAAAAGACTTCGACGATTCCCAAGTCGGCATCGAAGGCCTACCTGCCGTCGCCAAACTCGGCGTGCGCGTGGCCTACCTGTACTACCAGAAGCTGTTTGATAAAATCAAAAAACTTCCCCCTGAAGTCATCACCCAGCAACGTGTGCGCATCCCCAATGCGCAAAAGCTGAGCCTGCTTTTGGGAAGTTATGTGGGCAACAAACTAGGCATCTCCTGATGGAAAAGTACCTCTATTTAGGCGTTCTACTTTTCGCAATTAGCTATCCGCTAGCGCAATCCTTTGAGCATCGCATCCGCTATGCTACCCAATGGAAATACCTTTTCCCTGGGATGGGCCTGACCGCTGCTTTTTTTATCGTCTGGGATATTTGGTTTACGCAACTGGGGGTTTGGGAATTTAACCCGACCTACGTACTGGGCTTCTTTTGGATGGACCTCCCCCTAGAGGAATGGCTTTTCTTCTTGATCGTCCCTTTTTCCTCTGTATTCATTTATGAAGTGCTGATTTACTTCTTCCCTAAGGATTATTTCTTGCCTTATGGAAAGGCCTTCGTTTGGATCTTGGTGCCTTTTCTACTGGTAATGGGCGTGCTCCACTTAGACAAGTGGTACACCTCAGTCAACTTCTTGGTGGGGGCGCTTGCCTTAGGTATCCATTACGTAATCTTCAAAGACAAGTACATGGGCCGCTTCATTTTCGCCTACCTCGTTCACTTGATCCCGCTGATGATTTGTAATGGGATTCTGACCGGAGGACTTACGGAAGAACCGGTGGTGATTTACAATAACTCAGAAAATCTTGGCATTCGGATTTGGACGGTTCCTATTGAGGATTTGATTTACTCGATGACCTTGTTCCTAATGAACATTAGCTTCTTTGAATACCTCCGGAGCAAAAAACAATTCGCCTAACCTAAAAGTTTATATGCACATGAAGGACCTGCAGGTACACATAGACGACCACTCCGGCTTTTGCTTTGGCGTAGTGTATGCCATCGAGATGGCAGAAGAAGTCCTTGATGAGCAAGGCTACCTCTACTGCTTGGGTGACATCGTGCACAACGACGAGGAAGTAAGCCGGCTCAGCCGAAAAGGGCTAAAGATCATCGATCACGAAGAGCTTCAGCACTTAAAAGACGAAAAAGTACTGATTCGTGCCCACGGGGAGCCGCCTTCTACCTACGAGCTCTCCATCAAAAACAACCTGACGCTTATCGATGCAAGCTGCCCTGTGGTACTCAAACTACAAAACCGCATCAAAAACTCCTTCGACAAAGCAGACAATATCTACATCTACGGCAAGCACGGACATGCAGAGGTAATCGGTCTCTTGGGTCAGACCAACAATAAGGCGGTCGTATTCCAAGACATTTCGGAGTTGGACATCCCCAACATGCCGAAAAACATCACGCTCTACAGCCAGACCACGAAGAGCACAGACAAGTTTTACGAAATCAACCAGATCCTCGCCGATAATGGCATTACGGTGCATTCCAACGACACCATCTGCCGGCAGGTCTCCAACAGAGACAAAGAGCTCCGCTCATTTGCTGAAAAGTTTGACACAATCATCTTTGTGAGTGGCACCAAGTCCTCCAACGGCAAGGTGCTGTACAACGTGTGTAAAGAGAAAAATCCACGTACCCACTTCGTTTCCAATGCCGACCAAATCGAAAACGACTGGTTTGGCGCGGGCGATAGTGTTGGCATTTGTGGCGCCACCTCTACGCCCCTCTGGCTGATGGAGCAGGTGAAAGCACGCATCCTTACGCTCTGATTACGCCCTGATGTCCGCTAATACCTCCTTGTCCCGCATCGATCCCAAGGGCCTCCTGGTCGGCTGGGGAGTCATCTTTGCCTGGGGAGCCTCGTTGGCATGCTTACTTACTTGGGAGTTTTCTTGGCAAAACCCCTTGACCTACCTCGCCATCCTAGTACAAACCCACCTGTACACCGGGCTATTCATCACTGCCCATGACGCCATGCATGGCATCGTCTCTTCCAATAAAAAGGCAAACCACTTCACTGGCTGGATAGCGGCGATTCTTTTCTCCTACAACTTCTACTGGAAGCTCTTTCCCAAGCACCACGAGCACCACAAGTATGTGGCCACGGACAAAGATCCCGACTACCACGCCTCAGGGAAGTTCTTCCGCTGGTACCTCAGCTTTATTTTTCAGTACCTAAACATCTGGCAGTTTCTGTTGATGGCGGTCACTTTCAACCTCCTCAAGCTAGTCCTTCCCACCGAAAACTTGATCCTCTTTTGGATGGTTCCTGCTGGGCTTTCCACCTTGCAGCTCTTTTATTTTGGCACCTACCTGCCCCATATGGGCGAGCATAGCAATCCACACCATTCACATTCTCAGTCCAAAAACCACCTCTGGGCATTCGTTAGCTGCTACTTTTTCGGTTACCATTTTGAACACCACGATTCTCCTGGCACCCCTTGGTGGAGACTATGGAGAGTAAAAGAAAAACAGCTCGGCTAACTAAGCCTGTGCCAACTACTCCTTTCTTGTGGAACACTCCACGAGACACCTTCTAACTCACAACACCATGCGTTTCCTCCTCCCTTTTTGTGCCCTCTTTCTTCTCGCCTTCTCTGGGTTTGGTCAAGGAATGATACGGGGAAAAATCACCAACTCCGTCAACAACCAGCCGGTCGCCTTTGCCAATGTCCTCCTGCTCAACACCGAACTCGGTGCCATCACGGATGAGGAGGGCAACTACGAAATTAGCAACGTGCCTCCAGGGCTGTACACCGTACGAGCAAGCTATGTGGGCTTCAAACCATACACGGCCTACGACATTCAAGTGGCCTTGGCTCGACCCTTTCAGCTGGACTTCAGCCTAACTGAGGAAGCCTCCGAACTCGGAGAAGTGGTGGTCAACAGTGAATTTACCCGCTCTGAAGAAACTCCGCTATCCGTCAGAAAGCTGACCACCAACGAGATCGAGCGCTACCCTGGAGGAAATCGAGACATCTCTCGGGTAATTCAATCCCTGCCAGGTGTAGCGAGCACGCCCAGCTTTAGAAACGATATCTTGATCCGTGGCGGGGCGCCTAATGAAAACCGCTTTTTTGTGGATGACATCGAAGTGCCAGTTATCAACCACTACGCTACTCA
>JBIIFN010000261.1:0-2655 GCA_044237325.1 Algoriphagus sp.
CTTGTTGCGGACGCTACGTCCACCTGTTCGGGAACAGGGATACCCCAGTGGTCCAATCGGAATGTTGCCGCCCGAGGTAGTCTAAGCGTATCCAAACCAAGCTCCCCTTTTCGAACTCGAGACGTGTAAAGCAACTTCCCCTCCTGCTCCAACAGCTCCTTTAAGAGCATGGTATTGACTTCCTGCTGCCCAGCAATGGGTAAAAAAAGATGGAAATGCAGCAGTTCCTCGCGCTGAGCTAGCCATTGGGCCACCTGCGCTAGCACTTGAGCTGACAAGCGTTCCACTTCCTGTGGGCTAAGCGCTTTTCTTAACCCTAAGTACTTTGCTCGAAGGGCGGCTTTACTTTTCATTCCTGCTCCAATACCATCATACTAAAATCAAGAGGGTCAAAACAACCCATCAATTCGGCAAGGAAATCGGGTTGCCCCAAATAAAACTGCATAAAATTGACCACGCGCTCCTGCGGGCTTCCTCCAGGAGCAACATACCCAAACAAAGCCTGTGCTCGGTCCAAGTCCACCTGAAGCTTTCGCTCCTCTGCTTTTCGCAGTTTGGTCCCCATCTGAGACAAAATCTTTTCACTGCGCACCTTTCCTGCGGCAAAAGCTTGCTGCAAACCTGCATCCGTACCGATCGCTTGACTAGCTAGTCCATCAAACAAGGTGTTCATCGCCTCTTTGGCAGCCGAAAGAGAAAAATCATGGGCTGAAGAAGCTTGCACAAAGGCTTTCTTCCAGGTATCGAAGTTTTGAAAAAGAGCTTCTACCTCCCAACCCAACTGTGCTCTCTTTTTGCTCGCCGAACCATCCAGTACTAGCGCGAAATTTCTTGGAAGCAATACGGGGAAAGGAGTTTGAAAAGCATCAAAAACGCCTTTTAGCTGCAACCAATACACCACCTCTGCAGGACCGCCGATGTAGGCCAAGTTAGGCAAAATCTGCTCTTGGTACAGCGGCCGCAAGATGACATTGGGGCTGAAGCGCTCGGGATGCTCCTCGAGGAGCTTGCTGATGGCCGCTTTGCTAAACCGAAGCGGCGTATTCAGCACAACAAAATCATCTCCTTCTTGGACAATGCGCTCCCTGAGTCCTTTACCCAAGTAAAAAAGATTGATTTCCCGAGGAAATACCTGGCCGGCATAACCTTGCGCGGCAAGTGCCTGCGTACCTGCAGTCGCAGCTTGGTAAGGACGATGATCAAACAAGTCGGATCGCATCACGTCCACAAATTCTCGCTTAAGTCGCGCATCGTGACCATCCACTACCACTAGCCCATGGGCACCAAAGAGTTCATTGACGTAGCGGCGCACCGCCTGGGAAAGGGTAGCGCTGCTGGAATAGGCCTCCTTGAATAGTTGGGGTGCAAAAGGAAGTGTTTTCAAAAAAGCCTGAAAAGAAGCATCCAAGGCAAAGTCTCCTACTGCTCCTTTTTGGTCTGTTTCCCAGCGGTGGGTGATGCCATCCAGTTTGAAATAGTTGATTTCAGCGAAGTCATGGTCTTCGGTGGCCATCCAGTAGACCGGCAAAAAGCGGTAGGCCGGATACTGTGCCTGTAGCTTTTTGGCCAAATTGATGACCGAGATAAGTTTGTAGATAAAATAAAGCGGACCAGTGAATAAGTTGAGCTGGTGGCCGGTGGTTACCGTAAAGGTGGTTTCTTCGCGGAGTGCTGTAAAGTTCTGCTGCACCGCTTCGTGTAGGACAAGACCTTCGTATTGATTTTCTAAGACTTCTACCAGGCAATTTCTCTTTTCAAGCGAAAACTTATTGGCCGATAAGGCCTCCTGGAAACTCTCTATCGCAGGCACATGTGTGTAAAAAGGTCGAAGCGCGTCTTTACCTTCGATATAGTCTAGAAAAAAGGGAGAAAACAGACCTGTTTTTTTCAGGTCAACGCGGTGTTTTTTCATCTGGGTGCGTGCGAAGTCTGGTTGGGAAAGCTAACTTAGCGAACCCGTCCAAAGTTCGTTCTTTTTTGTAAAAATCCGGACTTCTTACAGCAATGGCGGGAAACAAAATTTCAGCAAAGGCTTGGAGCCGCGGGTTTTTCTTTGGATTTGCCCTTTTATCCTTGCTTTTCACCTACTCAATCCATGTTCGACTACCACCGCTTTTTTTTAGACAATGGCTTAGAAGTAATCGTTCACGAAGACCCTAGCGCCAAAATCGCCGTAGTCAACCTGCTCTATAAAGTAGGCTCACGAATGGAAGTTGCGGGAAAAACCGGCCTGGCTCACTTTTTTGAGCACCTCATGTTTGGAGGCTCTGCCCATGTGCCTGTTTTTGACCGCGAGCTCGAGCGTGTGGGCGGGTCCTGCAATGCCTTTACCAGCCCCGACATCACCAATTATTACCAGACGCTGCCTTCAGCCAACCTAGAAACCGCCTTTTGGCTGGAGTCTGACCGCATGGCCCACCTTGTCCTGACGGAAAAAACGGTAGAAACTCAACGGAAAGTGGTGCTAGAAGAATACAAGCAACGCTACCTCAACCAGCCTTATGGAGACCTTTGGCACCACCTGCGTGGCCTTGCCTATGAAGTCCACCCCTACCGCTGGCCTACCATCGGAGAAAAATTAGCAGACATCGAAGGCTATACCACCGATGCCATCTGGGACTTTTACCTGAGCCACTACCATCCCGGCAATGCGAT
>JBIIFN010000010.1:0-31665 GCA_044237325.1 Algoriphagus sp.
GGTATCCATTGCCCGCGCGCTAGTCAACTCCCCCAAGTTGATCCTGGCAGATGAACCTACCTCCAGCTTGGACGACGAGCGTGCCCAGCAGGTCATTCAACTTCTCAAGGAGTCTGCTGCCGCTGTGGGTGCAGCGCTTGTCATCGTCACCCACGACCAGCGCGTCAAATCAGAAGTAGCACAGGTAATCGAAGTGAAGCGCCCATGAACCTAGTCAAACTCAGTTGGAAGTACCTCACCTTTCGCCCGCTTTCCACGGGATTGAATGCCGTATTGCTCGCTTTTGGCCTTGCCATCATCACCGTTTTGCTGCTTGTGCAGCACCAGTTTGAGAAAAAAATGACCCAAGATGCGGCCGGCATTGACCTAGTGGTCGGCGCCAAGGGTAGTCCGCTGCAGTTGATCCTGTCCTCAGTTTACCACATCGATTTCCCAACGGGCAATATCAAGATGGACGAGGCCAAGCGTATCGCTCGAAATAGGCTCGTGAAAAAGGTGATTCCCATGGCCATGGGAGACAACCTGCAGGGCTTCCGAATTTTGGGCACCAACCACGATTACTTGGCGCTCTACGAGGTCAACTACGCCGCAGGCAAGGCTTGGGAGTATCCCTTTGAGGTGACGCTTGGGGCAGAAACTGCCCGTATCCTGCAGCTGAAACTAGGCGATACCTTCAGTTCTAGTCATGGCATCAGCGTGGGTAGTCATGATCACGATGCACATGCCTTTACCGTCACAGGTATCTTGGAACCCAAAGGAAATGTGGTGGATCGATTGGTGCTTACCAGCATCGAGTCGGTCTGGTACTCACACGATGAAGAAGGTCAAGTGGAGGAACTTCCTATCTCAGAGGAGTCTGCACTAGCGGAGGATAGCCTTGCTGCCCCAATGCCAGTCTTGCACGAGGATAAGTTCCGAAGTCTAGTGGCAACCACTGGCTTTCCCGATTCGGAGGCCGAGCGAGAAGTGACTACCCTTCTTTTGCAGTTCCGTAACCCCATGGGAGCCATTCAGCTACCTCGGATGATTACTTCGGCCACCTCCATGCAAGCCGCTTCCCCAGCCTTTGAAATGTCCCGCTTGTTTGAGTTGCTCGGTGTAGGCATCAGCCTCCTCCAAGGACTAGCCCTGGTGCTGGTGGTGATCGCCGGTTTGGGGATATTTATCGCACTTTACAATTCCCTCAAAGAGCGGAAATACGACTTGGCTATCCTTCGTACCCTTGGGGCTTCTCGTGGACAGCTGGTCTTGCTGGTGTTTTTGGAAGGGATCCTACTCACCTCTATTGGGGCTGTGTTGGGCATTGCCTTGGGGCATGGCTTCCTAGCGCTAGTGGTGGAGCTGACCAGCCAGGAGGTTGTTACCCTACTAGATCCTTGGGTTTTTCTTCCCGAGGAAGTACTGATTTTTGGCTACGCCCTTGCCGTGGGGCTTGTTGCTTCCCTGATACCGGCCTGGTCTGCCTACCAAACGAGTATTGCAAAGCAGCTTACAAAGACGTAATTAGCAGTAAATTTTAACCCACGATGAAAAAAAGTATCCTTGTGATTGCCCTTTTTCTGGCCATGGCCAGCCTTCCTATCGCCTCGCATGCCCAAGGGGTATGGAAAAGCCTGTCGGAGGTGAGCTATAAAATCAGCAAGGATAAATTTGGGGAGCTGTACGTGCCTGTGTTTTCGGAAAACATCAAAAAATTGGAAGGTAAGGTGGTGGAGGCTGATGGCTACATCATTCCTTTTGAGGGCATGTTTAAACCTACCCACATCATTTTGTCAAGCTTGCCTCTTGCAGAATGCTTTTTTTGCGGTTCGGGTGGCCCCGAAACGGTCATGGAAGTGATGCTCACCTCGCCGATCAAGTACACCTCCAAGCGGGTGAAGGTACGTGGCAAACTCACCCTCAATACCGCCGATCCGGAGAAGCTGATGTACATCATGAAAGATGCCCAGCTGCTTACCAATTAAAAGTTAGCGCTTGAATTAGCTGAATGTGCTGTCAACCGTGGGCCGTCGGCTGTCGACGATTATTCGCTAGAATCCCCAATTCATTGAAATAGTTCATTGAAGTGCCCGACTTGAAGCGGTCGTCATTGAGGACGAAGCCTTTGATAATGTATTCTTTAAGTCGTTGGGTAGCCCAGATTCGAAATTGAGTGCCTTGAACTGATTTTACCCGATAACCAACTGAGATAATTACATCAAGGTTGTAGTAATTGAACGCTTTTTGCTGAAATTCGGAATTTCCGAATTTCTTCATCGTTGCTGTTTCTTCCAGTTCTCGCTCCTCGTAAATATTCTTTATGTGCTCGTTGATAATGGATTTGGCTTTGCCAAACAAAGCCGCCATTTGGTCTTGCGTCAACCATACGGTTTCTTCCTCTAAGCGCACATCAATTTTAATGTTGCCGGCTGAGTTTTCGTAGATGAGGATATCGCTGTTCATAAAAGGCTGTTTATACGGGTTACGTTACTAAAAAATCATCGGTGTGGCATAGGCTGCCAATATCCTTCTTGACCCAGCAATTCAGAAAAACCTCCTTTTCTTAACTGCTTAGGTAAGCTTTTTCGCGCTCGCGGAATTTTGCCATTAAATCCAAACTGACCTTTCCTACTTTTCCTGAGCCTACTTTTCGATCGTCGATCTGCGTAACAGGTAATAAAATCTTTGTAGTGGCAGAGATAAATGCCTCGTCCGCTTCCCAAACTTCGTCCAGAGAAATAGGTCTAATCTGAACATCTCCTGCCACTGCCAGCAAATGCTTTCGGGTGATGCCCATCAAAATGTGTTTATCTGGGGTGGAGATGATCCCATCTTTGACGATGTAAAAATTACTTCGAGAACTTTCACTTACCTGCCCATTCCAGTGGTACAAGACGTCTTCGGCCCCTTGCTCCTTCCATTGCTTGCTATGCCAGACGGGTAAGGTGTAGTTAGTAGTTTTGATGTCTGCTATCGCACGTACATGTTCTACCGTAAGTAATTTGACGCCATGCTGGTATTTTTCTTCGGATGGGAAACTCAATTCTTCTCCAAACATGAAAAGCGTGCCTGTAGCAGGGGAGAAGTGGTTTTCTGAAACTCCCCCTGTCAACACCATGCGTATACCTCCTTGCTGCAAGTCGTTTTTGTCAATCAGCTCCGCAATAATGGTCCGCAGTTCCTCACGTGAATACGACAAAGGCAAAAAGGTTTTTGCTGCTGATGCGATAAATCGATCTAAGTAATCCTCCAAAAAAACGGGGCGATACTGCTCAGTACGAAAAAAATCAAAAATACCATAGCCCCGAATTACTGCCAGGTCGGCAGGATGGAGGCGAGCATCTTGGGTAGGGATGATTTTCCCATCGGCAAAACAGAATGGTTTCATAGACAAGCGTTAAGTAATCAAAATTAGCCACTATAATTTACAATGCCCCTTTAGATCTTGGCAGATTCTGCCTAAACTTGAAAAAAAATACAACCCTTCTACTCCCCTTACCATGAAACTTTCACTGAACTACCTGCTTATTTTTTGTGCGCTATTGCTCGCTGGTTGCGGCAATAACTTGGAAGAAACCAATGTGGCCTTGCGTGCGGAGATCATTGCTGTGCATGACGAGGTGATGCCCAAGATGGGGGAGTTGATGTCGCTACAGAAAAAGGCCTTGGCTCAAGCAGACAGCCTTAGCCTTCAAGACAGCACAGCTACCGCTAAAATCCAGGAGTTGACTCAGCTTGCAGGACAGCTTAAAGCAGCCAACGAGGGCATGTTTGTTTGGATGCGACAGTATTCGTTAAAGGAAGATGGAAAGACTCCTGAAGAGCTAAAAAGTTACCTCGACTCTCAGCTGGTGCTGGCACGGAAGGTACGGAAAGACATTCAGGATGCGCTGGCCCAAGCGGCGACGTTGAAAGACTAATTTTCCTCAGGAGGCGATCTTAAGTACTTTTCCACGCGAGGGGCATCGATCACTCCTTCTTGCATTCCCCAGCTATTGTAGAGGTAGGTGGCAATCTGCGCGATTTCCAAAGGTTTGAGGTTTGGGTTAGCTGGCATAGGCTGGTTGTACTCTTGCCCATTGACGAGTAGCGGACCTTTTTTTCCATTCCTCATGATCCAGACGCTGCGGTGGATGCTTGCCTTGAAGTAATCAGCATCCCGCAAGGGAGGAATCAACTTGCCTAATCCCCGCCCATCGGCTTGGTGGCAGTTGGCACAGTAGTTTTCATACAGCTCCTTACCCGGTATGGCAAATTGCAGCACCTCCGCATCCGAAATCTCCGCAAGGGGATTGTCTTCGTTGCTGGGTTTTGGGCTACAGGCGATACCTGAGAGGGCTATGAAGAATAGGAAGATGGAAGCTTTCATGGAGTAAGTAACTTCGGGATGTCGGCAAGTAGGCGATCGACTTGGTCTGACTTGGTGCCGTCGTAGACACCTCGAATTCTGCCCTGCTGATCCACCAAAATAAACGCACCGCTGTGTAGGAAGCCTCCAGGCTCCTGTTGATCTGCCATGGCGGTGGAGAGGTAGCTGGTTTGTCCGATTTCAAACAATTTTTCTTGGTCGCCAGTAAGGAAGTTCCAGGTGCTGGCATCGGATACCCCAAGCTTTTCCGCAAAGTCCTTGAGCACTTCCTGGGTGTCGTAGGTTGGGTCGATGCTATGGCTCAGGATGCTGAAATTTTTCTGGTCCTTGAACTGGTCATAGACGCGAAGCATCTCTTTTTTCATGATGGGACAGATGGTAGGGCAGGAGGTAAAAAAGAAATCTGCCACGTACACCTTGCCTGCCACATCGGCGTTGCTGATGGTATCTCCCAGTTGGTTGACAAAGGCGAAGTCCGCAATTTTGTGGTACACGGTGTCCTGCTTATCGTCCACATAGCGCTCTCCAAGGATGGGAAGCGTGGTTGTTGCCGTGTCCACTTCTTTTGCCGCAGGGCTGCAGGCAAAGGTCAAAACAAGCAAAAAGGATAGGGCTAGGAGCGATCGTGTCATGCGTTATTTTTTGTTCTATAGTTTTTATAGGCCTTGATGGCAAGTAGCAGCACGAGCAGCAGGCCAAAAAAGCCAACCATGCCCCAGAACATGCTGAGTGTGTCTTTGAGGACGATGAGAAATACGATAGCAACCAGCAGGAGCGTGGATACCTCGTTCCAAAGTCGAAGTTGGGTGGAGGTCCACCGTGCCTTACCCCGCTGTAGCTCGGCGAAAATCACCTGGCTGTAGGCTTGGTATACGTAAAGTAGGAGGACAAAGGCCAATTTGGCTTGCATAAATCCTTGCTCCAAGTAGCCCCAGCGGTAGGTGAGTACCCAGGTGCCAAAAATCAGGGTGAGCACAGCTGAGGGCCAGGTGATGATGTACCAGAGTCTGCGTGCCATCAGATCCAGCTGTGGCTTGAGGATGTTGCGCTCGAGTTCTGGCTTGTCGAGGGCTTCGGTTTGGTAAATAAATAGGCGTACGATGTAAAAAAGCCCTGCAAACCAGGTGACTATAAAAATGAGGTGTAGCGCCTTGATGTATTCGAAACCCATTGTCAAAATTTTACGCTAAATTAAGGGCTTAACCCTACAAACCCGCGAAAGTTTTTGAAAAGGAATTCCTTGGTCATGTTTTTACTGGGCGTCACGGTCGTGGCAGTCCTCTTCCTTATTGTCAAGGAAAGCTTTTCCGGTACGGGTACTTCAGCCTACCAAGAGCAGTTTGAGGAGCTGGGTTATTATCGGAACGAAAACAATACCGGGCCGGTACTTCGGCTCTATGCCTATCGGGCACTCACGCGCGACCCGAAAATCATGAAAGAGTTTGCTGATCTACTCCCGCATACCAAATACGGTCGTACCCTGGTATTTTTCTTCGAGGATGCAGTGAACGATTCAGTTGCCCTATCTCCTGAAGTCCCCCATATTTTGCCTAGTCTGCAGTCCCAACTTCTTGCCACTTACGAAAAAACGCCCATGGGAGAAGGGCGATTTGACTCCCGACAACCATGAGAAAACGACCTACCCTAGACGCATACATTGAAGGGATCTTGGCAGGCGATCGGGTCATGCTGGGCCAGGCCATTACCTTGGTAGAAAGTACCTTGGCTGCAGATCAGCTGTTGGCCGCCTCCCTTATTCAAGCGCTTTTGCCCCATGCGGGCCAATCACTGCGTGTAGGCATTACGGGTGTGCCAGGTGTAGGAAAAAGCACCTTTATTGAAGCCTTGGGCTTGCAGCTTCTGGATATAGGAAAAAAAGTAGCCGTGCTTGCGGTGGATCCGAGCAGCACCTTGACGGGGGGGAGTATTTTGGGCGACAAAACCCGAATGGAAGGCTTGGCCCTTGACAAACGCGCCTTCATACGACCAAGCCCTTCTCGAGGTACCTTGGGCGGCGTAGCAGGAAAAACGCGCGAAGCCATACTCCTCTGTGAAGCAGCAGGTTTTGACCTGATCTTAGTAGAAACGGTAGGTGTGGGCCAGAGTGAGACGGCGGTAAAAAATAGGGTTGATTTTTTCCTCTTGCTGCTACTTGCAGGGGCTGGAGACGAACTTCAGGGCATCAAAAAGGGCATCATGGAGATGGCTGATGGCTTTGTGGTACACAAGGCGGATGGTGATAATTTGATTCCAGCCGCCCAGGCCCAGGTTGCCTATGAGAATGCCATCCACCTTTTTCCAGCGCTAGAAAAAAATTGGAGCCCCAAGGTCTTGCTTGCCTCCTCGGTCAGCGGCAGCGGTATCAAAGAAGTGGGCGATCTGCTTTTTGCCTACGAGGCGCAGATGAAAGCTTCCGGCTATTGGGATCAGCATCGCGCACAACAGCGGTTAAACTGGCTGGATGAGCAGTTGGAGGAGCGTTTGGGTCAAGCATTTTTAGCCCATCGGGGCGTGCAGGAGCTGCTTGAGAAGGAAAAAGAGGCGGTACAATCGGGAATTTTGAGTCCGGGTTTACTGGCCAAGCGCTTGGTGGACTTGTTTTTGTTCCAGCAATAAAAAGTAGGGGGATAGTCGCTCGCCTAATAGGAGCGCATCTTGAATTTCTTCTTCAATTCATTTACCGCATTCCGAAAGGAAGTATCGGTTTCCATGATGTCATTGACGGTTTGTACCGCATGGATGACTGTGCTATGGTCTCTGCCACCAAAATGGTAGCCGATAGACTTCAAAGAGTGGTTGGTAAATTCTTTGCAGAAGTACATGGCCACTTGTCTGGCAATCACGATTTCTTTCTTGCGCGTTTTTGCCTTCAGCTCATCTACCTGGATGCCGTGGTAATCGGCCACAGACTTCTGAATAAAGTCGATTCCTACCTCGGTTTCAATGTCCTTGATAAAGTTTTTGATAACCGTCTTGGCAAGTTCAAGGCTGATCTCCACCCGATTGAGAGAGGCGTGGGCAATCAAGGAGATCAGAATTCCTTCTAGCTCTCGCACGTTGGTATCTACGGTATAGGCCAGGTATTCCACTACTGCGTCAGGAATGGAGATGCCCTCAGATTCCATTTTTCTGCGTACGATCACCACGCGGGTTTCGAAGTCTGGCATCTGTAGATCCGCAGTCAATCCCCACTTAAAGCGCGACAGCAAACGTTCTTCCAAGCCTTTCAAATCGCGTGGAGGGCAGTCAGAAGTCATGATGATCTGCTTCTTGTTTTGGTGGAGGTGGTTGAAGATGTGAAAAAACATCTCCTGGGTTCGGTCTTTTCCAGCTAAAAATTGGATGTCGTCGATGATCAACACGTCCACCTGCATGTAGAAGTTGGTGAAGCTCTTCACGTTGCCCTCCTTGATGGAGTCCATGAATTGGTTCACAAATTTTTCAGAGGAAACGTATAGGACAAATTTTTCCTCAGGTCCATTTTTGATTTCGTTGCCTATGGCTTGAACAAGGTGGGTTTTTCCAAGTCCTACCCCTCCATACACCATCAAGGGGTTGAAGGAAGTGATGCCAGGTTTGCTTGCTACCGCAAATCCTGCGGAGCGCGCGAGGCGGTTGCAGTCGCCTTCGATATAGCTGACAAACGTATAGTTGGGATTCAGGTTGCTCTGGGTAAGCATGTCTGCATCCAAAGATTGCATTTCAAAGGGGGTCTTTACTTCAGCTGGGTTAGAGGCGTTCTTTTTGGAAGAAGCATTTCCCTGCGGAAAAGAGACCACATAAGGCTGGTTAGTGGGGTTGCCTTTATCTACCACCACAGCGTAGTCCAAGCGACCGTTGGCGCCAAGGGTGTTTTTGATGGCCA
Organism: Algoriphagus sp.; assembly: GCA_044237325.1. Classification (GTDB taxonomy): domain Bacteria; phylum Bacteroidota; class Bacteroidia; order Cytophagales; family Cyclobacteriaceae; genus Algoriphagus. Next base: position 8,214 of record JBIIFN010000010.1, read on the forward strand.
ACTTTAGCACTTCCACGTAATTGTCTTCGAGCCACTCGTAAAAAAATTGGCTTGGTACCTGTATGGTCAGGCTGGAGCCGTCGAGCTTGATGGGCTGAATGGGCTTAAACCAGGTAGAAAAGGACTGCTCATTCACGTGTGGTTCGATCACACGTAAGCATTCATTCCAAACTGCACTGGCTTCTGAACTCATTAGAAAGGGATAGGCTAAACACTCTTGCCGTTAGGGTAGCAAAGGGGGGAACAAAAATGTGGATAATTCACATAAATAAAAAATTGAATTCAAAAGGATAACAGAGATATCCACATTTTTTTCAAAAAAGACGGACTTTGGTAGCCTGCTTGATTTTTCTAGAAAATTTTTCTGACAAAAAATTGAGAGCAGGGGCCTTGAGCAACAAGAAATAGCTTGTCCATATTCTGTTTCCTTTACAGGGATAGCTCCTTTCTAAGGGGCGATGTCCGAGCTTTTGTTTGCCTTTTCTCCCGCTAATCGAGAAGGATTGGCTATTTTTGACTCGTCGACTCACCGGCATTATTCTTTACGCTATGGCACACGATTTATTCGCTGCATTTCCCCCCGCAACCAAGGAAGATTGGTTGCTACAAGTTGCCAAAGAAAGCAAAGGCAAGGTTCAAGGTTCGGACCTAGGATATACGCTTTGGGATAGTATCCGAATGCAGCCCCTGTACACAGAGGAGGATCTTCAAGGTTCAGTGCAACAGCATCGCTTTCACCCAGTATCTGAATTTCCGGGTATGCCGCCACGCAGGTGGACCAATCTGGTGACGATGGTGCCAGGAGATACCAACCAAGACCTTTTGCAAGCCTTAGAAAATGGGGCGGATGGTCTGGTACTTCCCCTCTACGGCATGGAAAACCTGTCGGAGCTTCTCGCTGGGGTTCTTCCACAATACATTGCCATTTACATCCTTCCCCTTGGCAACCCAATTCCGGCGCTTCAGTCATTTATGGGTTGGGTGGACAGTTGCGAAATCGAACCTTCCGCCCTCACTGGAGGGATGCTATGGAGCCCTGCAGACACTGTCTTTGATCAGCAGCTCGACCTGGGCTTAGGTGTGGAGCTGTTGGAGGAGCTCTTCGAAATGTGCGCTCCTTATCCTGCTTTCAAGGCCTTTTGCATCAAAACCTCCCGTTATACCGAGTCAGGAGCCCATCCTTTGGATGCCCTAGTATATGGGTTGGGGGAACTGGTGGAGGTACTAGACAAGACCTCTTTATCGCCTAGCACTATATTTTCCGGGCTTTTCTTGGAGACTTCCGTCGCTGAGCAGCACTTCGGAGAGATAGCCCGCCACCTTGCTTTTAGAGCCCTGGTGCAGGATTTTGCCAAGTTGTACGACGTGGAGATTGCTGAGGAAGAGTTGCCTCTTTTTTGCCAAACCTCCCAATGGTCCAAGTCTATCTTGGATGCACATACCAACCTAATAAGACAAACCTACGAGGCCATGTCTGCCATTCTTGGCGGAGCCAATGTCCTTTGGGTACGGCCCTTTGACGAAGAAAATGCCAGTCCTTTAGAGCGACGTGTGGCAAGAAATGTGTCCAACGTCCTGAAAGATGAAGCCTACCTCGATAAAGTGCAAGATCCTGCTGCAGGTTCCTATTATTTAGAATCGCTTGTGGCAGCGCTCCGCACCGAACTAAAGCAAGGTCTTCAGCGCCTAGAATCCGAAGGAGGCTGGTGGAAGGCTTGCCAGTCGGGTGTTTTGCAGGCCCGCGTCAAGGACTACCGTGCCAAGGTTCAAGGCAGCCTACTTGACGGTACTAGCACCAAAGTAGGAGCCAACAGCTACCAAGCGCCCCCTTCGCTCACCTATAATAAGGCCTTGGCGCCTTTTGAAGAATCTTCCTACCAACTCAAGCCTACGCGTGCTGCCTACCTGGTGGAGCGCCTAACTATCGATAGCCTATGAGACCTGACTTCAGCCAGTGGCCCACTCCTCCTATCGAAAAACAGAAAGCAGCTCCCAGCAGCCATTGGGAGTCTCCAGAACAGGTCATGGTGCCCGATACTTTTTCTACGGAAGCCATTTCGGGGCTCAAACTGACCCGGTATACAGCTGGTATTCCGCCTTTTTTGCGAGGCCCCTACGCAAGCATGTACTTGCAACGACCTTGGACTATCCGCCAATATGCAGGATTTTCGACTGCAGAAGCGTCCAATGCCTTTTACCGACGCAACCTCGCCGCAGGGCAAAAAGGACTTTCCGTTGCCTTTGATTTGGCTACCCACCGGGGTTACGATTCAGACCACCCTCGGGTGCAAGGCGATGTAGGCAAAGCTGGCGTGGCCATCGATACCGTGGAGGACATGAAGGTCTTGTTTGACCAGATTCCTTTGGATCAAATATCGGTGTCCATGACCATGAACGGGGCGGTGATTCCAATTCTCGCTTTTTACATCGTGGCTGCCGAGGAGCAAGGCGTCCCCGTGGAGGCACTTGCCGGAACCATTCAAAATGACATTCTGAAGGAGTTTATGGTGCGTAACACCTATATCTATCCTCCTCAGTCCAGCATGCGCATCATTGGCGATATTTTTGCCTTTACCTCCAAGGAGATGCCCAAGTTCAACTCCATTTCCATCTCAGGCTACCACATGCAAGAGGCTGGCGCTACAGCAGACTTGGAACTTGCCTACACCCTTGCAGATGGACTAGAATACCTACGCACGGGCGTAAAGGCAGGCTTGGCTATAGACGACTTTGCACCGCGCCTTTCCTTCTTTTGGGGCGTAGGCATGAACTACTTCATGGAAGTGGCTAAGCTGCGGGCGGGACGCTTGCTCTGGTCCAAGATTGTGAAGCAATTTGGTTCCAAAGACCCCAAATCACTCGCACTACGTGCCCATTGCCAGACCTCGGGCTGGTCGCTCACCGAGCAAGACCCCTTCAATAACGTCACCCGTACGGCCGTGGAGGCTTTGGCGGCAGTGATGGGACACACGCAATCCCTGCACACCAACTCCCTAGATGAGGCGATCGCACTACCTACGGATTTTTCGGCACGCATTGCACGGAATACTCAGCTGGTGCTCCAGCAGGAAACGGGTGTTACGCAGGTGGTGGACCCTTGGGGAGGATCCTACTATGTGGAGTACCTCACCGAGCAGTTGGCTACACGGGCATGGAGCCTAATCGAGGAAGTGGAGGAGCTGGGAGGGATGGCCAAGGCGATTGAGACTGGGCTGCCCAAACTGAGAATCGAGGAGGCGGCAGCAAAAAAGCAAGCCAGGATTGATGGGGGTAAAGACATCATCGTGGGTGTCAACCGCTATCAGGTAGCCGAAAAAACAGATATTGAGCTCTTAGAAGTGGACAACCAGTCCGTGCGGGATGCGCAAATCCAGCGTTTGGCGGAGGTGAAAAGCAGACGAAATCAAGAAGAAGTAGATCAGATTTTGGCCCAGATCAGGGAAGCTGCCACTTCTGGAGAAGGAAATTTACTGGCCTTGGCGCTGGTGGCTGCTCGAAAAAGAGCTACTTTGGGGGAAATCTCCTACGCGATGGAACAGGCATTTGGGCGCCACAAGGCACAAAGCAGGACCATTTCGGGTGTATATGCAGCAGCTGTGAGCCAACAAAAATCATTTATAGAAGCCAAGGTTTTATCCGATCGCTTTGCCGAGGTAGAAGGCCGTAGACCAAGAATCCTGGTTGCCAAGATGGGGCAGGATGGACACGACCGTGGGGCCAAAGTGATCGCGAGCGGATTTTCAGACTTGGGATTTGATGTAGACCTTGGTCCATTGTTTCAAACGCCCCTCGAGGTGGCGGAACAGGCCGTCGAAAATGATGTTCACCTGGTGGGTGTATCCTCGCTGGCAGCGGGCCATAAAACCTTGATCCCAGAGCTCATCCACTGCTTGCGCACGCTTGGCCGACCTGATATTCAAGTAGTGGCTGGAGGGGTCATCCCTACCAAAGACCATGACTTTTTGAAAAAGGAAGGGGTAATCGCGATTTTCGGACCGGGCACCATCCTTTCCGAGGCAGCATGCAGCTTGCTTTCGCGCTTACTCCAGGAAGAATAGCCGATTTTTTTTTGTTTTATAGCAGGAAAAATTAGCGGTAAATCCAAAAAAAATGGTCGACCATTTGGCCGACCAAGAAAAAATTGGGTGCCTGATAAAAAATGGATATCAGGAGAAATTAAAAAATCAATAAACTAGAACGGCTTTGTTGGCTTCGCATTGAATGGTTCGAGGCGGGCCAACTAACATGCAATCCGAGAGGACATTATTTGTTTCGTTGTAGGTTTTTTGTGCTGTAGTAAAGCGCTCTACGAGGTCTAAAAATTCACGTTCAACACTCTGGTGGTAGGCGATGTATCGAGCTGGACCTCCGCAGGCTTTGTTTCCCATGGGGGTAAATTTCCATTCCGATGCATTGGTACAAGAGACCGATTCGGAAAGCTGGATGATTTCAGTTTGTTGTTTGACTAATTCTTCAGCCGTAATGATTAGCGGTTCGTTCGTAGCGAGTTCACACGAGACGACTAGTAGGGAGATCAAAAAAATACCGATGCGTTTCATATTTTTTGTTGTTTTTTTTCTCAGAACGAAAAGACTTGGGTTTTCGCTACACAAATTTTAAAAAAAAAGCTCGATGTTTTCATCGAGCTAAATTAAGTTGGCTTTTAACTTCCAAAAGTTGGAGAATTGGCTTAGACCACGTCTTCACCTCGGAGTTTGATCACCGCGCCTTCCAGTTGGTCACCAATACGAATCTGGCAAGCCAAGCGGGAAGTAGGGAAGTACTCTGGTAGGTTTTCCAACTGGTCTAGTTCTATGTCGGTGGCATTGCCCAGCCCATCTTTGCCTTCTAGGATTTCTACGTGGCAAGTGGCACAGAGGGCCATGCCCCCACAGGTGGCCAAAACAGGGTACTCGGAGGCCTTGAGGATTTCCATCAGGCTTAGACCCATATCATCTGGAGCTTCTACTTCTTGTCTGCCTCCGTCTTGGTCTTCTACGGTAAATTTGATCAATTCCATAATTCGATTTAGAATGCATTCACCCCGTTTACCGTGGTGTATTTGAAACTTAGTTTTTGGTCTGGATAGACATACTTGAAAGCCGAGTGCATCATGATGGCTGCCTCATGAAAACCACAAAGAATGAGTTTCAACTTTCCTGGATAAGTATTGATGTCCCCAATGGCATAGATTCGGTCAACACCGGTGGAGTAATCGCGAGTATCTACTTCGATTGCGTTTTTGTCGATGCTGAGTCCCCAGTCGGCGATTGGGCCTAGTTTGGGAGAAAGGCCAAACAAAGGGATCAAGTAATCTGCATCCAAAACGATTTCCTGGTTGTCCTTATCTTCTAAAATTACTTTTTCTAGGCGATCGTTTCCACTTGCTTCCTTCAAGTTGGCAGAAAGAATCAAATCGATCTTTCCTTGTTGGGCAAGATCAAACACTTTGGAAGCGGAATCTGGCGCGCCGCGGAAAGTTTCGTTTCGGTGAACCAAGGTCACACGCTCCGCTATATTGGCCAAGAAGATGGTCCAATCCAAAGCGGAATCTCCACCACCTGCGATGACTACTTTTTTGTCACGGAAGGTTTCTGGGTTTTTAACCATGTAGTGGATGCCCTTGCCTTCGAAGGCTTCTAGGTTGGTCAGCACAGGTTTTCTAGGCTCAAAACAACCCAGTCCACCGGCGATGATGATGACTTTGGCGTGCACCTGGGTATGGTCGCTCGTGGTCACAATAAAGCTGCCGTCCTCCTGCTTTTCCAAGTGATCTACGCGCTCACCTAGGGTAAAGGTGGGCTCGAAGGGTTTGGCTTGTTCCATCAGGTTGTCCACCAAGTCTTGTGCTTTGACTTCAGGATATCCAGGGATGTCGTAAATCGGTTTCTGAGGATAGATTTCTGAAAGTTGACCTCCAATCTGCGGCAAAGCATCTATTAAATGGCATCTCATTTTGAGTAATCCTGCCTCAAAAACTGCAAAAAGTCCTACCGGGCCTGCGCCGATGATGCAAAGATCTGTGTGGATGGTGGGGGTGTTCATGGAGTAGTTAAATGCGTTTGGTTAGGGTCTGAAATTCAGCAGCTGAATTCCAAACTAGCTGTTGGTGTCTTTGTTTGACTCGTCCAAATTTTGGTAGATGGTATTCAGGATGCGCTTGAATTCTAAGAAGTCCTTTTCAGTTAGATTCTCCCAAGCCTTCTCGCGAAATTGAAGCACTTTTGGTCTCAATTCGGCGACTTTGGTTACGCCGGCTTCGGTCAAGTGCAATTGAAAACTTCTACGATCCTGTGGGTGCTGTACCCGGATGATGTAGCCTTTTTTATGCAATAAATCCAAAATTCGGGTAAGCGTGGGGTGGTCCTTGAATACTAGGTTTGCCAACTCGGTTTGGCTGAGTTCAGGATTTTCTGCCAGGTTCTTTAAGACCAGCCATTGGTCTACGGTCACGTCAAAGCCTCCTCGCTTAAATTGCTGTTGCGCATACTGCTTTACCTTGCGGGCCGTTTGGTCCAACAAAAAGGAATAGCTCGCGAAGAGTTCTTGTGTCATAGCAATTGTTAGTGTGACAAATATAATGGATTATTTTATACCACAAGTCTGCCGCTAATGGATTTGCCCCTCATTTTCTTTTTCGGGAAAGCAAAAATTACCCGTAAAAACGCGAATTGAGTCCTTTTGGAGTCCTTGACATCGGAGCCCATTGCATACCTGTTTGACTTTTTCTTACTTTACCCCCTATGCGTTACCTACTTGTACTTCTTTTTTTGGTCCAGTTTGGATTTTCATCCCTAGCTCAGCAGCAGACCTATTGCAATCCCATCAACCTGGACTATGGCTATACGCCCATACCTAATTTCTCGGAATGGGGCAGACACCGTGCCACCGCAGATCCTGTCATCGTCAACTACCAGGGGAGCTACATCCTTTTTTCCACCAACCAGTGGGGCTATTGGACCAGTGACAATATGTTGAATTGGGACTTTCATTCCAGACGCTTTCTTCAGCCTTGGAACAAAGTGTACGATGAACTTTGCGCTCCAGCAGTAGGAATTGTAGGAGATACGGTGCTGGTCATGGGTTCCACCTATGAGAAGGATTTCACGATCTGGATGAGCACCAACCCCAAGGCAAACGAGTGGAAGCCGCTAGTGGAGAAATTTGAAATTGGGGGTTGGGACCCCGACTTTTTCACCGATGACGACGGCCGATTGTACATGTACAATGGTAGCTCCAATCGCTACCCACTCTACGGAGTGGAGTTGAACCGAAAAACGATGGCGCCTATCGGAACGCGAAAAGAGATGTACCTCCTAGAGCCTGACAAGTACGGCTGGCAGCGCTTTGGGGAACACATGGACAATACCTTCCTAGATCCTTTTATGGAAGGTGCCCACGTGACCAAACACAACGGAAAATACTACCTGCAATACGGCGCACCGGGCACTGAATTCTCTGGCTATTCGGACGGGGTAGTGGTAGGACCAACGCCTTTGGGGCCTTTTACTCCCCAATCCGATCCCTTAAGCATGAAGTTAGGTGGCTTTGCCCGAGGAGCGGGTCATGGCAGTACTTTCAAGGACAACCAAGGTAAGTACTGGCACATCAGCACCATCATGATTTCGGTCAAAAATACCTTCGAAAGGCGCCTAGGCATCTGGCCTGCAGGCTTTGACAAAGACGATGTGATGTGGTCCAGCACTGCATTTGGAGACTATCCGCACTACCTTCCGGATATCGAAAAGGCAGGGAAGTTTACGGGCTGGATGTTGCTCAATTACGACAAACCTTTGCAGGTGTCCTCTACTTTGGGGGGATTTTCGGCCAACAAAGCCAATGACGAGGACCTCAAAACCTACTGGAGTGCGCAAACCGGTGCCAAGGGTGAGTGGATCCAGACCGACCTAGGGCAGTTGAGTACGGTGCATGCAGTGCAGATCAACTATGCCGATCAGGATGTGGATACCGACCGACTAGGCAAGCGCACTGACCAATACCACCAGTACCTACTCTACCATTCCCTAGATGGTAAAAAGTGGGAAATCTTGGTAGACAAAAGCAAAAACAGCACGGACATTCCCCACGAGTATGTGGAACTGAAGCAGCCTGTAAAAACCCGTTTCCTCAAGCTAGTCAACGTGTGGATGCCTACCGGCAAATTTGCGCTGTCTGGGTTTCGAGTTTTTGGTAATGCAGGAGGAGCGGTTCCCAAGCAGGTTTCCCAGTTTATGGTCTTCCGCACGGAAAAGGACAAGCGCAGTGCCTTCATCAAATGGTCGCCTTCGGCTGATGCCTACGCCTACCACATCTATTATGGTACCGCACCGGACAAGTTGTACACGTCCATCATGGTGCTAGGCAACAATGAATATTGGCTCAAAACCTTGGATCGTACCAAGCCCTACTACTTCAGCATCGAGGCCATCAATGAGAATGGCGTAAGTACCTGGTATCCTGTCCAAAAGGTAGAGTAGAAAAACTAGGCTATAGCGCCTAGTTTTTCTCCAAAGGATGTGCCTTCAGTAATTCTTGAGGGCTCCAAAATCCTTGTTTTCCCTTAACTTCTTCTCGCACCTTTTTCACCAAATCTGGAGGAATAGGGGAAGCTTTGTTGCCGAAAGAATTGCGTACATAAGTGAGCACAGCAGCTACCTCGGTATCGTTGAGCATGCCTTCGTGCGGCGTCATCGGTACCTGCCCCGAATAACTTCTTTCTGCCACTTCCATTGGGCCCATAAGGCCTTTGAGGACCAATTTGATGAGTCGTTCAGGGCTTCCAGTGACCCATGGGGTGCCGCGTAGTGGAGGAAATTCCGAGGCAGTCAAGCCTCCTCCATCGGGTTGGTGGCAGGTGCTACACAATCCTTCTCGCGCATAGATTTCCTTGCCTAGTACGAAGAGTTCTCGATCCGATCCCGTCAGAGAGGATTTGATATCTTCCTCTTTTTTCTGGGCTACGGATAAGCCGTTGAGGTGGGCGATGGCTGTTTCCAAGGTGCCGGGAATCCAAGTAGCATCTTTGGCTTGTTTTTGAGCCTGAGCAAGAATCGGAACTCCTTGCGCAGGTGGTAGCCAAGAAGCCGCGGCGATCCCTTCCATCCGTACGCGCCCATGGGGATCTTGTACCGATTTGGTGAGCAGTTGGGCTTGGTCTGGCACCTGGTGACCCGAATAGCGCAGTACTCGAGTGGCAGCAGCACGCACTTTATAATCTTTAGAGGCAAGTAGTTCCTTGAGGAGCGAAGTGTTTACCTTATTGGCGCCCCAAGTGACCCAAAGCGCTTCGAGTCGCTGGTGTTCGTAGTTTGGATCCTTTTTATCTAACCCTTTGACCCATTTCTCAACAGCAGCAGTTACGGCTACAGCATCCCTTCCTCTCAGTTCCCGACGCGTACGGTAGCGGCTTCGGTATTCGGGAAGCTTCAAGTTTTCCAATAGCGTTGGAATAGATTCCCCATGAATTTTAGCAGGAGTGACCAAAGGTCGGGAAGGGTAGGTCACCCTATAGATTCGTCCGTGTACGTGGTCTCTCAAGGGATCTCGCGCGTTGTGCTGCATGTGTCCGATGAGGATATTGTGCCAATCCACAATGTAGAGGGAGCCATCTGGGGCAGTTTCCATGTCTACAGGCCTAAAATTACGGTCCGAGGAAACGACCAGATCTTGCCGCCACTTCGTGGTAAAGCCGACAGTGTCATCCAGCATTTGGTGCTGCTTGGTACCCAAAAATCCGATCGTATTGTTGATGATCAAATCGCCCTGGACATCCTCAGGAAAATGGCGGCTGGAGATAAATTCCATGCCGGAGGTAGGGCGAACCATGTGGTCATTTTCGATTAGGTTGGGACCTTTGAAGTTTCCATTTCCATAGCGGGGTAGGGTGGACCCAGGTAGCATCCAGTTGACATTTGGACCGGAAGTTTCTGCATAGAAGTTTTGTCCCCAGCGGTCAAAAGCAATTCCCCAAGGGTTGGGAATGCTGACTTGATTGACTCGTTCCAATTTGTGTCGCTTGGGTTCGTAGCGGTAGAATCCTCCGTTTGTAGCCCGCACGGGACCGTAGGACGTTTCCACATTGGTATGTAAAAACACCCCTTCAGCCATGTGGATGGCTCCACTTTCGTCTGCCGCAAAGGCAGAGATGGCATGGTGCGTATCGTGGTCATCAAATCCACTGAGGAGAACTTCTTTGCGGTCTGCTTTATCATCTCCATTCTCATCTACGAGCAGCACCAGGTTGTTTCCCTGAGAAACATATACCCCTTCGGCGGCAATTTCGAAGCCTACGGGGATGTGGAGGTCGTCCGCAAATGTGGTTTGCTTGTCTGCTTTGCCGTCCTGATTGGTATCTTCAAGAATAATCAACTTGTCTGCAGGTCTTTTATCCCCAGGCTTGTAGTGGGGGTAGCTCGGCATGGTCGCCACCCAAAGTCTCCCCTTGTTATCAAAGGAGAGTTGCACCGGATTGGCGAGGTCAGGAAATTCTTTTTCAGAGGCAAAAAGTTCGATTTTGTATCCTTCCGGCACCTTCATGGACTTTAGCGCATCTTCTCCATACAAATAGTTTAAGCTGCCATTGGCCTCTGGATTGTAGTTGGTCTCCACATCAGGCAAGGATCGAGTCATGGCGTCAGCCGCCTTGAGGTCTTTGACTTTTCCTACATTCGCTTCCCAGATTGCAGTGTCTCGGATGGCGGTGAGCTGCCGAATTTTTTCCAATTCAAAAGGATAGTTGTCCGGGCCAAAAGGATCGTAGCGTCTGCCGAAGACATGGACTCCATTTGGGATTTTGTAGTCGTTGTTCCAAAACCAGTTTTTCTCCAGCACGGCTTGTTCGATCAGCTCTTTGTTGGCTTCCGCCTTCTGGGATTCCTTCCCAAATAGTTTGTCTGCAAGCAGGACCGACAGTTTTTCATACCCTTGTTCGTTAAGCTGGCTACCATCTATAGTGAGCGGTTCGGCACTGCCTTGGTACCAACTTTTACTTGGCGTAAAAGCATCTACAAAAACCACTTGGTGCTTTTTTGCTACCTCCTCCATGGCTTCGGTATAAAGCCACAAGTTTTCGTTTTCTAGTTTTCCATTAGGGACATCCTTGATTTCGGATAGGTCTTCAAAGGCTATTGGAGATACGAGGGCTAGTTGTGGAGCTGCTTTTCCATTGTAGCGCTGGGCTTTGGAATGGATGATCCACGCTTCTAATTCTTGTTTGAAGTTTTCCAGCTTTTCCTTGCCTTGGAAGGATTCGTTGAATCCAAAAAAGCCGATGACGACATCTGCCTGGAGGCGGGTCAACCACTGGTCAGGTTTTTCGAAAAATCCTTCTGAACCGGAGGGTGTAGCGTATTCGTCTTGAAATTGTTCCGCTCCTGGAAATGCCCAGGGATCGTTGGTGCCTGAGCGAGGGCGAAAACCAGGGGTATCGCCCGGATCGCATAGGTTGCGAATAAATAGCGTGCTGTCGGGGTAGCGAAGGTGAAGCTCTGTTTCTAGGCCACCATAGTCCATCATGCGCGAACCTAGATTATTGCCTACGAGGGCAATCCGTGTTCCTTGATTGAGTTCTAGGGTTGGCGCTGTGCTGCAGCTCACTAAAAAGAGCCCGCCAAGGACAAAAAAGAGGATCCAACTCCCCGTAAGTCGATTTTTCATTCGGTCAAGAGATAAGTCTAGCTAATACTAAGCAGAATGAACCCAATTACCAATGCCTTTTTGATGAGCGCCACAACTTTGATTGCTGAAAAAGAAATTAACCGATAAAAAAACTTATCAAATGTTGCTTTTATGCCCTTAAAATTTTTCTCATCTTGATTTTGCAAAATTTGACTTGTGCACTTATCAATAAACCCAGTTGACATGTTTCGAAGCTCCTTCTCCCACCGGTTACTTTTTTTAATCCTCTTGGCTGTCCTTGGTGTCGGCTGCGCCAAAAAGGAAACTGAACGATCACTTACAGGCAATCCTAAGCTGGACAAACTCAAGCTTCCCGATGGATTTGTGGCCGAATTGATCTACAGTCCGGGAGAAAATGACCAGGGCTCCTGGGTGGCCATGACCTTCGATGACAAGGGTCGTATGATCACTTCGGATCAATACGGATTTTTGTACCGCCTGGAATTGCCTGTCATTGGATCTGATTCAACGGTAAAACCCAAAGTGGAGAAGCTTCAGATTGGCAATGTAGCCGATTCCCTGGTCGGGATGGGTTATGCCCAAGGCTTGCTGTATGCTTTCAACTCCCTGTATGTGGTGGTGAATAATGATCCCAATGAATCGTTTGGATTGCCTACCGGACTCTACCGAATCCAGGATTTGGATGGAAACGATCAATTTGAGACTGTTACCCAACTCAAAGAACTTAAGGGAGAGCAAGGAGAGCACGGTCCACATTCTTTGAAGCTTACCCCTGATGGAAAAGGAATCTACCTCATCGCCGGTAATCATGTGGATGTGCCCGAAATGAATCATTACCGATTGCCCAGGGTATGGCAGGAGGACAACCTTTTTCCCTTAATCAAAGATCCTCGTGGCCATGCAAATGACCGTAAAGCGCCAGGAGGCTGGCTTGCACGAATAGACCCTGAAGGAAAAGACTGGGAGTTGATTTCTGCGGGCTACCGAAACACGTTTGACTTTGACTACAATGAAGTGGGGGATATTTTTGGATACGATTCGGATATGGAATGGGATTTTGGGATGCCTTGGTACCGACCAACCCGTATCGCTCACTTGACCAGTGGATCCGAGTACGGATGGCGAACCGGCAACTCCAAATGGTCTCCCAACTACCCGGACAACCTTCCGGCTACGCTCAATATTGGACAAGGATCACCCACCAATGTGATGTTTGGTGCAAAGGCCAATTTTCCAAGTAAATACAAAAAGGCCTTGTATGCATTTGATTGGAGTTTTGGAATCATCTATGCCATCCATTTGACTCCAAAAGGAGCGACTTATGAGGCCTCTGCAGAAGAATTTATTTCAGGGGCGCCACTACCGCTAACTGATGGCACGATTGGACCGGATGGGGCACTGTATTTTGCCACAGGCGGACGAAGATTGGAATCAGACCTCTACCGGGTGTACTACAAGGGAGAATTGGATACCCATACCCCGCTCAAGGAAGCGGATTTACCTCAAGAAGCGAAGTTGAGAAGAGAGCTTGAGCAATTCCATGCCAAAGGAGCTCCCGCCGCAGGATTGGAAAAAGCCTGGAGTAGCCTGAGTCATCCCGATCGATTTGTGCAGTATGCTGCCCGTGTAGCCGTGGAACATCAGCCTTTAGCCACTTGGAAAGCAAAAGCCCTAGCGGAAACCAATCCTACCTCGAAAATTCAAGCCATCTTGGCCTTGGCTCACCAGGGCACGGATGGAGATGCAGCCGGCATGTTGGCAAGCTTGATGCAGGTGGATTATGCTGCACTTTCAGCGACTGACAAGCAAAATATTCTTCGAACCATTGAAGTCATCTTGGCGCGCTACGATAAAGGTGCTACTGCTAGCAAGGCCCAGTTGGTTGCCTATTTAGATCCCCATTATCCTGCAGATGACAACCTGCTCAACCGATCCCTTTCCATCTTGCTCGTGCACCTGGATGCACCTTCTGCGGTAGGGAAGACCCTTGCTTTGCTAAAGAATGCCAAGGACGACCCCAACTACCAAAAGACATTTACGGCCTCTTCTGATTTGATTTTCCGAAACCCACAATACGGGTTGGACATTGCCAACATGCTCGCTAATGTACCTCCAGCACAGGCTACCTTCTATGCTACTGTTTTGGGTGGCGCGGATAAAGGCTGGACTGCGACCCAGCGAGCCGAGTATTTTGGATGGATCAAAAATGCCCTTACTGCCTACAAAGGTGGTAGAAGTTATGTGGGCTTCCTGGATCGTGCCCGAAAAATGGCCCTGGCCTCCGTGGATAAGGCTGACTTTGAAAAGTACGACGAGCTGTCAGGTGGTAAATTACTTACTGAGAGCGGAAATGATATTATTAATTCAGGGGTTCAACCTGAAGGTCCTGGAAGACGCTGGACAGTGGAGGAGGCAGAGCCTTTGCTTACCAACCTGGTCGGTCGTGACTTGGTAAAAGGCAAAGCCATGTATGCCGCCAGCCTTTGCCAATCCTGCCATACCATGCAAGGTGCAGGAGGAGCAATTGGCCCGGATTTGAGTCAGTTGGGAACACGCTTTTCTGCCAAGGACATTCTAGTAGCCACGCTGGACCCGAATGCCACTATCTCCGATCAATACCATGCTACTGTTCTTGAACTCAAGGCTGGAGGATCTTTGGCAGGAAAAATCACCGATGAGGATGCACAAAATTACTACCTCTCTCAGAACCCATTTGCTCCAGCAGATATCAAAAAGGTGCCAAAAAACACCGTTTCGCTTAAGAAGAATTCAGACATCTCCATCATGATGCCTGGTCTTGTCAATCGACTGAATGAAGAGGAGTTGAAGGACTTGATGGCCTATTTAATTTCGGGAGGCAATGCGAACCATGCAGTGTACAAACAACCCCTTACACAAAAATGAAACTCCCTACTCTCAAATCATATCTTCTTCTAGAGGTAGCTGCAGCGTTGACGTTGCTTGCGTATGGGCTCCTCTCTTATGGGGAAACATCCAGTCAGGCAGCTCTTCCGTCCAAGATTTCTCAGGATGGATTTGTGTCGATTTTTGATGGTAAAAGCCTGCAAGGTTGGGAATTTGACCCGGTTTACTGGTCGGTAAAAGACGAGGCGATTGTGGGAGAAATTACCGCTGTAACGCTCCTGAAGAATAATACCTTCATCATCTGGAAGGGGGGAGAACTCGGAGATTTTGAGTTGAAGGTGGATTTTTGGATTTCAGAAAAAGGAAACTCAGGGGTGCAATACCGAAGTGACCGATTCACGGAGGTACCCTATGCCCTACGAGGCTACCAGGCAGATATCGATGGAGGCAATCTCTACACAGGCCAAAACTACGAAGAGCGAAAGCGGACCACTTTGGCTTACCGAGGTCAGAAGACGCAAATTGCTGCGGCACCAGACTCCATCTCCTCGATAGGTGGATACGTGCGCAACAATGCCTGGAAAGGATTGGTCCTGGTAGATGAGTTGGGCGATCGCGCTGCCTTAGGGAACCTGATCAAAAAAGGGGAATGGAACACGATTCATATCGTAGCTAAGGGGAATCTGATGAAGCATTATGTCAATGGCACGCTGATGAGTGAAGTACTAGACGAGGATGCTAAAAACAGAAAACCGAGCGGTTTATTTGGTTTTCAAGTCCATGTAGGTCCTCCCATGAAGGTGATGTTTAAGAATATTCTCTTGAAAAAGGGATAGGGCGACTAGCCCAGACATGGGTTTTACGGTAAAAAAAAATGAAGCATAAGGATTCTCAAAATTGGAAGCATACCCTCTCCAACTCCCAGCAACTGGGAGGTATTGAAACTTCCGTTTTGGACAATGGAGCAGGTCGAGGAGTTCGTATTGCTTGGATCAATACAGGTACCGGGCTTCGCTACAAGGTGGTGCTTGACCGTGGAATGGATATTTTGGATGCCTTTTTCAATGAACATAGCCTAGCATGGATTTCTCATGCTGGCCTTACCGCTCCTCAACCCTTTTCCAATCAAGGTATCGATTGGCTGCGCACCTTTGGTGGAGGCTTGTTGACTACGTGCGGATTATCCAATGCTGGCCCTCCCAATTCCGATGCGAATGGATCAAGAGGATTGCACGGCAATTATTCCAACCTATCCGCCGAACTAATTTCCATCAAGCAGCCCGATATTTTCTCTGGAGACTTGGGGTTTGAAGTGGTCGGAAAAGTCACTGAAAGCAGCACCTTCGGTCCCAGTTTGGAACTCGTTCGACGGATCTCCGGAACAATCGGATCGGCGGAAATTAAGATCCAAGATCAAGTCACAAATCGAGGGAATGCAAAAGCTCCTCACATGCTGTTGTACCATATCAATTGTGGATGGCCATTGATTGATGAAGGAACGCGGATTGTCTGGCAGGGCAAGCTGCAACCGAGACCTGGAGAGTCTGACATTCGTCAAAATTCCAGAAAAGATGGATTCAAACACTGTCCAGCTCCCATGGATAGCCATGCTGGCTTTGGGGAAGAGGTGGCCTTTATTGATCCGCAGGGAGATAAGGAGCAACACGTAGTTTGCGGCTATGTCAACGATCAATTGGGATTGGGGCTGAAGATTTCCTTTTCCAAAACCCAATTGCCTTGGCTTATCCATTGGCAGCATTGGGGAAAAAATGAATACGTGACTGCGCTTGAGCCGGCTACAAATCCACCGATTGGACAAGCTGCTGCGCGAGCGAATCAGAGTTTGGTAGAGCTAGAGCCAGGCGAAAGCCGAAGTTATGACCTCCACCTCTGCGTATTGGTAGGAGAGGCCGCTCGGGAATTTTCTTGATCTAGTTCAAAAGGACCTGCCACTTGTTCAATGGTTTAAACGAAAAAAATAGAGGAACACTAACCCAAAATACAGACCTATGAGTTTTGCCAAAAAAGCGCTCGAACAGGGCGAAGGAATTGTACGATTGACCCCCACCTGGGTACCCCGATCTTTTTGTGTGCCGGGACGAAGAATTAAACTGCACCCTGACGATTATTATGCCTTTGGAGGCATGCGTGGAGGGATCGATGAACGCTGGTTTGCCTCTACCACAGCTGCCCAAAATGGGCCACTGACTTCAAAAAATGAAGGTTTGAGTCACATTGCCCTAGAGGATGGCGGAAAAGTAACCCTTGGGCTGCTCAAGGATGCAGTGGAGGAACTCGGAGCTGACCTGATCGGTTCTCGCCTATGGAATGAGTTCAAGTCCTGGCCCATGTACTCCAAATTTTTTGACAACATGGGCCCTTTGCCACACCACATTCACCCTTCGGATGAGTTTGGCAAATTGACCGGTCAGAATGGAAAGCCAGAGGCCTACTATTTCCCCCCACAAGTGAATAACCACGGAGGAGATTTTCCTTACACCTTCTTTGGAATTGCCCCGGGAACGAGCAAGGAGACGATTCTGGATTGCTTGAAAAACTTCAACAAAGGAGACAACAAAATCACCAATTACTCCCAAGCCTTTCGCTTGCAGCCGGGCACGGGTTGGGATGTGCCTCCAGGGATGCTTCATGCGCCTGGTAGCATGTGTACCTACGAACCCCAAAAAGCCTCCGACATCTTTGCCATGTACCAATCCTTGGTGAACGAAGCCATTATTCCGGATGAGTTGCTCTGGAATGCTTGTCCAAAAAACCGTTGGGGAGACTACGAACTCTTGTTGGAGATGATCGACTGGGATTTGAACGTGAATCCCAACTTGATGGACAACCACTACATGGAACCCAAGCCGGTGGCGGACCCCGCTCAAATGCAGGCTGCTGGCTACCAGGAAACCTGGATTTGCTACCGCTCTCATGACTACAGTGCCAAGGAACTTACTGTACTACCTGGGCAGACGGTCGTGATTCGAGATGCAGCAGCCTATGGCATGATCATGATGCAAGGGCATGGAAAAATGGGTGCTTGGGATATTGAAACTCCTTCGCTGATCCGTTTTGGCCAATTGACCCAGGATGAATATTTCGTATCCGAAGCCGCTGCGAAGGAAGGAGTAAAAATTACCAACACATCCAAATCAGATCCTATCGTGATGCTCAAGCATTTTGGTCCCAAGAATCCTGATTTGACGGTATTGTGATTAAATAATTAGAGGATTTTGTTTTTACACTACGTTACTAACCCAAAATAGCAATGAATACATTACCCAAACTGCACAATGCCACTTGGCCTGGATTGGTTGGAAAAGGTTCAGACTCAGAGCCAGTAATCGCCTTTGATCAGTTACTCGAAATGACCGCTGCAGCTGAAGTGGGCGGAGTCAAATTTGATGGAATTGATGTGGGCTTACTCGAACCACATATTTACCTCGATCAGGCCGAAGAAGCTAAAAAGCTAGCGGAGAAAGTTTCCAAACATGGCCTTAAAGTAGGCTCACTTGTAGCCCCAATCTGGGCAGGCTCAGCCATGGGTACTGCCGATCAGCGCAAAACTTTTGTGGAGATGGTTCGCAAGTCTTGCGAATTTGGACAGCAGCTTAAGGCGCTTGGTGTCAGGGATTATGGAATCGTACGAATTGATTCCGCAGCAGGCGTATCCGACTGGGCCAAGGATCCACTCGGTAATTCCAAATTAATAGCCAAGACATTCCAAGCAGCCTCTGATGTTGCCGCTGGCTATGGAGAAAATCTGGCCGCAGAAGGAGAAATCTGCTGGGGAGGCATGCACAGCTGGAAGCACATGGTTGAATTGTTAGAAATGACCGATCGAAAGAATGTGGGTTTCCAGGCAGACATGTCCCACACCTTCCTGTACACCCTAGGCTATAATGCCCCGGAGCACCGAATTCTCCCAGTAGACGCAGATTTGAAGGATAGGGAAGTGATCAAAGCTGCCATTAAAACAGTTTCAGATGCACTGCGTCCTTGGACCATTGACTTTCACGTGGCCCAGAATGACGGCTCGGTGTTTGGATCTGGATCGCACGATAAAACTGGCCGTCACTGCCAGGCTACCGATCCAAATGGTCTGCTCGATATCGCCCATGATGCTGGTTATTGGATGCGAGATGCTGCTGGGAATTACAACCAAGCCTTGACTCATATTTGCTGGGATGGTTGCATGTTCCCCAATGCCGTCATGGAAGAGCAGCAAACCTGGAACGACATCCTGGCTGCGATGATCGCGGTTCGTAATGCGCAGGGGCATTGAGGCTGAGGGCTGTGAATTTGTTCTTTCGGCTTCCTTAGCCCAATAAAATCCACTGTCACTTACCTAATAACTGAAGACTAGAGATCTTTCTTTTACATCATTCTTACTAGAAAAATGAGCAACAAAAAATTAATTCGTGTAGGCCTCATCGGCACAGGGCTGATGGGTAGAATTCATACCAATGGCTACAAGCGCTTGGCTGACTTTTTTCCTGAATACGAATACCGCCCTGTATTGCAAGCCTGCTGTTCCCGAAGAGAAGCCAATGCCAAAGCTTTTATGGAGCGCTGGGACTATGCTTCCTACGAAACAGACTGGCGCAAGCTCCTAGCACGGGAGGATATTGACGCAGTGGATATTTGCACGCCAAATGACATGCATGCAGAAATTGCCATTGCAGCAGCGAAGGCGGGAAAAATGATCCTCTGTGAAAAGCCCCTTGCCCGAACTGTTGCCGAAGCCAAAGGCATGCTGGAGGCAGTGGAAAAAGCAGGTGTGAAAAACACAGTCTGGTACAATTACCGCCGAGTACCGGCAGTGACCCTAGCCAAAAACATTGTTGCTTCCGGGAAGCTGGGCAAAATTTTCCATTACCGAGCCAACTTCCTTCAAGATTGGACCATTAACCCGGACTTGCCACAAGGTGGAGATGGAACCTGGAGATTGGATGTAGAATCAGCGGGCTACGGAGTAACGGGTGATTTGCTAGCACACTGCATCGATACAGCCATGTGGATCAATGGAGGAATCAAAGATGTTTCTGCCATGACCGAGACCTTTGTAAAGGAGCGTGTGCATTCGGACACGGGCAAAAAGCAGGCGGTAGGAATTGACGACGCTTGTATTTTTCATTGCCACTTTGACAATGGTTCCCTTGGGCTTTTTGAAGCCACGCGCTATGCACGAGGACACAAGGCCTTATATACCCTCGAGATCAATGGGGAGCATGCCTCCATCCGTTGGGATTTGCATGATTTGACCCGTTTGGAATATTTTGACCACAGCGACGAAGGCAAGGTGCGCGGCTGGCGATCCATTCACGTGACAGATGGAGACCACCCTTACATGCACCGCTGGTGGATCCCGGGAACCTCTATTGGTTACGAACATTCCTTTATCCATCAAGTGGCTGATTTCTTCCACAGTTTGGAAACTGGTGAATCTTGTCACCCTACCTTCCGCGATGCTTTTGAAACGCAGAAAGTGTGTGAGGCAGTACTCGACTCAGCACGCGATCGAGCCTGGAAAGACACCGGGGTGGAGTGGGTAGAGAAGGTGTGAGGGCAGGGTTTCTTAAATTAGAAATAGGAGGTAGAAATAGGAAGTACGAGATACGAAATACGGGATCTAAGCTAATGTCGAACGTTGAACTCCGAGTTTTGAATGTCGAAGGGAGTACAATGTACCAGGTACCAAGTACAAAGTAGGGATTCGTATTGGGATTGAAATTCTGGTATTTAAGGATCTTGGTACATTGTACTTGGTACTTCGTACAATTTTTAGCGTCTTGATACTTGATACTTGCTACTTGCTACTTTGACCTTGTCTGACCTTAAATTAAAACTACGCGTAAACTCTTGGCTCCCTGTGCTCCAATCACCAAAGACTGCTCAATGTCTGCGGTTTTGGAGGGGCCAGCAAGGAATAGTCCAAAGCCGGATTGGGCCGTTGCTATTTTCTCATAGCCCTGATGCATTGTGTCTTCAAGTCGGTTCCGATCGAGAACAATCACCAAATGCTCGGTAGCAAAGGGGAGCGCACGAAGTCCAAGCTGGGTATCCTCAAGCCAGATGGCACCGTTCTCCGCGACCCCAAATTGCCCGTCTAGGATGGCTACTTCCAAGGTCTCCAAAGCATGTGGATCCTCTGGCAAGGGAAGGGTTGCCAGCTCGGAGAACTGGGATGAAAGGGAAATCACTTTTGAAAATCCTGAAGATGAAAACCAAGCGTCAAATTCGCTTTTGGTCATGACTTCGCCCTTGTTGCCGGAGATGGACTGCGTAAATCGTTCCACCAAATCTCCTGAGTTGCTGAAATTAGGAATATCGGGGAGCGTTTTGGGTTCGAGGGTCAGGCTTCGAATAGCGCTCAGGATTTTTTTTCTGCTGCTCATGACCTGTTTTTTCGATACCACTGTTGAAAAGATTCCTTAGGAGCATCTGGAAGGTTTCTATTTTTTCCCCAGATATTCAAAGGATGATAAATCAGGCTATTAGGCAGGGATTTTAGCGCATTCCGCATCAAGCTTCCAGAAATTTTGTAGGCGAGTGGACTCTTGAATATTCCGTTTGCCAACTTCATGGATAGTCCTTTGGCCAAATCGCCCTGCGTTTTGGTGACCTCCTGCCTCCATTCGTACAATTGCTCGTGGATGTTGATTTTCACTGGGCATACATCGGTACAGCTGCCGCAAAGCGTGGAGGCAAAGGGAAGGCTGCTGTGCTTCTTCAAATCTAGCCCTGGCGATAAAATGGATCCAATTGGTCCTGGAACAGTGCTATTATAACTGAATCCCCCACTTCGGCGATAGATGGGGCAGGTGTTCATGCAGGCCCCACAACGGATGCATTTGAGGGAGTTTCTAAATTTCTCTCGTGCCAATTGGGCGGTACGGCCGTTGTCCACGAGGATGAGGTGAATTTCTTTTCCGGCCGACGGACTTCTGAAATGTGAGTTGTAGTTGGTGATGGGCTGCCCAGTGGCCGATCTAGCCAGCAAGCGAAGAAATACCCCCAGGTCTTTCCGTCTGGGTAGGATTTTTTCGATGCCCATGCAAGCGATGTGCACGTCTGCCAGGTGAACCCCCATGTCTGCATTGCCCTCGTTGGTGCACACGACAAATTCCCCCGTCTCCGCAATCCCAAAGTTGACCCCAGTGATAGCTACCTTGGCGGCAAAGAATTTCTCCCTCAGGTGAACTCGTGCGGCCTGCGTGAGGTAGGCAGGATCTTCATTGCCTTTTTCGGTATGGAGCTTCTCGTGAAAAAGTTCGGAAATCTCTCCTTTTTTCAGGTGAATAGCAGGCAAGACTATATGGCTTGGGGGCTGGTTGAGAAACTGGACGATTCGCTCTCCAAGGTCTGTGTCTACCACTTCGACGCCGTGTTTTTCCAGGTAGGGATTGAGGTGGCACTCCTCCGTGAGGATGGACTTACTTTTGACTACGGCAGTGCAGTTTTGCTGTTGGAGGATTTCCAGTACCAACCGGTTGTGTTCTTCACTGTCTGCTGCCCAATGGACAATGATTCCATTTTTTGTGGCATTACGTTCAAATTCCTCCAAGTAGTCGGCAAGATTTGCAAGGACATTGTCCTTGATGCCGGAAGCCAACTCCCGTAATTGCTCCCATTCGGGGATGCCTTTGCTGACTTTGTCTCGCTTGTTGCGAACAAACCAGAGGGTTTCATCGTGCCATTTAGCCTTTTGGCTATCCTTTAGGAATTCAGCTGCATTCTCCGGATGTGTCATGACAGGGCCTGGTTTAGGATTTCCGCGAGGTGAAGGAACTTCATCTCTTGCTTGGATCGGGTAGCAATGCCTTGCAAGTGCATGATGCAAGACATGTCTCCTCCGGTGAGAATCGCGGTTTTGTGCTCCAGGTGATCTGCTAGTCTATCTTTTCCCATCTGTATGGAAAGCGCCTCTTCGGTTACGGCAAAAGTCCCTCCAAAGCCACAGCATTCGTCTGTTCTGCTGAGTTCCACCCAGTCCAATCCGGCTAGATTTTCTAGGAGTTTGCGGGCCTTATTGTAGGGAGGCTGGTTGAGTTCCGATCCAGAGGAGAGGTGCAGCCCTCGCTGCCCATGGCAGGAGGAGTGAAAGCCTACTCGATGGGGAAATTTTCCCTCCAGCTTTTCTATTTTGAGTACGTCGGTGATGAATTCGATGAGTTCATAGATTTTATGCTCCAGGGCTGCTTGTTCTTTTTCTAGGCCAGCAATCGCAGGAAAATGCTCTTTTACGTGCAGCGTGCAGCTTCCAGAAGGACAAACCACATAGTCAAAGTCATTGAAGGTCTCTATAAAATGCCTTGCTGTGCCTACTGTTTCCCGTGCATACCCAGCATTGGCGAGCGGCTGCCCACAGCAGGTTTGACCCGAGGGGTAGGTGACCTGGCAACCTAATTTCTCCAACAATTCCAGCGTAGCAATGCCTACCTGCGGGTAGAACTGGTCTACGTAGCAAGGGATAAACAAGGCAACGGATGGGGACTTGGTTTTCATTGAGGTAAGTTAAGCGCTAGGGTTCATATTCACGAGCATTGCTGCTCCTAAAGCGGAGCCATTTGGAAAATCACTCGGGATAAGTTCGATTCCTGGAAGTTTTTTGCGCAGCAGCTCCAGAAAAATCGGGTTGGCATTGAAGCCCCCGTCTACGAAAAGCCGCTTTACAGGTGCACCTTCTAAAACTAGCTTGACAGAGGCCGCTTGAATGCTGGTTAGCTCATGTAGGAAGGTGTAATAGGCTTCTGTAAATTCCGAGAAGCTGCTCCAATCGCTGGTAGGCCCATTTTCTATTCCAAAATTTTCTGGCTGGATGTAGTGGAAGCGAATTCTCTTTGCAGGCTGACTGCTTACTTTTTGGTACCAGGATTCTTCGAATTGAAGTTTTTTGTAGGTGCCTAAGGGAAGGTTCCAATAGGCATACATTTCGTCAACCTGG
>JBIIFN010000262.1:0-2645 GCA_044237325.1 Algoriphagus sp.
GACCACCAGCTCAGCAATTTGGAGCGATTCAAATACGAGGAGATAGTCGTTCACTGCCGTTCCGGAGCACGCAGTGCCAATGCCAAAAAATACATGGAGACCAAGGGGTTCCACAAGGTAAGAAACCTTATTGGTGGCATACTCGCCTACCGTGCCCTAAAAGATTAGGTCAGATTGTACTAAGTACGATGTACAAAGTACCCGCCGCGGCGGGCAGGCAGCAGGCGGAATACGGAATAAAGACTAATGTCGAACACCGATCGTCGATTGAAGAAAGTTGAAGTAATTCTCTGCCAACACATTTTGAAATCCAACCTTCATTTTTAAGGTACATGGTACTTTGTACATCGTACTTGGTACTTTGTACTTTGTACAAATTCAACTCATCTGAAAAGGCTGAGGAGAGAAACATAGAATAAACACGAGGATAGCCAGCCAGCCAAGAAGCTGCCGTTGCTTGTTCACCACCCGCAATCCAGCCACTTCAGGGTGTTGTATGCCCATCACCCGACCAAGCAAAAAGCCAAAAAACAACCAACCCTGGTACCCTTCCCAGGTCGGCTGAAAGTAAGATAACAGGTACTGACTCGCCCCGAGCGTTAGTACCAAGGTCACTTGGTTTAGCATGGATAGTCCCGCCTTGGAAAAACATAGATACAAAAATCCTAGGTAAAGGGGAATCCGAATCAGCAATTCATCTAGGGGTAGTGAGGGGCGAATCAGTCCCATGCCTGCATAGGCCAGAAACATAGTAAAGGCCACCAAGGAAATCAGGGCATGGTGCTTGGGGAACAAACCGAAGAGCACGTGCCCACCATCCAGTTGCCCAATTGGGAGTAGGTTAAGTGCGGTGAAGAACAGTGCCAAATACCCTGCAAAAAGGAAGGGATAGTGAATCATCTCTGACATCGCCGGCAGTCGATCTGGATCGGCAAACAGCTCCCCAAGTCCCCAGAAAAGTAGATTTCCTCCCAATTCAAATTCTATCGCCTCTTCACCATAACCCTGAAAATTGGGATCGGCATACTCTGGATGGATCTCGTGCAGGTACTCGGGACCTGGAAGTTGCGTAAACCCGTAAATCAGCACACCCAGGGCCATCACAAATCCTGCCAGTGGCCCAGCAATACCAATATCAAAGAATTTGATCCGACTTGCCACGCGCCCCTTCATGCGGATGATTGCCCCAAAAGTGCCCAGTGAGGGGCTACCTAGGAATCCTAGCCAGCCAGGAATAAAATAGGGCAAGCTGCAGCGTACTTTGTGGTAGATCGCTGCAAAAAGATGGCCTAGTTCGTGAATAAGTAGAATGCCCACAAAAGGAATAGAAAATTGCAGGGAACGAAGGAAATAGGGCAAAGTCAATGCATCTGCGCCCGAGGCTAAAATAGACTTGCCATAGACCCACTCCGCTCCTGCAAGCGTAGTAGTGAAGAGTGTGAGCAAGAATAGCAGCCCATGGCGGAGGTATTCTTTGCCACTATACATCACCAAAGAAATCAAGAAGCGTCGCCGGACCAGTCACCTGTACGGCCTGTATGCCTAGCGCTGCTGCACCCTGCACGTTGGCGAGTAGGTCGTCAAAGAAGAGCACACGGGAAGGTTGCGTATCCAGTTCTTGAAGAAGCTGCTGGTAGATGGCCGCACTAGGCTTGGCAAGGCCCATTTCATGGCTGTAAAATACCCAGTCAAAAAGTGTATCAAAATTATCCATGCCGTGCTCCGCCTGAAGGACGCCTTCTACGGCTTCAATGTGGATTGCGTTGGTATTACTAAGGATGCCCACTTGATACTGGGATTTGAGTTTGCGTACTAACTCTAAACGATAGGCAGGGAGCTTGCCCAGGAGGTTATTCCAAAGAAAGTCCACCTTGCTATCCGACCAGTTCTGCTCGAAGTAGTCCCGAAAAGCATTTCGGAATGTAGGACTATCTAGTTCCCCACGCTCGTAGCCCTTGTGAAACTCGGCAGCATAGCACTCGTCTACTCGCTCGTGGAACGCGCTAGGCAGTTCTGCTTTGATCAAGCTGATGGAGCGCTGGTAATCGATATCGATCAACACATTACCTAGGTCAAAGATGATAAAGTCAACGTCAGGCCTATTTTTCATTTGGGGGTTAGGTTGATAAATTCATCTCAAATATGTAACATTGCAGACCCAAAACCAAGGTCAAGGTGCTTTTCGGGGCGCTTTTGGCAGGGTGTTTTGTCCATAATTGGGGCCTATAGCTCATTCGGTTAGAGCAACTGACTCATAATCAGTAGGTGCTTGGTTCGATTCCAAGTGGGCCCACTTCCTAATCCCCTTCAGAATTGTTTTGAAGGGGTTTTTTGTGTCTCGGGAAATTTGAAAAAAGTCATTTGCAAAAAAATCGCAAAAAAAATTGATGATAAAGTGAAAGAATTTGCGAAAAAGAGAGTTAAAAGAGGGGGAAATCACCACAAAAATTTAGCTCAAAATAAGTCCCAAACGGGTTCGAAAGAATGAATTGATTTCTTGGTCTTGAGTTTAGAATTATTGGTACATCCGAGGTAATTGTCAAGGTATTTCTGATCAATCTGATTTTTTCGATTTTCCTTGGTAATGAGCGTAGATCCACCTACCACAGAAATAGCCCATTGGAAGGAGGATGGAAAGCAAAGCC
>JBIIFN010000264.1:0-2641 GCA_044237325.1 Algoriphagus sp.
CTTCGTTCTTGGCCTAAGTGCTTGCGAAACGACCAACCCTTTTAATCAGGGGCCAGCCTACGATTTTGAGGGAAACTTGGCAATCGATAGAAAAAAAATTGCAGCGTACCTAGATACCGCTAAGATAGACAGCTTGTACCGCATTCATGATCCAAGCGGAGTGGTGGTCATCGTGCAGCGTGAAGGGCAGGGTTCTCGCCCTACCAACAACACGGTGGTATATACCAACTATACAGGCAAGTTGATGGAGCAAGGCACTGTGTTTGACACCTCTTTTGAAGATGTAGCACGACAGTTCAATATTTTTGTGGAGGGCAGAGTTTACGCGCCCTTTAGCTTTGTGGTAGGCGGGGCAACCGTTGTGACGGGTTGGGACGTTGCCTTCAGAAGGCTGCGGCCTACGTCCAAGGCCATCCTAATTTTACCATCTCCTTACGGATACAGCAACCAAACTAATAACCCTAAAATCCCTGCGAATTCCGTTTTGGTCTTCCAGGTCGACTTTCTAGGAATCGATTAAAAAAAGGGCTTAAGGCCCTTTTTTTATGCCGTAACTAGTAGCATGGGTGCATTTTTGAAGAAGCTAACGTATAGTCTTTTGGTGGATTAGGGATGTTTTCGAAGCTAGGTTGGGAAAGGGGTAGTGCTCAACGTTGCCGCTAAATACGCAAGGGGAAGCTGGCAGTATTTTCAAATTGACTTTTGCCAAGGGCAAGCTATTCTTGACTCCAGAAATCTTTTTAACTTCGAACTAGAAAGCCGTGTGTCGAGGGATCGATTTTGTTAAAAAAATTGGGAGGAGTTCCTGCCCAAAGACCAAACCCAAAAAACTTAGATTTTATGAAAATTGGAGTCATCCGAGAAGGAAAAAATCCACCGGACAAGCGGACGCCTTTCACTCCGAGCAGCTTAAAAGAAATCCAGGAGAGCTTTCCCAACCTTTCGGTTTGCGTAGCCTCCAGCTCCTCCCGCTGCTATTCGGATGCCGAATACAGTGCGTTAGGGATAGAAGTGGTAGAAGATATTTCAGTGGCAGATGTGCTTTTTGGGGTTAAGGAAGTACCAGTATCCGAACTCATACCTGGGAAAACCTATTTTTTCTTTTCCCATACCATAAAAAAGCAACCTAGAAATAAGACTCTTTTGCAGGCCGTTTTGGCAAACGATATCCGCTTGATAGATTACGAGGTTTTAAAAAATGAAGCCGGAGAGCGTGTAGTTGCTTTTGGACGTTGGGCTGGAATCGTAGGGGCCTACAATGCTTTTTGGACCTATGGACAAAAGACAGGCCTGTTTGACTTGCGAAGAGCAGGGGAGTGCAGGGATCTGGAGGAAATGAAGGTCGAACTCAAAAAGGTAATGCTGCCTCCAATAAAGATTGTGGTCACGGGTACAGGTAGGGTAGGAAAAGGGGCACTAGAAGTCTTGACAATACTGGGCATACCGCAAGTTTCCCCTGCTGATTTTTTGGAAAAAGACCCTGAGACCGCGGTTTTCGTCTGCCTGTCCTCGTCCGACTATTCGCGAAGAATTTCCGATGGTGGTTATGCGCAAGCCGATTTTTATGCACATCCCGAGGGCTACGAAAGCGACTTTCTCAAGTTTGCACAGGCGGGTGAGATACTCATTGCCGCGGCCTATTGGGATCCAAATGCCCCAAAATTATTTGAGCTTGAGGACCTGAGATCACCCAAATTTTCCCTCTCTGTCATTGCCGATATCACCTGTGACATCGATGGCTCCATTCCGACTACGCGGCGGGCATCTACGATCTTAGCCCCTGTCTATGACGTAGACCGCATGACTTCGGAGGAACTTCCTCCTTTTGGAAAGCAAGATAGTATCTCGGTGATGGCCATTGATAACCTGCCCTGTGAACTTCCAAGGGAAGCATCTGCCGAATTTGCCCGACAGCTTCGGCACTGGGTGGTACCAGCACTAGCGGAGGAGCATTCGCCGATCTTGGAGAAGGCTACTTTAGCTAGGGATGGGGACTTGACCCTTGAATACATGTATCTGAAGGAGTATGTGACCGAGGAAGACTCGCAGCGTCATGCATAACCTAAACCGCTACTTGGAGTCCACGCTGCTTTCGCCTACGGTTACGGAGCGGCAGATTGAGCAGTTGGTCAAGGAGGCTCGTGAGGAACAATTCATTGGTATTTGCGTGCCCCCTTTTTGGGTAAAAAAAGTAAAGAGAGACCTCCGAGAGGAGGACATTCAGGTGGTCACGGTGGTTGGCTTTCCTTTTGGCTATGAGACCACCGAAACCAAGGTTGCCCAGTTAAAAACGGCGATTAAGGACGGAGCAGATGAGTTGGACGTCGTCTGGTCACAAACAGCCTTTCATTCGGGCATGTCCTGGCCAAAAATCGAGCTGGCGCAGCTGTCAAAAATCTGTCATGAGGAAGAGCGACTGCTGAAGGTGATCATCGAAACTGCCTACTTGTCTCCAGCCCAGCTTCAAGAAGCCTGTGCAATCTGCGTGGATGCGGGGGCAGATTTTGTGAAAACATCTACCGGCTATGCACCCTATGGAGCTAGGGTAGAAGACGTGACGCTGATGCGGAAATCCCTGCCCTCAACCGTAGGGGTAAAGGCTAGTGGAGGCATCAAGACACTTGAGATTGCTTTGGAATTG
>JBIIFN010000263.1:0-2641 GCA_044237325.1 Algoriphagus sp.
TCAGAAGTTCGGGAAATCGCCAAACAAGCAGGACTGATCACCGCCGAAAAGAAAGACTCGCAAGGGCTCTGCTTTATCGGTAAAGTGCGCCTACCTGATTTCCTACAGCAGCAACTCAAACCGAAAACAGGAAAAATTATTCAAATTCCTGAGGAATTACCCGATTACCAAACTCGCCTCGTTCCGTCGGAAATCCCACCTCAAGACTGGACGCAGGAGCAATTGGAAGCCGTATGTACCCCAATTACCTACGTTTCTACACTAGGAAAGGCCATTGGAGAACACCGAGGTGCACATTACTTTACCGTAGGGCAACGCAAAGGACTTCAGGTTGGTGGTACAGGAAAACCCCTTTTTGTCATTGCAACCGATACGATAGAAAATATCATCTACACTGGCCTAGGAGAAGAGCATCCCGGCCTGAACCGCTTCGGCCTCTTTGTTCAATCCGATCAGACACACTGGATTCGGGAAGACCTCAAACTGCAACCTGGGGAAACTGCGGTCTATTCGGCTCGAATTCGCTACCGACAGGCACTTTCCAAGGCCACCCTTATCCAGCGAGAAAATGGGCTCTATGTAGTCTTTGAAAAAGCTCAAAAAGGAATTGCCTCTGGGCAATTTGTGGCCTGGTACCATGGCGAAGAATGCATCGGTTCGGGAACCATTGACTAAGCAATAGATGCATTCACTCCTTCTCATCTCCCCTTCCCATGCTTGAGGTACTATTCGAGGACGAAGAGCTAGTAGTGATCAATAAGCCGGCGGGCTTGCTGGTACACAAGACCACTCTGGCTTACGGAGAAGAAGAAAATGCCCTTATTCAACTTCGGGATCAAATCGGAAGCTGGGTAGCTCCCGTTCATCGCCTGGATCGTGCGACAAGTGGTTGCTTATTGTTTGCAAAAAACGAACAGATCCTCCCTTCCCTCCAATCCTTGTTTATGGACCGAGCGATCGAAAAACGGTACCTCTGCATCGTGAGAGGGATTCCTGCTGAAAAATATGCGCTCATCGATCACCCACTAACGAGCGAGCGGTCGGGCAAACTGCAAGAAGCCCAAAGCAGATACAAGGTTTTGGCCGAGACAGAACAACCTTTCGATACCACGGGCAGGTATCCCACTAGCCGGTACAGTCTGCTGGAAGTAGAATTGCTTACTGGTAGAACGCATCAAATTCGTAGGCATTTGGCTCATATCCGGCATTACATTTTGGGAGATCGAAAGCATGGGGACAACAAGCAAAATAGTTATTTTGAAACCCATTATGGCTTGCAAAACCTGCTGCTGCACTCCTGGAAGTTGGATTTTGCCCATCCCTTGACCCAGACTTCCCTGCAACTTACCTGCGCGCCACCCCCACATTTTCAGGCAATAGTCGAAAAACTGGGCTGGTCAAGAGCGGATTTTGACTGGGGATAGGTTTCCCAATTCAATTTTTGACTTACATTAGTCGTTCTAATTCCATTCCCATGAAAAAATACCTCCTGAGTTTAGTTGCTGTACTTGTTTGCAATAGTTTCGTCCTTGCACAAAAGCAAGACATCGATAAGAATTTTTCTTCAGAATTTGCCAATTCTTTGTTTACTACACTCGCCTCTGACCTGATGATGGGTCGTGATCCGGTGCGTCCCGAAATGAAGTTAGCCTACACCGTCATCGCCCAGGCGCTGGAAATCGGTGGAGCCAAGCCGCTACCGGGAGCCAATGGCTACTACCAAGACATTCCTTTCACCTTATCTTCCCCGCCTACGCGCGGCTCCGTACAGATAGGTGAGTTTTCTTTTACTCAGGGCCAAAATCTACTCGTGCTCGATGGTCGTTCTTTTCGAGGCAACTATGAGGTAGTAGATATCGGTTTTGGTTCCGTTGAAGAGTTTGCAGGAAAGGATCTTAAAGGAAAAATTCTGATCACCAATGTAGGTGCTCCAAACAAATTTAGTCCCAACCAACTCTTCTTAGAAGGCAGAGCCAAGGCAGTACGTGCCAAAGAAGCAGGCGCAGTAGCCCTGATTGAGCGTTTTAATGTTCCATCTGTGCCATGGCAGCTCGTATCGGGCTTTTTAAATCGCTCGCAACTTGGCCTCGATCAAGGGGAAGCAAGCAATCTCCCTTACCTCTGGGTAGAAGACCTGAAAAATCAATTGACCGGCACCAACCTAGGCAGAGCAAAGGTGGAAGTCGAAGGTAAGGTCACCACCAAAGTGGATGGCAAAAACGTGCTTGGAGTCATTGAAGGTACCGACCCAGTACTAAAAAATGAGTACATCCTGCTTTCCGCCCATTACGACCATGTAGGTGTAGGAGCTCCAGATGAGACTGGTGATTCGATCTACAACGGCGCTCGTGACAATGCAGTGGGAACCGTGGCTGTCCTAAATGCTGCCCAATATTTTGGCAAAAATCCTCCCAAAAGATCCATCATTTTTGCCCTTTGGACCGCCGAGGAAAAAGGTTTGCTAGGTAGTGCCTATTTTGCAAACAATCCTTTGGTTCCCTTGAATCAAATTGTCTACAACCTGAACATTGACAATGCAGGCTACAACGATACCTCCATCATCACGGTGATTGGTTTGGGTAGAACCTCTGCTGATTTCCTAATTTCAGAGGCAGTAGCCGAATTTGGATTGACTGCCAAA
>JBIIFN010000265.1:0-2636 GCA_044237325.1 Algoriphagus sp.
TGCGAGACCCAAGCTGGATGGGAACATTTCCCTCCGGACATTATTGGAGCGCCAATAGTAAGCAGATTTACTTCAATTACAACCCCGAAAAGAACCTGGCCGACTCGCTCTACAAAATTGAGGCTCTAGCAGGGGCCAAACCCAGTAAAGTCCTGTGGTCTGAAGAAAAAACACTGAAAAAAGAGGAAATTTTATCTTCCGATGAAAGCCTAAAACTTTACAAAAAAGGAAATCAGATTTTTTTGGAAGAAGTGAAAAAAGGAAAAACATCCACCCTATTTGATTGGTATGGACCCTTGGAGAAACTCAAATTTCTGGCCAATGAAAACTACATCGCCTTTAGTTCTGAACTGAATTTTTACAGCTTTGATCGGAAAAATAATCGCCTTGAAAAACTAACTTCTATTGTCAATGGTGCAAAACCAGCCAAAGCAAAGCCTACGGAATCTGGAAAAGTCAATTTCTTAGAGCAAGAAAATCTTTCCTTGCTCGAGGAGGTGCGCAAGCGAAAAGAAGCCCAAAAAGCATCCCAAGCCTACCGAGCCAGTATCCGTGAAGCCGTCGAGGAGGAGTTTGTGTTTTATACCGAAGGTAAAAATCTCTCCAACCTCCAACTATCACCAGATGGGCGCTTTGTGACCTTCTCTGTGTTTACGCCACCAGCAGCAAATAAAAACACCAAAGTACCTGACTACGCTGCGGCCTCTGGCTATACCGAGGATCTCAACAGCAGACCCAAGGTGGGTACACAAGCAGGCAAGACAGAACTGGGAATTTATGACCTGAATCGTGATACTGTTTATTACGTGAATACTGCCAGCCTCCCAGGAATTCAAGATGCACCAGATTACCGGGCAGATTATCCTGAAAAAACATGGGAGAAAAAGAATCGAGAATTATCCCTTACAGGACCTTACTTCTCCCCAGATGGAACCAAAGCCATCCTTCAAGCTAGAGCAGTTGACAATAAGGATCGCTGGATAGCAGCCATTGACCTGACCTCAGGAGCCTTAACCACCTTAGATCGTCAGCGGGATGAGGCTTGGATAGCTGGGCCAGGCATTGGATGGGGTGGAACACTAGGCTGGCTTCCTGATTCCAAGCATATTTACTTCCAATCCGAAGCTACTGGCTATTCCCACCTCTACCTTCTAGACCTGACTACTGGAACAAAAAAGGCCTTAACAACAGGAAAATTTGAGGTATTTGATCCCTTCCTGTCCAAAGACAAAAAGTCTTGGTATTTGACTACCTCGGAAGTTCATCCGGGCGAGCGACATTTTTACCGCATGCCGCTGATGGGCGGCAAAATGGAAAAACTAACCGATATGGTTGGTGAAAATAACGTGGTTCTCTCTCCAGATGAAAGCAAGCTAGCCATTCTTTACAGCTACTCTAACGTTCCCGCCGAACTTTATATGCAGGAAAATAAACCAGGAGCGAAACCGGTAAAACTTACCTCAGGACAGTCAGAAGAGTTTAAAAGCTATGCCTGGCGCGACCCACAACTGGTGACTTTTGCGGCCCAAGATGGTGCTCAAGTTCCCGCACGACTATATCTTCCAGAAGCTTCAAAAAAGAACGGAGCAGCAGTGATCTTCGTACACGGCGCGGGCTACTTACAAAACGTGCACAAGTGGTGGAGTAGTTATTTTAGAGAGTATTTCTTTCACAACCTGCTCACAGACCTCGGCTACACCGTGTTGGACATCGACTACCGCGGCTCGGCTGGCTATGGCCGCGACTGGCGTACTGGAATCTACCGCCATATGGGAGGCAAAGACCTTTCTGATCAAGTAGATGGAGCCCAATACCTGATGCAGCAGCACGGGGTCGAAGCTGGAAAAATTGGTATTTATGGAGGCAGTTATGGTGGCTTTATCACCCTGATGGCCCTTTTTAATCATGGAGATCTATTTACCTCAGGTGCAGCCTTGCGTTCGGTGACCGATTGGGCACATTACAACCATGGCTACACGGCCAATATTTTGAATACCCCAGAAGAAGATCCCATTGCCTACCGCCGCTCCTCTCCCATCTATTTTGCTGAGGGTTTGAAAGGCAATCTCCTAATCGCACATGGCATGCTGGATGTAAATGTGCACTTCCAAGATGTGGTTCGCCTTTCGCAGCGATTGATTGAACTGAAAAAGGATAATTGGGAAATGGCCGTTTACCCAATTGAAGACCACGGTTTTGTGACCCCAAGCTCTTGGACAGACGAGTACAAGAGAATTTTGAAATTATTCAACTCCACCCTAGTAAAGTAATGAGCCCATCCACACGAATGAAATTTTCACTTGCCATCACCTTAGTTTTCACGGGTGGATTTATTTCCCAAACTGTATCTCAGACGGCTAAAGTCCAAGGCCTTGTGGCAGATAAAGCCATGGTAGTCTCTGCTCGGGAGGAGGCTTCTCGCATAGGTATTGAGATCATTCGGTCGGGAGGCAACGCATTTGATGCCATGATGGCCACCGAAATGGCCTTAGCCGTGAGTTTCCCCTTTGCGGGCAACCTTGGTGGTGGGGGATTTATGGTCTACCGCATGGCCGATGGACGGATTGGTAGTTTGGACTACCGAGAAAAAGCCCCTCTAGCGGCCACTAAGGACATGTACCTGGATGAAAATGGAA
>JBIIFN010000266.1:0-2593 GCA_044237325.1 Algoriphagus sp.
ATGGTCAAAATGTCCAGAAATTGAACCTAAAAAAGTGAACGGTTTCTGGTGCACTGTCAATAAGACTTCGTTGGTATAGAAAAAGCCTATTTTGTTGGTGAGCTCGGGGATGGTAGTGAATTTCCCGTTTTCTTTTACTGAAAAAGCCCTCAATATCAGAAAGTTGAATTCGCCCACTTTTTCGAATTTGGGTAAATGCCCTACTTGAAGTAGGTCTTCCATCAAATGTCCACTCAGCCCATAATTGGTCATCAATTGGGTCAATTCGGCCATTTTTGGATTTTCCAGGTCTACCCAATGGAAGTTAGCAAAGTCGGTACGTTTTTCTTTCATGGCTCGGCTTTTTGGCGTCTTGGAAGGTTTTGCAATCAGGAAATAGCCTTTGGCTGACCTAAAATTTGGTTTGTTGGCTCTTGTTCAGGTTTCGGTCAAAAATAAAGGGCCCAAAAGGAAGTAATGAAGCAACCAAGGCAAAGAAGGTACGCCCAAACTCCCATTTCAAACTTCGTGCGGTAGGAAATACGGCATAGATATACACCACAAAAAGAAGACCATGTGCCCAGCCTACATACCTTACCGCGAGGGGCCAATCGAATACATATTTGAGAGGCATGGCGATGCCAAGTAACAGGAGGAAGGAGAGCCCCTCGGCAAGGCTAATCCATTTAAATCGTCTTGCCCAGCGTTGTTGTGATTCGTTCATTTGGTGCCAGTGCTAAGGTTAAACAGGAGTTGAAGTGCGGTCCACAGCTTTCTCTTTAGCTGCTTGTCCTCTGCAATAGTAGACAATGCGTCGGCAAACAGGTATTCTGTTTCTCCCTCAGTATGGATGTCGTAGGCAGCAAATGGGAGATTGTTGACAGGATGCTTGATGCGGCCAAACTTTAACACCACATGGGCATTCAGGCCTTGGAAATCTTCCATGCTGCTGTTTTGGATCTTTTCAGAGGACAGCATTCCCACCTCATTCATGGAGTGTCCACAAGCATTGAGCATCTTTACCAGCATGTCCATCACCTCTTCGTTGAGTTTGGTCTCCTCATGAAGGATTAATATGCCTTTGGTGAAGTTTCCTTGGACAATCAAAGGCTCTGGGGTAAAGTCAGTAGCACTAGGTGCTGTTGCTATCGCCTCCAATTCATTGGGGAGGTCGATTCCCTGTTTTTCAATTGACGTCTCTAGTGAGGTATCCGTACCGAAAAGCGCTGCTTCCAGTGTACGTCTATCCTCCGGCAAGAGAAATAAGGGTTCGTCAATAAAGGATTGGAGGTTGGCTAAGGATTCGTTTTCCATGACTAAAGTTGGTTAAAAATCGGGGTTTGGCAAAAGCAACCACATTTATTCAACTGACGACTAGTTTTTGGAACGTATTGGTTTCTCATCACAGGCCACTTGTCCAACGATATACTGCATACCGTCGAGGAAAAATTGAAGTAAGGCTGGATTCTCAAAACTTTGCGCGTTGTGAGAGGGGGAAATGTACATCACTTTGCCTTTCCCCTCAGGACGAATCCAAGCAACATGAGTTTTTCCACTTTTAAGCTCTTGGATTGCTCGCTGACCACGGATCTGGGCATTGTCAAAATAAAGAAGAGGAGTGAAATCCAACTTTGCATAGGCATTTTTGTAAAAATAGGGTTCGTCCACATGCGAAAAGCCCTCTTTAGGAAAGGCTGCTACCAAAGGGTGGCTGGCGTCCTCTAGTTTGACATGGACTTGCTGTTGAGGTGGGTGATAATCAAAACTAGCGCCTACCAGTTCGCTGAATTTTTGGGAATTATTTAAAGTGGTAATTCCCCCATGCAGCAGGAGAAGACCTCCTCCTTTTTTCACAAATTCAATAACGTTGGATTCGAGGGCTTGTGCTTTTGCCATGACGACTGCTGAGTCTGCTGTGGATTCTGCGCGCAACTGGTCCCAAAAGAGATGCCGATGGTCGGGCTTGGAGCAGGTGTTATTTAGGATGACTGCATCGTAGGATGAAAGTGTTGCCTTTTCAAATTGGTGGATGTCCTTGCTTGCGATAATCTCAAACGCTTTGGATTTTGCACCCAATAGTTTGATTACTTCTTCGGTATGTGGGATTACCCAATGTTCAAATCCTGTATGCAGTGAAAAAAGGAGAATCTTTTTTGGTGAAGTGCTAGGAAACCGTGTTTTAGAGGGTGCTAGTGCTTCAATTTTTTCTTTCCAGGTTTCAGTTAATGGAACAACCGCTAAATCCTGACCAATGGTCAATTTTGGAAGAAGTAGAAAAGAGAGCGCGAACAGTAGTTTTTTACACATAGTTTTAAAAGCCATGATTGACATATTCATTCAATATACCCTATATTGATTCCCAAAGGCCAATAACCTGAATTTCTCATGTGTATCAAAAAGAACTTCCTTCTTTTATCATTTTCCTTTGTTTTTATTTTTCAAGCATATTCCCAAGAAGTAACTCTTCAAGAATCGTCCAAAGGAATGGATTTTCTTTTGGATGGGAAGCTGGTGCTTAGTTATCAAATGATCAAAGAGCCCGTGCCCACGGGAATAAAGGACGCTTACAGCAAATCTGGATTTATCCACCCCATACAATCGCCAAGTGGACAAA
>JBIIFN010000011.1:0-31202 GCA_044237325.1 Algoriphagus sp.
TCCTGCGGAGGCGAGAAGGGCCATCATGCAAGTGGTGGCGCAGCGTCAGCTCAACTTGATTCGTCTCAACCAGCAGGAAAAAACGATAGAAGCCCGTTTCCGAGAAATCACCCAGCAGCTATGAAGTCCTTATTTCTAAAAGAAATCACTGCCTTTTTTGGAAGCTTGACCGGCTACCTGGTACTCGTGCTATTTCTTGTGTCACTGGGCTTGATCGTGTGGGTATTTCCAGAAAGCTCGGTCCTTGACTACGGTTATGCGGATTTAGAATCCTTGTTTGGCTACACTCCCTACGTATTTACCTTTTTGATTCCTGCGATCTCCATGCGCAGCTTGGCTGAGGAGCGGCGGTCGGGAACCTGGGAACTGTTACAGACCTCCCCGCTTAGCTTGGTTCAAATCGTGCTAGCCAAGTACCTGGCGCTGCTCGTGCTTGTATTTCTTGCCCTGCTACCCACCTTAGGCTATGCGTATTCGATTTCCCTGTTGGGCAATCCTCCGGGCAACCTGGATTGGGCTGGTTTTTTTGGGAGTTGGCTCGGGCTACTCATGATTGGGGCTACGTTTGCCGCTGTGGGCTTGTTTTCAAGTTCCTTGACCTCCCAGCAGGTAGTTGCCTTTGTTCTCGGGGTGTTTCTTTGTTTCGTGCTGTACTTTGGCTTGACTGCCCTGGCGGGTATGGTCCCAGGTGCTTGGGCCTACTGGGTGGAGGAGCTCAGCTTGAGTTACCACTACACAAGCCTCAGTAGGGGAGTCATTGATAGCCGCGATGTATTTTTCCTTTTGGGCATGATCTGGGTTTTTCTTGGTCTCACGGTACTTCGATTGAACGTAAAATGAATCCTACCCTCCGCCACCGACTCCTTCCTGTCACCCTACTTCTGGTAGGAGTTTTGGTGCTAATTGCGCTAGGTCAATTGCTACGCTTTCGCGTGGACCTGACGGAGGAAAAGCGCTTTTCCCTTCACCCCTCCACCAAAACACTGCTCGAGGGCATCGATCGCCCTTTGCATGTCGATATTTTACTGACTGGCGAGCAACTTCCTGGAGGAATGCGTCGCCTTCAAAAGTCCATTGAGGAGACGGTACGTACCTTCAATGCCTATTCAGCAGAAAAAATTACCGTTTCCTATTTTGACCCGCTCGAGGTGACGGACTCCCTTCAGGAGGAGTTCATCTTTACGCTGGCAGATTATGGGATCAATCCCACCAACCTGTTTGTCAACCAGGCAACAGGGCAGCAAGCGCAGCTTATTTTCCCAGGCATTTTGGTATCGGACGACACCTACGAAACGGGCGCCTTGATCTTGAAAGGAGAGCGGGGCATGTCTCCTGAGGAGACCTTGAATGCATCCATCGAAAATCTAGAGTTTGAGCTTGCTCAGGCCATCCAAAAATTGCTTTACCCTGAAAAAAGTGCCCTTGCGATGATCATTGGCCATGGGGAGCTGGCGGAAGACGATGGCTTTGGTCTGGTGGAGGCACTTGGCGATCGGTACGAACTCTTCAAAGTGCCGATGGATCAGGCCAAAAAGTTGGAGGACTTGAGCTCCTTTGCTGTGATCTTCATTCTTGGCCCTACCACACCCTTTTCGGAGCGGGAACTCTTTCTCTTGGATCAGTACGTACTTGGTGGCGGGAATTTGGTAGTGGCAGCGGAAGGCATAACCCTTGACAATTCCCAGCTGGCCGGGGATGGTAGTTTGGCCATTCCGGTGGCAACCGAACTCGATCGCTTGCTTTTTCGCTATGGGATTCGCGTAAATAAGGACCTCATCCAAGACCTCAACTTTGGGGTGATTCCAGTGATGGGAGGCAACTTTGGCAACCAAGAGCAGCTGGTTCAGATGCCTTGGCCATTCCATTTTCAAGCCGGGCGCATGCAGGCACACCCCATCACCAAAGGGCTGGATCAGGTGGGCTTTCGGTTTGCAAGCAGCCTAGACACGGTCAAGGCGGATGGCATCAAAAAGACCCCGCTGTTGTTTTCTTCGGATCGTTCACGAATTTTGGCTTTGCCGTACTTGGTGTCCTTAGCTTCCATGCAGGTGGCCCCTAAGGAAGAAGAGTTTGCCTTGAAAAATTTACCCCTTGCCTACTTGCTAGAGGGGCAGTTTACCTCCCTTTTCAAAAACAGGTTTGTACCGGAGGAGTTTGCCGGCACGGCGGTCAAGTCGGAAGGGGAAGGAAAAGTACTCGTATTTGGAGATGCGTCTTTGTTTCAAAGTCAGCTGGGCTTGGAAGGAAAGGAGCCCTTGCCTCTTGGGCAGGATCCTTTTGAGAAGGGAACTTTTGCCAACAGGCAGCTGGCGCAAAATGTCGTGCAGTACCTGACTGATCCTGAGGGAATCATTGCCACGCGCACGAAGGTCTTGCAGATTCGTCCGCTGGACAAAGTAAAAGTGGCGGAGGAAAAAGGCTGGTGGCAGCTTATCAACGTCGGTACTCCGGTACTTTTTCTCTGCTTGATGGGTGTAGGGATACTGGTCCTTCGTAGCAAAAGATTTTCCCGTAAGGGAGAATCGAACTAATCGGGCTGCTCAGTTAATTTTTATTGTCATGCGGGTTGTACTGTGATCAAAGAGAATAAGAGTTGAGGTACAATTACCTGAGCCGTGGACCGTGGACTGCCTGTGGACCGAGGTCTATCGTCTGCCTGTGGGCCGAGGCCTATCAACGATTATCCACAGTAGTTCACCCTTATTTTCAACCATTGATAGGATTGCGGATAATCCTGTTAATTTTTTTATGACAAAGGAGAGTGAGTTCCTCCTAATTAGCATTTTATTTATAAATTTACCCCTCGAGAAGTAATCCAATACAAGACCCTACGCTATGAAATTCATTGTTTCTTCCTCCGCCTTGCTCAAGCAGCTTTCTGCCATCAACGGTGTAGTGACCACCAATCCAGTGGTTCCCATTCTGGAAAACTTTCTTTTTGAAATCAAGGGGTCTGTATTGACCATCACTGCATCGGATCTACAGACGTCCATGATGACGCAGCTGCAAGTAGAAGCTAAGGAAGACGGCAACATCGCCGTACCTGCGCGTATCTTGATTGAGACCTTGAAAAATCTTCCTGAGCAGCCAGTAACTTTCAGCATCGATCACGATACCTATGCGGTGGAGATCAGCTCTGACAATGGCCGCTATCGCTTGGCGGGCGAAAATGCCACCGACTTCCCGAAAATCCCAACAGTAAACAATGCCACCACGGTAGACATGTCTACAGAGGTATTGTCTTCTGCGATTTCAAATACCATTTTCGCTACTTCCTCTGACGAGCTTCGTCCAGCGATGACTGGTGTATACATCAACTTGAGCCCAACCAACACCACTTTTGTGGCCACAGACGGTCACCGTTTGGTGCGCTACAGAAGAGTAGATGTGGCTTCCGCCAATGGTGCTAGCTTAATCATTCCTAGAAAGGCCTTGAACTTGCTCAAGTCTACCCTTCCTTCGGAAAATGTACCGGTGACGGTGGAGTTTAACCAGTCCAACGCCTACTTCAAGTTCAATAATATCAAGATGATCTGCCGTCTGATTGACGAGCGATTCCCAGATTACGAAAATGTAATTCCTGTGGAAAACCCCAACCGCATGAGCATTGACCGTTTGGAGTTTTTGGGTTCCTTGAGACGTATCGCCATCTATGCCAACAAGACCACGCACCAGGTGCGCTTGAAGTTGACCGGCAGCGAGTTGATGATCTCTGCAGAAGACTTGGACTTCTCCAACGAAGCCAACGAGCGCTTGTCTTGCGACCACGAGGGAGAGGATATTGAGATCGGGTTCAACGCGAAGTTCTTGGTAGAAATGTTGAACAATCTTTCTTGCAAGGAAGTAAGCTTGAAATTCTCCGCACCAAACCGTGCAGGCTTGATCTTGCCAGCTACCCAGGATGCCAACGAAGACATCTTGATGTTGGTAATGCCGGTGATGCTCAACAACTACGTATAATCCAAACCACCAACCCTACGAAAAAGCCCGTCCCGCAATCTGCGGGACGGGCTTTTTTTGTTGCTCGCTGCTGCTCGTGATTTGCAATCTTGAGCCACTATCCATGAGTTTTTAACTCCGGCTAAACTAACAAGAATCGGTACAGAAAAATTAAAGTCTTTTATCTCTAATTTGTTCCATTATTCGTTAACTTTATTGTTTAGAGATTATGGAACGTTATCGACAAATCATCTATTTTAAAGACTACTTT
Organism: Algoriphagus sp.; assembly: GCA_044237325.1. Taxonomy (GTDB): domain Bacteria; phylum Bacteroidota; class Bacteroidia; order Cytophagales; family Cyclobacteriaceae; genus Algoriphagus. Next base: position 4,211 of record JBIIFN010000011.1, read on the forward strand.
TTTGACTTCTTCGAGCAGCAGACCGAGAAAGTGAAGGAGAAAATCGACTATGTGTTATTTGTTGTGACGGTTGCAGCTAGAATTCCTCAGAAATTTTTTCAGCATTTAGAAGGAACGGATGGGCTCTATGAAATTAGGGTAGAATTTCAAGGTAATATTTACCGTATTTTTTGCTGTTTTGACGAGGGTCAAGTCGTGGTTTTGTTTAATGGGTTTCAGAAAAAATCCCAAAAAACACCTTCTGGAGAACTTGAAAAGGCGATGAAAATTAGGAACGAATATTTTGACGAGAAATTAAAGCAGAACGAAAATGAAAGTAAAAGATCAAAAAAGTAAATCCATCACCACTTTTGACGAACATCTCGATAGTCGGTATGGAGAGATTGGGACTACTAAGCGAACTGACTTTGAAATAAAAGCGAAGGCCTTTGCTATTGGCGAAGTAATCAGAGAAGAAAGACGACTTGCGTCCATGACCCAGGAGCAATTGGCCGAAAAAACAGGCACTAAAAAAAGTTTTATCTCAAGAATTGAAAATGGACACAGCGACATCCAACTTTCAACACTGTATAAGTTGCTAGAGTACGGACTTGGTCGCAAAATCACCCTGACCATAGAATAGGATTGGTAAGGAAGCCAATCGGCAAATACCTTTGAGGTCTATCGGACCTCGAAGGTGTTCAATAATCCTCCTTGTTTTTTTGGACCGCCCCGATGGGGCTATCCGTTCCATGTTTTGCTTTTCTGATCCACAGGGGTTTAAACCCCTGGTTGTGTTGCTGTTGCCCCGATGGGGCTTGAGCTGCTCGTGATTTGCAATCACGAGCCACTATCTTAGAATTTTCAATCCCCAACTATCTCCCTCAATTCCCCAAGGGTCCACCTTCCTTTTTGGCATCCCGCAACATTTTGAGGTAGAGTCCTTCTACCCGCTCCCTTGCCCAGGGAGTTTTGCGGATAAACTTCAGGCTGGAGGCAATGCTAGGATCGTGCGTAAAGCAACGAATGGTAATGCGCTCTCCCAGGTCTTCCCAGCCGTAGAAGGACACCAGTTGGGCGATCATATCGGCAAGGGTGACGCCGTGAAGCGGATTGTTTGCTTGAGAATCCATAGGAGTAGTTTAGGAGTTCTTGGGTTGAATCAAATCCCAGAGATTTCCATAGAGGTCCGAAAATACGGAAACAATTCCATAGGATTCTTCTGCCGGTTCCCGGATAAAGACAACGCCTTTGGAGCGGTAGTTCTCGTAATCTCTCCAAAAGTCATCTGTATACAGAAACAAGAACACGCGTCCTCCCGCCTGGCAACCCACCTGACTGAGTTGGTCTTCGTTGGCAGCCTTGGCCAAGAGCAACTGGCAACTGGAGCCTTTGGGCGCCACGCGCACCCAGCGCTTTGTTTCTGTCATTGGTGTGTCTTCCAAGAGGTCGAAGCCCAGCGTCTGCGTGTAGTACTGAATGGCCTCGTCGTAGTCTTTCACCAAAAGGGAAAGCTGTCCAAGTTGTTGGTTCATCGGGTGCAGAAAATGAGCGTAACTTACTTTAGGACATTGGGTTTTTGAAGTCCTTCAAGGATTTCACGAATGGCAACGATGCTTTCCCACTCTCGATCCTTGTCTCCATGCTCAATGCCTACATGGCCCTTGTAGCCATGGGAAAGGACCAACTTCATCATGCGTTTGTAATCCAAATCCGACTCCTGACCGGCATCGTCCCAGACCTTTGGCTTCAAACTTACGCCCGTGGCTAGCGGCATCAGTTCATCCACTCCTCGGTAGGAGTCGTAGGAAACAGGCTTCCCGTCCAAAGTGCTGATTCGGAAGTTGCCAAAATCAGGTAGCGTTCCTGCCAGGCGATGGTTCGCATTTCGGATGGTGTCAGCTAGCCATTTGCCATTGGAGGAGAATCCCCCATGGTTTTCGATCACGATATGGATACCTGAAGGTTCGGCAAAAGTTGCGAGTTGGTGGATGCTGTCGCTCACCAGTTTGGAGGCTTCGGCGGCATCTTCTGGGCGGGTAGACCAGGAAATGTCGGAATAGCCATTGACACGTACGGTGTGGCAGCCTAGGAATTTGGCTGCATCGATCCACTTTTTGTGATTCTCTACAGCCTTGCCGCGATTAGCAGCATCGCGAGCGCCAAGCATTCCCTCTCGGTCCACCATGATCAAGACTTGTGTGATGCCTTCATTGGTGCATCGGGTATTCATTTCTTTCAAGTAGGTAAAGTCCTGCGCCTTGTCAAAAAAGAATTGGTTGACATATTCGACCGCATGGATGCCGTGCTTTTTTGCGGTTAGCGCAAAATCCAGGTGATCCAGCTTCTTGGAAAAGAGTAAGGTATTGACGGACCACTCGGCTAGGGAGATCTTAAAGGGAAGGTCTGCGCCAGGTCGGGCAAAACTCAAGGAGGGGAGACCAAGTCCTAGGGCTGCGGTGGCAAGTCCTGTGGTTTTGAGAAAATTTCTTCTGCTAGTCATGGGATTAGATTGGGTTTGAAGATGTGATAGAGGGCCGAGTGGGATTAAATTTCCCAGCCTGGGCGGTACGTTCTGCTCAGGAAGGCATTGGCCTGTGTATCGTTTGTTATTTGGATTTTTTCGGGGTCAAAATCTATTTTTTTGCCTGTTCTCAGCGCAATGGCTCCCAAGTTGATTGTATCGGTAATGCATTGCGCTCGGGTAAAGCTACCGGAAGTTTGCTTTTTTTCAAGCATTGCATCCACCCAACTGTCGGTTTTTCGATCTACACTAGCCGAATTGATACGTTCTGCATCGTGGCCTTGCATGGCCAATCCTTCTGGGAGCAGCACGGGATTTTCTCCACGGAAGCCTCCCAAGATCTTTCCTTTGCTGCCGACTAGTAGCAGCCCTTCTTCAGGAATGTCTTTTCCTTCCGACTCGAGTTCTTCGCAGGCAAAAGGCTTCATTCCCCCATCGTACCAGAAGAGGTCGAAGGCAGAGAGAGCCGCTTGCTTGGGAAACTTCCATTTGATCATGCAACTGGCAGGAAAGGCTACCTCATTTTTTACCCATTGGTAGACCTGATTGACTTCCTCGCGTGTGGTAGTGCCGTAGGCTCGAACAGAAACGGGGCTGCGGTCAATGCCCAAGGTTTCAAATAAGGGGAAAAGGCTGTAATGCCCCATATCGGCGATGGATCCTCCGCCAAACTCGTACCAGCCACGGAATACGTTGTGCGTGTACTGCTTGTGGTAGGGCATGTCTGGAACAGGTCCAAGCCACAAATCCCAATTGAATCCTTCCGGTATTGCTTGCGCTTCGCTAGGGCGTTTGGTCCATTGCTGCCAGACTGGGCGGTAGGACCAGTTGTGGATTTCTTGCAGATCTCCAAACAAACCTGCATCCATCCAGGCTTTGATCTGTCGGTATTCGGGGCGATCAGTCCAGGCAAGGAGGTGGCTAACTACGCCGGATTCACTCGCTTTTTGGATCACTTTTCTGCCCTCTAGAAGCCGATTGGCAATGGGCTTGTGAGTGACCACATGTATCTTTTTGCCCATGGCCGCCAGCGCAATCGGCGCGTGGGTATGGTCTGGGGTCATGATTTTGATGGCATCGATGCCTTTTTCTTGATCTAGGAGTTCTCGGTAATCCTCGTAACTCGCACAGCCCTTGTATCGCCCTGAGGGTTTGTTTAAGGCGTAGTATTTTTTAACATATTCTTGGCCGATGTCTCTACCTCCAGGGATGCCTGGCTTTCCTTCCCACCAGGAAGTATCGCCTAGGGTTTTCCGGATGTCATTGCGGATTCCGTAAGGGGACCAATCGATGTAGTCGGTGGAGAATTTATTCACATCGCATACGGCGACGAGACGGATTTTGGGATTTTTCAAGAGTTCCCCCATTTCGCGCAGTCCTTGAGTACCGCATCCGATATTGGCAACGGTTAGTTGGTCGGAAGGAGGGACATGCCCCGTGCCGGCGATGACGGAGGAGGGGACTATGGAGATGGTGGCCGCGATACTGGCCGCGGAAGCAATAAATTCTCGGCGATTGAGTTTATCGGTTGGAGACATACCTGGTTCTGAAAAGTTGGAACTTTAAATTAAACAAAACCAGGAATTTAAGTTGTGGCCGATTGGAAATTTACACCAAAGGGGCAGTTATCCACAAATCTCCACGATTCTCCCAGCTTCTTGGAGGGATAAAAAATGCAGGAAAATCAAGTGGATTGAAGTAAAAAATTAGAAAACAGGGAAGGGTAATCCCCTTGCATTTGCAAGAGGATTACTTGTCCATTTCTTGTTTTCTTTTTCCTCCTAAAGGGAGAAATAGATTGAATGAGATAGAGGATACTTTTCTATCGGAATTTTTTAATATTGAATTTAATCCCCATTCATACCTAGTGCCTACACCAAATTTATTTCCAAACTGATGTCTAAAATCAAAGTATAGGGAGGAATAATTGTTTGTTTCAGCACTGATATCCTTGGTGCTTGTTTTGGTTTCAAGTTCTGAGTTAAACAAATAAATTTCCACAATCCCCAAACCTATATTCATTTCCTTTCCAATGTCAATCATGGGACCAAAGTAGAAGGCTACTTTTCCTGTGGTAAATTCTCCACTTAAGCCTGGTCTGATGGCTTGATTTCCAAAATTACGGGTGGAGCCATCCAACTCGTAATAGAGAGAAAGCCTATTTTTTAGTTGCATACTGTAGTAAAAGCCCCCACCCACGTCAACATGAGATAAGTCATCATCCAATCCAAATAGATTGGTAGATAGGGTAACTCCAAATTTATTTTTTGATGGGACTACCTCTTGTGCCACTAGGGTGCCTACCGTTGCGAACACTAAGGCAAGGATTAAAACTGTTTTTTTCATTATTGAACCATTGAGATGGTTAATTCCCGTTCCAAGCATCTAGGATTCCTGCTTTGATATCTGTGTAATTGGTGATTAAGTAAATCACTAACACAATTAAAAGGATAGTTTTCCAGTGGGTTTTAACTAAGGCTTTGAGGTCAGTTAAGAATTGATTCATATCTGTGACTTTAATGGTGAAATTAAATTCATAGGGTTTGGCTTCGGATGGTTTTTCAACTTCAGTTAAGTCCGTTTGCAATGCTTCTCCCAATACTCTTAATGAATGCAGGCTTGGTTTTACCTCGTTGTTTTCAATCCGTTGGATTGTCCGAACAGTTAAGCCTGTTTTTTCAGAAATTTCTTTTTGAGAGTAATTCAAACGTGTTCGAAGTTCTTTCAATCGTTCACCAAATTCCATGTGCAAATATGATCGTAGTAAATGAGTGTTTAATGGACAAGAAGGCGTCATCTGTGCGTCATTTTGCTGCGCACAAACCAATATCCCATCCTGACCCCGGAAAAAAAGTTGGGGCGAGGGGTTTTCTACTGGATAGCTTAATTAATGCCTACTTTTTTACTTCACCTCAAACACAGCCGACTCCCAAGGGCCTAGGACCAGGTCGATGTGCCCACCTTGGGCGTCTACGCGAAGTTGGGTGGTTTTCTTCCCAAATAGGACTTCTTGAATTTCCCGATTTCCTGGTTTCAGGTTCCAGGCTTTCAAGAGTTCGGGAGACAGGTGGAGGACTGTATTCACGGACTGAGTTTCGTCAAAATTGGTCACGACAAGCAACTTCTGCTCGTCATCCCAGCGGGCGTAGGCAAAGGTTTTATCGTTGTAGGCCGGATTTTTGGACCTGTTGTAGCGGTGCAGGTCCTGATAGGCCCCCATCAGCGCGGAACTGCCACGGGTGAAGTTGAGTACCTCCGAATAGTAGTTGCGCAGCGCTTTTTCGTTATCGGAGAGCTGCCCTCCGTCAAACTTTCCTCCATTGACCCACTTCTGGTGCTGGGGCACACCAATGTAATCAAACATGGAAGTGCGGCTGGGCTGTCCAAAGCCTGCCATCTCTGCCCCTGGCTCACCCACTTCCTGTCCAAAGTAAATCATGGTTGGGGAAGTCGTGCTGGTGGCCGATACGACCATGGCAGGCAGTGCCTTCCATGGATTACCCGCAAATTCCGGACTTGCGATGCGCTGCTCGTCGTGGTTTTCTAGAAAGTGCAGCATGTGGTGCTCCACATCGGATAGGCCTTCGAGAATGGGTACCAGGTTGTCAGTGGAGCCGTGGCCTTGCATGATGTGCTTGAGTGTATCGTACAACTCTACCTTGTCGTAGAGGTAGTCCATCTTACCCTTGTGGATGTAGTCGCGGTAGAGGCTTGGATTGTATACCTCTGCCAACAAAAAGGCATTGGAATTTGTCTTTTTGATGTGGGAGTTAAGGTAGGACCAAAACTCCACAGGAACCATCTCCGCCATATCGAAGCGGAAGCCATCGACCCCCTTGGCCAGCCAGAATTGGGTGATGTCCTTAAACTTGATCCAGGAATCAGGCACCTCTTTCCCTTGCCAAAAGGCGTAATGCGCTTGGATATCCAATGTGGAGGCTTCCTTAGGAAGGGCCACAAAGTCCTTGACGCCTTCGGGGCTCACCCCATAGTTGACCTTGACGGTTTCGTACCAATCGTAAAAATCGGGCTGGGCAAGGCGGGAACCATTGCCGGTCCACTTGGCAGGAAACTCCTCAAACTTTCCATCGCTCAAGGGATGTGCCGCTCCGCCCAGGGGCTGGTAGCCATTTTTGGAAGCAGGAACTTGAAAGGCCTTGCCTGGTAGGTAGTAGAAGTTGTTGTTTTTCGCGTAAGCCAGGTTGGTATCGTCCTTCGCACCAAAGTCAAGGACGCCCGCTGGGTTGTTTTTCCCTTCGTAATGACGGGACACATGATTAGGAACGATGTCGATGATCACCTTCATGCCTTGCTTGTGGGTACGGGCAATCAATGCTTCAAACTCTTCCATTCTGCGCGTCACATCTACGGCCAAGTCTGGGTTGACCTGGTAGTAATCTCGTACCGCATAGGGGGAGCCAGCTCGCCCCTTGATCACATCTGGGTCGTCGGAGGTAAGGCCGATTTCTGGAAAATCTCCAATCACTCCATGGTGGGGGACACCCGTGTACCAAATGTGGGACACGCCCAATTTTTTGATTTCCGCCAGGGCGGTGTCGGTGAAGTCGTTAAACTTTCCTACTCCATTTTGTTCTTTGGTGCCCCAAGGAATGTTGCTGGTATTCGTGTTCCCGAAAAGTCGAGTAAAGACCTGATAAACGACGATTTTTTTTGAGTTCATGGGGGTAGGATCTTCTGATTTTGGGCGAAGGCTGGCAAGCAGGACCAAGGCCAAGAGAAAAGGGAGGACACTTTTTTTCATCGATTTATCGGGTCAATCGGTACAATAAAATTGTATTTCGTTTGATCAAGGCAGGAAATTGCTTCATGTTGATGGTTTCTCCAGGAGCATGTGCACCAGACCCAGAAGCGCCAAGCCCATCCAAACTATCCATAAAGGAGGCCACAAATGAGATGTCTCCCGCACCACGGCTACCCGGATCGCCAGGCTTCACGGGACCATAGCCCAGGTCTTGGCTAACATGACTTAGTGTTTCGGCTAGGGCATAGTTACCCGGGGTAGGCTCCATGGAAGGAAGGCCATCGGAGAAGATGATTTCTGCATCGGTTTGGTGCAGGTTGTTGGCGACGATTTCACGCATTTTGACGCGCGCCGCTTCTTTTTGTGCTTCCCCCAAAAAGCGTAAATCTCCTGTGACGATGGTTTCACGTGCCACAATATTGGTTTTCCCAAGCGAACTGCCGGCACCAGTACTCGAGTTGATATTCACATCCGATCCGCCGACGATTTGGCCTGGGTTGAAGGTTAAGTACTTCTCACCGGCGAGGGCTTCGCGAAATTCATTCAGGATACGTGCCGCTTCGTAGATGGCTCCATAGCCAGCATTTTGGCCAAAGACTCCACTGGAGTGACCTTGCTTTCCGCTGGTTTTCAATGTCCAACCAGAGGCTCCTCTACGCGCCACAGTGGCTCCACCAAAACCCTGAGCGGTCTCATAGGCCAAGGCAAGGTCATGCGTTTTGGCTCTGGCGATGAAATCCTGTCTAGATAAGGTTCCGTTTCCTGTGCTTTCCTCGTCGCCATTGAAATACACGGTGATGGTTCGGTCTTCCAAGAGTCCCAGTTCATGCATGGCCTTGAGGCTGGCGAGCACAAGTACATCGCCACCTTTCATGTCGTTGGCTCCTTGGCCCGTAGCCGTGCTGTCATTGAGCCAAGTGAAGGGGGTAAAGGGCATATCTTTTTCAAAGACCGTATCCAGGTGACCGATGAGGAAGAGTTTTTTTCCTTTGCTGCCTTTGCGGGTAGCCACAAAATGTCCTGCACGCTTTACTTCTGCGGGTACGTCTACCCATTCGGTTTGAAATCCGATTTTTTGAAATTCCCGCTCAAAAACGCGGCCCACCTCTCGAACGCCTTCCAGATTGAGCGAACCCGAATTGATGTTGATGACTTCTTCCAAGAGGTTCACGGTCTCCTGGTAGTTTTTGTCGATGCGCTCGATTAATTTTTTCTCCTCCTTGCTCAATTGCTGCTGGGCGAAGGAAAAGAGTGGCGTAGATACCAAAAGAAGGACGAAAAAAAAGCGTTTCATGGGATAGGAATTAGGGGGTAATTCAAAAGTTGAAGTTAGTAAACCGAGAGGGAATTGCCAGAAGGAATGTGGTAGACAGGGACGCCTGGGACATGGGTCTGCAACCAGTTTTTTACAAATTCTGAGCCTCCCTCCTCACTTGCTGAGTGGCCGATCTCGACCATGGAAAGCTTCATGCCGAGTTCATTGGCTGTTTTGACATATTCTGGAGTTTCCCACTCGTTGGATTCCCCGCAGATCAGTACATCGGGACGGTGTTCCTGGATTCGGGTGATTTGCGTTTTTCCTCCCACGGCTCCAGGGAGAAGCAGTACCTTGGAGACGGATTGGTTCAAGTCCCCCACATAGCGCATGGCGGGCACCTGCATGCGGGTTTTGATGTGGTCGATGACCGCCTTCAAATTGGTAGTAGGAATTTGCAAAATCGGGCTTCCAGGCGTATAGTGGTCCTTCCAACCCAGTTCCTCCACTACCCCGATCCGCACTCCATCGTCTTGCATGCGGTGCACGTAGTCGTGATTTCTCCAGATGGTCAACTGGTGTTTGGCCAGTAGGTCGTACTTGCCACGGAAGACGGGGTCATTTTGCAGGTAGTCGGTTTCGTCCTGACCCGAGTAAAAGGTCGGTTCGTGGGGAATAATCAGGTTGGCCTTTAGTTCAACCGCCTTTTTGATGATCTCGATGCTGGGAAACATGGTGGTGACGATCCCCGTGACTACGGTATCTCTAGAACCAATCTTGATCGTATCCACCGTCTGCGCAAAGGGAGCCTTGGGTACTTGGGAGATAAACAAGTCCATGATCTCGCCTACGGTCCAGGATTTTTGGAGGGGGCTAGCCCAACCCGAAAAGGGATTCGCAAGGAGGCCTGCACCGAGGAGGGCTCCCGATTTCAGAAGGAATTGCCGACGAGGAGTTGATTTTTTCATGTCAAGGGAAAATTGGAGGTCAGTGTGGACTGCAGCAGCTGGATTACTCGACGGTTACATCAGTCAGCCAGATGAAGCGCTTGCCTGCAGCATCCTTGTGCTCCAAACTAAGTTGAATCGGGCCAAAAGCCGCTGCCTTCTCCCAGGTCCAGGTACGTCCTTCGGGAGCATTTCCTTTACGGAAGGTCCATTCCAAGATTTGATTTTCCTTGTTCAGATACAGATCGTAGGCATCTCCTGGCGTATATCCTCCCTCGGCACCGTAGAGAATGCTGAGTTTGGTGGAGGGAAGGCCCTGAATCGGAGAGGTCGCGTTTTCGAGTACCTCGTAGGTATATCCTTTGTCCCAAGCAAGTTGGAAGGGCATCATGGCCCAGTACTTATCGTTGATAAAGGCACCGTCTTTTTCCGGCAAGGAATCGGCTGTGAGGCTGTAGGTAAAGCTGGTGTCTGCGTCAGCGAATGACACCGTGCTGTCTTGGATATTCCACTTCCAAGTTCGGGAGGCGACGGTCACTGAGTCACGCTGTACATTCCAGGTGTAACCGATGGATTTGACTTGGTCCCAGTTTTCAAAGCCATAGGCCTTCGCCACTTGCATGGGTAGCGTGTCAGGAAGAGTCTCCTTTTGCTGGCAAGCAAAAACTAGGGAGAGTAGGAGGATTGGGACGAAAAGAAATTTTTTCATAGCAGTTGATTTATTGGGAATTCTTTTGGGAAACCCAGTTTTTAAATTTTCGAAATTCAAGAGCTGTCGCCAAAGGTTGCAGCACAAAGAGTAGCCGGTTAAGGAAGAGCATGCTTTTAAAAAGGGTGGAAGGAAAAATCTTCTTTTTGCCACTTGCGGCACCAGAAAGCATACTTTTTGCCACCTCTTGTGGACGTTGGATGGGAAAGGCACGGGGAATATTGGGTCCTGCCGCATCAAAGAATGCGGTAGCGGTGGCGATTGGGAAGACTAGTGTAAGCCAATCCCCATCTCCTTCCGCCCAGAGGCAATCTGCCCATTGGAGGAGGGCTGCTTTGGTGCTGCTGTACAAGCTGTAGCCTGGAATGGCCCAGTAGGCGATGGCGGAACAGGTAATTACATGGCGTAGTGGATACGTTGGGTAGCCTTGCTTCAGCGCCAATCCCAATTGGATGGGGGAGTGCACATTCAACTGGAAGAGTTGTTCCATGTTTGCCCAGTCCTGGTCAGTAGCGGGGGCATAACTGGCTTTTCCTGCATTGGCAAAGCAAAAATCCACGCCCTTCCAGTGGCTTTGGATCCATTCGAGGATAGGCGCATTTCCTTCTTTTTGACTCAAGTCAGCTAGTACTAGTCCTTCAATATTGGGGAATTCCTCCCGAAGGCGGTCGAGATGCTCAGGAAGGTAATCCACTGCCAAAAGATTTTTGGTATGTGGATAAAGTTGCCTTACCAACTCCAATCCAATGCCTGAGCCGGCTCCAGTCACAATTACGCGTGCGTCTTTGTAGGGATTCATGCTGGGATGCTTGGTTTGGGAAAAGTGAGGGTAAAGGGACTCACCTTCAGGGCGATTAAGGGCTTGATGCCTCGGATGTCAGGAAAAAGTTGAGGATCAACCTCCACGTCCTGAATGCGTGCCAGTTTTCCCCAACCCTTTCCTTCAGGCTGGGTAAATAGCACTTGCCCGGCTAGTTCTTGCCTTAGTCGGATGGGGAGCAGCGCCGTGCTCATCGGGAACGGAATACCACCAGAGCGAATGCTCGCCCGGAATACCTGTTTTCCATTCAGGGAAACTTCTACCCTGTCCAGCCCTTTTTCTTTATGCCAGTGGAAGTCGGCTGTTTGTTTTGGAATGGCCCAGTTGGCCCGGCCATTCGCCGTGCTTGCCTCTGAGTCCACGAAGATGGTGGTGATGGACTGCAATTTTTCTTCCCCAAATTTTCCCGGGATGAACAAGAGTTCTTTATAGGGTCCCACAGGTGATTGTTGGTAGTTTACCAGCATTACGTAGCCAAATCCTCCTTTGAATTTACCTTGGAGGTGGGCCGGTAAGTTGCCTGATTGCGCTACCCAGTCTTTTTTAAAGTGGAAAAGAAGGACTATCCCTTCTCCTTGGAGGGTCCAAGGTGCAGGAACAGGCAGAAAGGGAGTGCTTGGTGCAAGCATAACGAGTGGGTCTGTACAATTGGTCAAGAAGGTACCAAAAATCTGGCAAAGTGGAAAAGTGAAATAATCCAGCCGGCTAAATTGAGTCGTTTGGGAATGAAAAAACCCTCTAAGCGTTACCGCCGAGAGGGTTTTAAGTAGTAAGCAGTTAGGCTACCTAATCTATTCGCGTGATTTTCGCGCCTAAGGCATTGAGTCGTTGGTCGATGTGCTGGTAGCCGCGGTCGATTTGTTCGATATTATCGATGATCGAGGTACCGTTGGCAGACATGGCTGCGATCAACAGGGATACCCCAGCACGAATGTCAGGAGAGGTCATGCGGATGCCACGAAGGGAATACTTACGGTCAAGACCGATGACGGTAGCGCGGTGTGGATCACACAGGATGATCTGAGCTCCCATTTCGATCAGCTTGTCTACAAAGAACAGGCGTGATTCAAACATTTTCTGGTGCACCAAGACGGTTCCTTTGGCCTGTGTAGCCGTGACCAGGATAATGGACAATAAGTCCGGGGTAAATCCAGGCCAGATTTGATCCGCAACGGTCAAGATAGATCCATCGATGAAGGTTTCGATCTCGTAATTTTGCTGTGCAGGTACGAAGATATCGTCTCCTCTAAACTCCAGCTGTATGCCCATGCGGCGGAACGTGTCTGGAATGATGCCTAGGCGGTGGATTTGGCAGTCTTTGATAGTGATCTCGGATTGGGTCATTGCGGCCATTCCGATGAAGGATCCGATCTCGATCATGTCTGGAAGGAGCGTATGGTCGGTGCCTCCGAGTACTTTCACACCTTCGATGTGGAGGAGGTTGGAACCTACTCCCGTGATCTTGGCGCCCATGCGGTTGAGCATGTCGCAAAGTTGCTGCAAGTAAGGCTCGCAGGCGGCATTGTAGATGGTCGTCTTGCCTTCTGCCATGACAGCGGCCATGACGATGTTGGCCGTACCAGTGACGGAGGCCTCATCCAAGAGCATGTAGGTGCCTTTGAGGTTTTTGCCGTCGATGTGGAAAATTTCGTTTGCGGCATCGTAGTGAAACTCTGCGCCTAGCTTTTGGAAGCCAAAGAAGTGGGTATCCATGCGGCGACGGCCGATTTTATCTCCTCCCGGCTTGGACAATCTGCCTTTTCCAAAGCGAGTCAACAACGGACCGAGGATCATCACCGAGCCGCGAAGTGCGGAAGCTTTGTTGAGGAAGTCTTCTGTGTCTAGGTAGTCAAGGTTGACTTCGTCGGCTTGAAAAATATAGGACTCGGGGCCGAGTTTCTGCACCTTCACGCCCATGTCAGAGAGGAGCTCGATGAGCTTGTTGACGTCCCTGATGTTTGGGATTTTGTGAAGGGTTACTTTTTCTGATGTTAGCAGGACGGCACAAAGAATCTGTAGTGCCTCGTTTTTTGCTCCTTGTGGGGTGATTTCACCTTTGAGGCGGTGTCCACCTTCAACTTTGAAAGATGCCATGTACTATCTGCGTTTTTTGTGGATAGGGCGAAATTTCTTTCCCTGGTTATTTTTCTTTTTTGCGTGCTCCTCCTCGAGGTGGGGGATTTTGAAATCTCTACGGGTGTTGGACTCAAAGAGGGCATTCTCACGTACTTTTTCCAGGTCGATGTGAAGCTTCCCTTTGGAAAGTGTCTTGATGTCATCTAGGATGATGCCGTCGTCAAAATTCTCTCTGTTCCAGGTCGAGTGAAAGCTCCGCATCAGCTGTCCGATGTAGATGATGGCATTTTCTTGATCTTCGTCGTTTTCAATCTCTATTGCCTTCTCAATCAGCTTTTCGATGTTGCGACCGTAGTGTTTGAATTTTATTTGCCCTTTTGGATAGCCGATAGGCTGAGGTTTTTTTCCGAGCAACTCTTTCTCTGGCATGGGAAAGGGACCATCGATATCGAGTTTAAAATCCGACATGATGTACAGGTCGTCCCAGAGCTTTTGGTCGGTCTCCAGCTTGGCAGCGAGGTTGAGCTGCTTGATGATTTCGACGACGGTGTAGGCACTTTGTGTGCGTTTTTCGCGGTCTTCAATGGCTGTCACGTGCGTCACCAGCTGTTGGATGTTCTTTCCGTATTCTTTCAAAATGAGTTGTTGTTTTTCTGAATCGTTATGCTCCATGACGCCTCCAAATTTTGCCTAGGTTAAGGTAACAAAAAATCACCAGTTGGCAGGAGGGCAGGGAATTAGTCTATAATTCTGAGCTTGGCAAAGCTAAGCAATAAAGTTTTCTCCCCAAAATGTTCAAATTGAATGCTTGCCTTTTTGTTAAGCCCTTCGGTTTCAATTTTTTGAACCTTCCCGAAGCCAAACTTGGGATGCTCTACAAGTTGGCCTGCCTGCAGGGAATTGGTATTGCTAGGCTTGAAGTCTGGACTTGGCGTGTGTAGCACCATGGCGGGTGCCAGCCGGTTTTCGGGCTGCTTTTTGATGCCAATAAAACCTGCGCCGCCTGGAGGACCGTCCTGTCGTAGGGCGCCAGGAAATTCTCTTGTAGCTGTGATGCGCTTGTTGACTTTTATCAGAGAAGGGTTTACCTCTTCGAGAAAGCGGCTCGGCTCGCAGTTGAGCAGGCGGCCAAAGCGGTAGCGCGTGAGTGCATAGCTGAGGTAAAGCTTGTCCATCGCCCGGGTAGAGGCTACGTAAAAGAGTCTGCGTTCTTCTTCCAGGTCCTCGCGGCTTTGCATCATCATCTGGGAGGGGAATAGATCTTCCTCCATGCCCACCACAAACACTTGCTTAAACTCCAACCCTTTGGAGGCGTGGATGGTCATCAGTGTGATGGCATCGGTTTGGCTTTTGTCCTGATCGTTGTCTGTGAGTAGTGCGATTTCTTGCAAAAAGGCCCCCAAACTTTTGTCTTCGTTTTCGGGGTTATCCACGTATTCCTTGATTGCATTCAGCAATTCCTGAACGTTTTCGTAGCGGTTGAGGCCTTCAATGGTTTTGTCTTCGTAGAGTTCGCGCAGGAGGCCACTTTGTTTGGCCACAGAGCTAGCGGCTTCGAAGGCATCCTTGCGTTCGATTTCGATTTGGAAGGCCTTGATCATCGTAGAAAAGTCATCCACGGAAACCCCGGCGCGACCGCCCAAGAAGCTGGGTGCATTTTGAACCACGTCCCAGAGGGGGATGTCGTGTTCGTAGGCAGAAACGAGAATTTTTTCGACCGAAGTGTCTCCAATACCGCGTTTGGGGTAGTTGATGATGCGTTTGAAGGCCTCCTCGTCTACGGGGTTGACCGCAAATCGGAGGTAAGCCATCAAGTCCTTGATCTCTTTACGTTGGTAGAAGGAGAGGCCACCGACGATTTTGTAGGTCAGGTTGAGTTTCCGTAAGGCCTCCTCCATGGCTCGAGACTGCGAGTTGGTGCGGTACAAGATGGCAAAGTCACTGTTGTTGAGCTTTTTATTGTTGCGCTCTTCAAAGATGGTCATCGCCACCATACGTCCCTCCTCGTTGTCGGAGGAGGCCTTCATGAGTTCAATTAGGTCTCCTTCGGGGTTGGAGGTCCATACTATTTTTTGGAGTTGTGCTTTGTTTTTATCGATGATGGAGTTGGCGGCTTCCACGATGGTCTTGGTGGAGCGGTAGTTTTGCTCTAGTTTGACGACAAACAAGTCCGGGTAGTCCTTTTCAAAGTTTAGGATATTTTGGATGTCCGCTCCGCGAAAAGCATAGATACTTTGGGCATCGTCACCCACCACACAGATGTTTTGGTGCACGGAGGCCAGCTTCTTGGTGATCAGGTACTGGGAGATGTTGGTGTCTTGAAACTCGTCCACCATCACGTACTTGAAGCGCTGCTGGTACTTGTTGAGTACGTCGAGGTGATCGCGAAAGAGCACGTTGGTATTGAAAAGCAGGTCGTCAAAGTCCATGGCGCCGGCCTTGAAGAGTCGCTCTTGGTAGCGTTGGTAGAGCTCGCCCATTCTGGGGCGCATGGCGGCCTCGTCGTCCGCCTTCACAAAGGGGTCGGTTTGGTAGGTTTGCCAGGAGATGAGCCTATTTTTTGCCCCCGATATTCGGGAAAGGATCACGTTGGGCTTGTATACTTTGTCGTCCAGACGCAATTCCTTCACCAAGGTGCGCAGTAAGGACTTGGAGTCGTCGGTATCGTAAATGGTGAAGTTGGAGGGGTAGCCGATTTTGTCCGCTTCCACCCGCAAGATCTTGGCGAAGATGGAGTGAAAAGTTCCCATCCAGGTATTTCTTGCTTCGAGGCCAGCGAGCTTTTCGATGCGGTGCTTCATCTCGCTTGCGGCCTTGTTGGTAAAGGTGAGCGAGAGGATATTGAAGGCATCCACCCCTTTGGCGTAAATCAGGTGTGCGATCCGGTAGGTCAACACCCGTGTTTTGCCAGATCCCGCACCGGCAATGATCATGACCGGACCTTCGGTATGTTCTACTGCTTGGCGTTGTTCGGGATTGAGTCCTTGTAAGTAATCCATTTGGTTAGTATCAAGTAGCTAGAGGTAAGTATCAAGACCTGCCGTCCAGATAAAGAATCTAGTAAAATTCTGTAATGAAAATTGTAATTTCTTAGGGTTCAGCGCCAACCAAATTATCCAGTCGAAGCGGGGCCTAGAAGAGAGGTAAGCCTTTGACTTTACATTCTCCAGCGCTTGTGGCTCCAGAGGTAGAGGTCGGGCTGTAGTCGGATATTGGCTTCCAGGCGGGCACAAAATGCATCCGTGATGCTATGCTCCGGATGTGAATCGTAGGGGCCTTTTGAGAGCAGCTCATAAGTGGCCTGGTAGCGTCCACGCCCTTTTTTGGTGATTTCCCCGAAGTAAACTGGCAGGTCCTTGCTTTTGGCAATGTGCTCTGCCCCTTCAAAGAAATAGGCCGGCCGGTTGAGAAAGTCGCGTTGGTAGCGGGTAGTACGTCTATTTGGACGCTGGTCTGCAGCGAGTTGTACCACGCGATGCTGCGTTTCTAGTGTTTTGGCGGTGTGGCGAAACTCTTGCTTCTCCGTGATGGTATTGCCAAAGCGGGTTCGCGCTTCGTACATAAGCTGGTTAAAAAAAGGACTGCTTAGCTTCAAGTAAACTCCCTCAGAGGGCACCTGACTCAGCACGGCCGCTTGCTGTAGTCCTAGCTCCCAATTGAAAAAGTGGCCGGCAAGGAGGAGCACACTTTTCCCCTCAAGTACTCCTTGATCGAGGTGATCTTGGTTGGTGATGGTAAATCGTCGGGATAGCTCTTCCTTAGAGATGCTGATCGACTTGATCGTTTCGGCGATGGAGTCGGTGAAGTTTCGGTAAAATTTATTTCGGATGGCTTTTCGTTCTTCAGCTGTTTTTTCAGGAAAGGCATGAAGCAGGTTGTCGTCGATTACCTTTTTGCGGTAGCGTGCGACATACCGTGCGATGAGGTACAGCACATCTGAAAAAAGATACAATATCCCGAGGGGTAGTCGAGAAAACAGCCTAAAGAAAAGCATGTGTCCGGATTGGGGTTGGGTAAATCGCCGTTAAGGCAGGCTCAGGTACAAAATAAAGGAAAAGCAGGGAAATAGGGCGTGGATTTAGGTATAAATTACCGCAATGCGTACTTTTGATCTATGTCGGAAGTTCAACGAAGGAAATATTCTCAGCAGGAGGGGTCGGCCATCTTTGACGGGGAATTTATGCCCCACATCGATTCGATGTACAATTTTGCTTTTCGACTGACCTTTGATGAGGATGATGCGAAGGATTTGGTGCAAGATACCTACATGAAGGCCTTTCGCTTTATCAATTCATTTGAGCAGGGTACCAATGCGAAAGCCTGGCTTTTCCGCATTCTCAAAAATAGCTTCATCAACGATTACCGCAAGAAGAGCAAGAAGCCGGCCACGGTGGACTACCAAGAGGTGGAGGCATTTTACAATTCCGATGACGTAGACTACCAAAGCACCAGTGACCTGCGTGCAGAATCGGTTAAGGACATGCTGGGCGATGAGATCTCCAATGCACTGAATGCGTTAGCCGTAGATTTTCGAACGGTCATCATTCTGGCGGATTTGGAAGGATTTACTTACGAGGAGATGGCCAAGATCTTGGATATTCCCATCGGAACGGTGCGGTCTAGGCTTCATCGCGCGAGAAACCTATTGAAAGATACATTGAAAAGCTACGCTCAGTCGATGGGCTACGGCAAAGAAGAAGAGGAGGCATAAACGATCACCTATGGAAAACAACGACACATCATCTGGGGAGCGAAAACTGCAGTGCAGTGACGTGAGCAAGTGCTTTCAGCTGCTGGAGCATATTCTAGACGGGGAACTCGCCGATGGAAGCAAAGAAATGCTTCAGGAGAAACTGGACAAGTGCCAGCCCTGCTTTGCTCATTTTCACCTGGAACAAGCTATCCGAGAGGTGCTCAAGACCAAATGCACCAAGCAAGCCTTACCTGAAAAACTGGCGGATTCTATCCGTCAAATGATCCAAGACGCACGATGAGTACTCCTTCTGGCAAAGCCATTATCTTTTCCGCTCCCTCAGGATCTGGAAAAACAACCCTAGTCAAACACCTGATCCAGGAAGTTCCTAACCTCGGATTCTCTATTTCCGCCTGTACCCGCGACAAGCGAGGTAGGCACGAGGTACACGGCCGTGATTATTACTTTTTAAGCATCGATGAGTTTAAGAAGAAGATTGATGCAGAAGCCTTTGTGGAGTGGGAAGAAGTTTATGCAGGCAATTTTTATGGCACCCTGAAGGAAGAGGTGCAGCGTATCTGGGACCTAGGTAAGGCGGTTATCTTTGATGTAGACGTCAAAGGAGGGCTGGCCTTGAAAAAATATTTTGGCGAGCAGGCGCTGGCAATTTTTGTGCAGGTGCCTTCCTTGGAGGTACTTGAGTCACGCCTGAATGACCGAGGAACTGAGTCCGCAGAATCCCTGTCCCGACGCATCTACAAAGCCAAATTTGAAATGACTTTTGCGCCTCAGTTTGATATCAGTATTTTGAACGATGACTTTGCGCGCTCTTCTGCCGAAACTGTCGCTGCTGTCACCGAGTTTTTGAACCGCTAAATCAAAGATGAAGGTCGGTCTTTATTTTGGAAGCTTCAACCCCATCCACCTCGGGCACCTGATCATTGCCCAGACGCTCTTTCAGCGGGGTTGCCTGGACCAAGTTTGGTTTGTAGTCAGCCCTCAAAATCCCTTCAAAAAGCAAGAGTCCTTAGCTCATGAACAGGATCGGCTACGTATGGTGGAACTTGCTATCGATGATAATTTTCAGTTCCGAGCTTCCGATGTAGAGTTTCGCATGCCACGCCCGAGCTATACCATCGACACGCTTACCTACCTGACTGACAAGCATCCACAGCATCAGTTTTCCTTGTTTCTAGGTTCCGATAATCTGAGCCATTTCCATAAATGGAAGAATTACCAAGCTATTTTGGAGAACTACCCCATCTTGGTCTATCCTCGACCGGGGGAAGTCAAGCGCCTAGAACATCCGGGGATAACCTACGTGGATGCACCTTTGCTGGATATTTCGGCCACCTTTATTCGTCAGACCCTTGCGGCAGGCTTGTCAGCCCGCTACCTGCTCCCTGAAAAAGTGGAGGAATATATTTTGGACAAAAAATTGTACGAGTAAATAATTCTCTTCCCGCAGATTTCACGGAAAAATTCCGCAGATCAAAAAAAACAAATCAGCGGAGTTTTTTCTGTGTAGATCAGCGTGAAAAAAAATATCTCGCGCGAAGACGCAAGGTCGCAAAGCCTGTCATCAAAATTAAAAGGATCTTATCCTTCGCGTCTCTGCGCCTTCGCGTGATAAAAATAGTTCACGCAGATTCTCGGGAAAACTACCGCAGATCAATAGAAATAAATCAGCGGAGTTTTTTCTGTGTAGATCAGCGTGAAAAAAAAGTATCTCGCGCGAAGACGCAAGGTCGTAAAGCCTGTCATCAAAATTAAAAGGATCTTATCCTTCGCGTCTCTGAGCCTTCGCGTGATAAAAATAGTTCACGCAGATTCTCGGGAAAACTACCGCAGATCAATAGAAATAAATCAGCCAATTTTTTCTGTTGAGACCAGCGTGAAAAAACAGGAATTTATTTTTTTCCCGAGACCTTATCTGGTCGGGTGGAGATATTTTTCCAAATCCATTCCCCCACCTGCTTGCCTTGCTTGCTGCCCTCTTCAATAGCCGGCATGTAATGGATGCCTCCATAAAAACGGCTGATAGCTGCCTCTGAAGCAGCTTGAGAGAAGGAATCAAACTCTCGAATAGGAAGCCCATAGGCCACCTCGGTGCTATCTACGATGTGGAGCTGATCTCCAAAAAGCTGTGTTAAGGTATAGGCTGCTGCCGTGGATGCCACGCTATGTCCTGAGGTATGCTCAGGGAATGGGGGTGTCTGCAGCAGGGGAACCCAGTTTTCGTCAATATGCTGGTTGATGTAGGTTTCGGGGCGGATAAGTTTGCTGCGGTATTTTTCATCCCAGCAGGCGATGAAGGCTTCGTTGAGTGAGATGGCCGTGAGTGCTAGCGCTTCTATGGTGCCTTTCCAGTCCTTTTTTGCAGCTGCAGAGGCAATGGAAGCAATCCCCATCCAGTGGCCGCCAGGAGTGATTTTTTTGGTTGCAAACATGACGTGGCCTTTCACATTCATTTTGTAGGGATTGCAATCCCAGAACATAGCAATGTCAGTTTGCTCCTTTGTGGCCTGCTTTTGCGCGTCATATACCTCAAAGGCTCTTTTGTAAAATTCAGAACCTGGCTCCGTTGAAAAGGCGGGTGGAGGACCAGCCTTAAACTGTGCAGCAGAGTCTAGCACAAAGGGACGAATCTTGTTCCAATGCGGTTCCACGGCTTCCATGTATGCGGGAGGGGTGGGCTGCCAGGTGCCTGGGGTATTGCTCACCGAATACTTAGGAAAGGAGCGGCTTTGATGGTAATTATCTTTTTTGGCATAGGCCTTCACTTGATCGCCAACGGCTTGCCCGTAGGCCACCGAAGCCTCAAATACATCGTTAGGAATGCCTTTTTTCTTCAGCACAGCAAATACTGAATCGCGGTGTTCGGTCATTTTTTCTTCCGAAAAAATCAGTGCGGTGCCTACTTGATAATAAGCTGCCAAGGAGGCGAGTGGAGGATAGACATTGTTGGGCACAGGGACGTTAATGGCCTCAGAAGCGTTGAGCTGCCCCATGAGGGAAGCATAATTGGCGCTGTCTGTTGCGGCCAATACTTCGTAGGCAGCCAAAGAGGAGTAGGAGTAGATGCGCACCGCCACTGGTGGCGAAAAAATGTCATGAATGATTACTTCCGTGATTTGCTTTTGCGCTTCGTGGAAGTAGCTCCCGTCCGTGATGGCTTGGGTATAGTCCTTTTTCTCTTGGCAAGAGAGGGCTACTAGAAATACAGCAACAGTCAGAAGTAGGGAGTATAGCGTACGCATGGCAGATTTGGGGTGCAATAAAGACAGTCTCAACCGATTTTGGATTGATTTGACCTGATAAAGCTACGGATTTGGGAAGGAATCCCAAGGGGTTTGGGGCGCTGATTTATCGAATCCAAACTGGCGCTTCCCCATTCCTAGCTCCAAGGATCCACGGTTCCTTAGAAAGGTATAGGAGATGCATGCTCCGAAGTTCTACTGGACCCTTGACCGATGCCGTTACAGGCAGCTGTTCCCAAGTTCCATTTTTCCAGCGATAGGAAAGTGGGGGGAGGTTGACGGACTTGCCTAGGTCGGCTCGAAAGCCAGTAAAATTTCCTCCAAGCCAAACCTGCCCGCCTTCTTTGGCGAGGAGAACACTCGTGATGGGGCCCCATTGTGCTTGGTCTGGGAAGGGTGTAAAGACAAAGCCACCCTTGGCATCTTGGAAATATACGCCTGAGCGTAACTCGTACGCGGGCAGCTTCCTGGCTTTGTCGAGGATGTCCTTCGGAAAAAGGTCCTTTGGGGAGCCAATTTTAGCGTATTCGCTGTAGGAACTGTGTTTCTTCTTCAGGCTAGGAATCTGACGGATCAGATCGTCTCGAGTGCCAAAGGGAACCAATTTTTCGCCCATGTAATGAAAAATCAGGGGATCCGCCTGCCCATTGCCATCAAAATCGTAGTGGTAAAGCCATATCGGTTTTTCCTGGGAAGCCTTCAGTTTGGTGTTGGTACCCAAGTTGCCCACCACAATATCTTTTCTTCCATCCCCATTCAAGTCTGCCACAGCCAGCTGTTGGATCCATCCCGCTGAGAATTCAAGCCCGGGGAGGACGGCTTCTGCCAGTTTTCCTTTTCCTTGGGGTTGAAATACGCGGATACCTTGCCAGTCCCCGCTGAGGAGTAGGGAGGATTTGCCATCCCCGTCTAGGTCTGCCCAAGTGGCTGTATTCACCATGCCGGGGTCAAAGTCAGGGCCAAACCATTTTGTGGTTTCGTCGGCAAACTGTCCCAGCCCTTGGTTGATCAATAGGCTGCTTTTTGGGCTCGCCCCATAGTCGCCTGTTTTTACATTGCTCCCCACAAAGAGGTCCAGGTCTCCATCTCCATCCACGTCGTGAATGGCCACACAGGAGGTATTTTCTCCTATGGGAGGGAGAGAATTCATCGAAAACTGGAACTTACCACTTCCGTCACCGAAGAAGATGCGGTCAAAATTATACAGGCTTCCAGCTTCGTATTCATTGCCACCACTACCGACAAAAAGGTCTAGCAAGCCATCGCCATTGAAGTCGGCAAATTTGGCCACCACATCCTCGGCTTTAGCAAGCATATCAAACATGGGGTTGGCTACTTTTTCAAAAGTTCCTTGAGGCGTTTGTAGTAGGAGCGTGCCGGCCTGGTCCATGGCTCCACCAAGGTAAAGGTCATCTCTGCCGTCCCCATTGACGTCTCCCACGGCGATTGCTGGGCCCAGTCGGGTAAAACTTTTTGGCGCAAGGTACTCCCGCTTGAGCTCGTCCACTTCGTCTTTTTCAAGGGGTAGCCAATCGAGTGTAGGTGAGGTAAATAGCCTATTTTGAATCGTTGGAGCCACATAAATGCGTCCAGTACCACGCTCTAGGCTGATTCGTTGCCCGAGGGTTGGCGCGTTAAATACTTCTGCTTCCCCGCTTGGCCAGGTGACTAGCAGCGAATCGATTTTTGCCGTTTTTCCAAGGCCAAATACCAGCGCTGCGGCGGGTCCCGACTGGAAGCCCCTGCTGGTACTGATGCGTTGGGTCCACTGCTTGCCTTGGGCATACACTTGCACTTGTGCACCAAGGGCCTGCCGGTTAAATCCTTCTTGGCTCAATGCTACAGTAAGGTGGGCATTGCCGAGGCGTTCGCTGCGGTTTTCGTAAAGAAAAGATTCCTGCTCAAGGTTATTGACCACCAAATCTAGGTCTCCATCGTTGTCCAGATCGGCATAGGCCGAGCCGTTGCTATAGGAAGCCTGCCCCAAGCCTAAGTCAAACGCTTGGTTTTCAAAGCGGAGGTTGCCCAGGTTTTTCCACGCAAAATTGGCAATCTTCAGTTCTGGGAGTAGGTCTATTTGCTTTTTTCGAAGTTCGGCCAAGGGAATGCTGGCGTCTGCCTCCTGGGAATATTGGATAAAGTCTAGGTCATTTGGACGCTTAACGATTCCATTGCTCACGTGGATGTCAAGGAGGCCATCGTTGTCCATGTCAAAAATCAAGGGAGACCAGCTCCAGTCGGAGGCATGGACACCTGCAAACTGGGCTACTTCCGCAAACTTGCCCTGGCCCAAGTTGACTTGGAGGTGGTTGCGTACATACTGGTCTTGGTAATTAAACTGCTTTTTGATTTGGTATACCTCCACCTTGTCCTCGCCTACAGACTTCATCCAGATCTCGGGATCCTGGGGAAGCATGTCGGTGGTGAAGATTTCGGGTAGCCCATCTCCCGTCAAGTCTGCCGCATCGTTGCCCATGCTGTAGCGACTGGTGGAGGGTATCATCTCATCCAATGCCTCGCGAAAGGTGCCGTTCTGCTGGTTGAGGTAGAGGTAGTCGTTTTCTGTAAAATCGTTGGACACGTAGAGATCTAGCCAGCCATCTTCGTTGAAGTCTTCCACGGCGACACCAAGGCCAAAGCCAAGTATGCTGGAGTAGATGCCCGAACTGGCGGTGACATCTTCAAAGCCTTTTCCGCCTTCTGCCAACAGGTTTTTGTACAGTTTGTCCCCACTGGGGTCTTGCTTCGTGCGGTTTTCTGCCTTGGCAAAAACCTCCGGAGATTTGACATTATGGTTGAGAAGGTAAAGGTCCAGGTCTCCATCGCGGTCGTAATCAAAGAAAACCGAATGGGTAGAAAAGCCTGAAAAATCTAGCCCGTAGGCAGCTGCAGATTCGACAAACTGAAACTGGCCTTGGTTGATGTAAAGTTTATTTTTACCGGTGGTGCCTGCCACATCGCCTACCTGGCAGACATAGATATCCAGTAGCCCATCCCCATTTACGTCGGCCATCGTTACACCAGTGGACCATCCGCCGTCTCCATCCAAGCCAGTTTTGGCCGTAAGGTCTTCAAATTTTAATCCGCCGGTATTTCGAAAAACTTTGTTGGGGACTTGGTTGCCTGTAAAGTAGAGGTCTACCAAGCCATCGTTGTCTAGGTCGCCGGCAGCTACTCCGCCGCCATTGTAGAAGTAGAGGTACTCGAGGATATTGGCAGAGTCGGTGGACTGCAAGCGGTTTTCAAAGCGAAGACCTGTCTCTTCCGCACTTTTCAGGAGGAAAAGTGGATTCTCTGTCGCGTCAGTACTGGGGGTACAGGCACTTGCCAGTAGAGAGCCTCCAAGAATGAGGATCAGGATTCTTCGTAAGTGCTGCATCAATAGGTCCAGATTTCTGCGGGCGCATTGTTTTTTACAAAGAGGAGCTGCTTGCTTCCGATGCCCGAAATGGCGCGGATATCACCCGCCAACTTCAGCCCATGTGCTCGGTTTGGCCAAAACGTGAACGTGCCGTCCCCTTTGCCGAGTAGTACTTCGCCGTAGCCCGCATCGTAAGTGCCAAGCTCAGGTTTGACGTTGGACAGGTTTCCGCCTAAGATCAGGTCTTCGATGCCGTCACCGTTGAGGTCAAGGATTTCGATTGCGAAAATCCAGGTTTTTTGCGCATAAACAGGGAAAGGTTTCCAAGCAAAATTACCAGCCCCTTGATTGAGTAAGATCCCAGAGCTCAGGTGATTCATCTCCTGAACGATAGATTTTTCTATGACCTCCTTGGGGAAAATCTGCCCCAGGTGCTGGTTGGCGTAGTCTGCGTAGCGGATGTACTTTTTCTTGATGCTGGGTACCTGCCTTTCTAGCTCGTGCTTGAGGGTGTAGGGTATGGATACCCCATCTATTTCTTGGGTGTAAACCTGTTCAATGGATCCATTTTGGTCAAAATCGTTGAGGTACATCCGCACAGGTTGAGCCGCGGATCCCTTCATTCGGGTGTTTTCACCTTGGTTGCCAAGGGCGAGGTCAGGCTTTCCATCTCGGTTGAAGTCTCCAACTTCGATCGTTCGGTACCAGCCTTTGAGTTGTTCGGTACCCGGAAGGGCCATTTTCTCTAGCTTTTTGCCCGTGTTTTTGAAAAAGGTGGGTGCCATCCATTCGCCTACGACTACTAGGTCTTGGCGTCCGTCGCCATCGTAGTCAAGAACTTTCGCATCGGTGACCATGCCTAAGGCTTTGAAGCCAGGTGCGAGGGTAGCCGATTGCTCGGTAAAGTTCCCTTTGCCATCGTTGATCCAGAGTTGGGTGTCAGCGGGAGCACCATAGGTAAAGGGCACTAGCCTACCGCCAACAATCAGGTCAAGAGCGCCGTCGGCATTGAGGTCGAGTGTGGCTACCGCGGAGCTACTTCCAAAGATGCCCATAAGCCCGGTGCTAAAGCCCTTGGTGAAATTTCCGGTTCCATCGTTGAGGTAGAGTCGATCGGCCAGGTCGGGGCTACCAAAGCCAGATTCATTGCCTCCGGAGGTCACAAAGAGGTCCTTGTCTCCATCACCATCGGCATCAAAGAAGATGGCGTCGGTATCTTCGGAAAGGGCATCTAGATCGAATGATGCTTGTGGGCGAAAGGTATATCCGCCACCCTTTTTTGCGAGGTAGAGTTTGCCTGGGAAGGTTTTTGACCCACCAAAATACAAGTCTTCCAGTCCGTCACTGTTGACGTCGCCTTGGGCAAATGCAGGACCTTCGGTAGAAAACATCAAGTAGGTGAGTCGGTCGCGGTCAAAGTCAACAAACGCATTTTCTTGATGCGTAAAATCAAGCCCTTGATTGCTAGCCTTTACAAATCTGGCAGGGTTTGGCGGGGTAAAGAAAGAAGTCCCCT
This sequence comes from Algoriphagus sp., assembly GCA_044237325.1. Lineage (GTDB taxonomy): Bacteria > Bacteroidota > Bacteroidia > Cytophagales > Cyclobacteriaceae > Algoriphagus. The sequence goes on from JBIIFN010000011.1 coordinate 30,113, forward strand.
CTGGGAGCTCTCCTGCATCTGCCCAGCTTAACTTGAGCAGCTGGTCTACCGGCACCTTAGTCAATTGTGTCACTTTTCCGTCAGGCCACAAGACCCGGACCTCATCAATGAGTGTAGCTTTTCCTAGCCCGATGGTAATTTTTGGGTCCACGCTGGACTGAAATCCACGGTTGGGCATTTGCTCGGTGTAGAAGATTTCTTCCCCTACGCGCACCTGAATTTGTGCGCCTATAGCAGCCGTATTTTTTTCCTTCCCAACAAGCTGTAGTTGTAGACTGTGGTATTCCGGATGGAGGGTTTTCCCCTTGTTCTTAAAAATCTGTGCCGGTGCGTTGACATTATTGACCACGAGGTCTAGCGTGCCGTCGTTGTCCAAGTCTCCATAAGCGGATCCGTTGGAATGGATGGCATTTCCCAGCCCCCATTGTTCAGCCAGGTTTTCGAAGCGTAAGTCGCCAAGATTTCTAAATGCGTAGTTGGGAACAGGCGTGATGGGGATGGGATCGATGAGGGCCTTGTAGTTGACTCCGTCTTGGGAGATGATTTTGACTTTGGTTTCCTCGTCGTCGATAAAGTTGAGGTAGTCGAGGTCAGTGATGTCCTGGTAGATGCCGTTGGCCACGAAAATATCCCGCTTGCCGTCGTTGTCCATGTCAAAAAGCAGGGCTCCCCAGCTCCAGTCGGTGGCTTCCACGTTGGCCAGTCGTCCCACCTCGCTAAAGGTTCCATCCCCATTGTTGAGGTGGAGCATGTTGCGGGAGAATTGGTAGTGGTAGCCGTGGGTCTTGTTGAATTGAAACTTGTCCCAATTCTCGAAGGTGGTCACTTGCTTCAATCGGGTAGGGGGCTCAGGGAGCATGTCCGTCACAAAGATGTCCAGCAGCCCGTCTCCGTTGAGGTCGGCGATGTCGGCACCCATGGAGGCTGCGCTGATGGAGCGCATGGCCGTTTCGAGAGACTCGGTGAATGTGCCGTCCTGGTTGTTGAGGTAGAGGTAGTCTCGTTCAAAAAAATCGTTGGAAATGAAGATGTCTGGCCAGGTGTCTTGGTTAACATCGCCGATGGTGATACCCAAGCCAAAGCCAATCAC
>JBIIFN010000270.1:0-2566 GCA_044237325.1 Algoriphagus sp.
TACCCGCTGTGGTTACCGCTGGACTGCCAGCAGCTTCCACGGTGAAATAAACCGTGGCCGTTTGGCAAGCGGCAGGCGTTGCGCTATCACAGATTCGGTACTCCAGACTATCGGTCCCCACGAAATAAGGATCGGGGGTGTAGGTGATGGTCCCATCCGCATTGACCACGACGCTGCCTCTTGTTGGCCCTGTCGTGATGGTCAAGCTGGCAAGATCCAAGGTCTTTCCAAGATCACCCGGCTTGTCGTTGGCAAGTACGGCGAGGGTCGTCGCTTTCCCTTGCTCTAGGGTCATGTAATCGTTGTTGGATACGGGCGCGTCTGCTACCAAAGGATCCAAGACGGTAATTTCTAGAGGCGTTTGTGGACAACCTGTCGTTTGATTTGGTGCACATACTGAGATCAAGTACACATAAGTTCCCGGTACTGCAGAACTAAAGCTGTAGGTACCATTGGCGTTCATGGTCAAGGTGGCACCCGCAACTTGAGCAGGCTGACCGTAGGTGGTGCCAGCTGGTACCGGGTCATTGGTACTCACATTGCCTGTTAACGGCACCGATTTATTGGTCACGTTAAGATCTGCCTTGCCTAGGTTGTCCACATCGCGGTAATCAGGAATGCCGTCCCCATCACTATCCATTGGGGTAGCGGTTGGCCCTTTTTCCACGGCGTCGGTTTTGCCGTCACCATCTGAATCTAGATCCAGGTAGTTAGGCACCCCATCTCCGTCAGTATCCGTAGGGGTACATGGAGCGGTACCGGTACAGGCATCGTCTTCAATGCTGTCCAGAATTCCGTCCCCGTCACTATCGCGATCAAGGTAGTTTGGAATGCCGTCTCCATCTGTATCGGTGGTGCCTTCGATGGCATCTGGGATGCCGTCTCCGTCACTATCGAGGTCAAGGTGATTTGGAATGCCATCTCCATCCGTGTCCACTGGACTTGCTGGGTTTAATCCTCTTTCGATGGAGTCCGAAATGCCGTCGTTATCCGAATCAGCATCTAGGTAATTTGGAAGGGTATCACCATCCGTGTTGAGCAAGGTAGAACCCGTTCCTTTTTCCAAGGCGTCGGTCATGCCATCTCCATCACTATCCAGGTCACGGTAATTCGGGATGCCGTCTCCATCCGTATCTAGTGGAGTTGCGCCAGAAGGCCCTTTTTCCACCGCATCGGTAATGCCATCGTTGTCCGAATCCGTATCGCGGAAGTCTGGAATCCCGTCACCATCCGTATCCAGGATTGCTGCACCCGTTCCACGTTCCACGCTATCTGGGATGCCGTCGTTATCCGAATCCGTATCTCTGTAATCTGGGGTACCATCTCCATCGGTATCCACAGGTGCATTTGGATTTGGCCCTCTTTCGAGTGCATCGGAAATGCCGTCTCCATCGCTGTCTGTATCGTAAGGATCAGGCAGGGTCGTTCCATCTGTATTTGGAGGGGTCAATCCACCATTGGTAGAACTAGGGACACCATCTGCATCTACCGTACCATCTACTTTGCCATCGCCGTCCAAATCGGTTCCATTGGATTCCCGAACGTCGTTGATGCCGTCATTGTCAGCGTCTGGATCGAGTCGATTTGGAATACCGTCTCCATCCGTATCACAGTCTGCCGCCGAAGGAGAGCAAGCTGCAGCCTCCACGGTATCCAAGATACCATCGTTGTCATCGTCTAGGTCGTTGATGTCATACACTCCATCTCCATCCGTATCATCAGGGCAACCATTATTTGCCAAAACACCAGGTAGTAATGGACATTGATCTGTACTGTCATTAATGCCATCCCCATCGGAGTCGGTGTCTAGGTAATTCGGTGTGGTGTCCCCATCGAAATCACTTACTCCTTCGGATTGATCGGATTTGTTGTCTCCATCCGAATCCAAGTCCTTGTAGTTCGGTGTGCCGTCATTGTCCGAATCTGTCGGTGTACAAGGCGCAGTGCCCGTACATCCCACATCTTCGGTGTCGTCTGAAATGCCGTCGTTATCCGAATCGGTGTCTCGGTAATCCGGAAGACCATCCCCATCCGTGTCCACATTGCCTTCTACCGCATCAGGAATGCCATCGCCATCACTATCCACTTCCTTGTAATCCGGAGTACCGTCACCATCCGTGTCAAGTGGGCTATTTCCATTGATGCCTCGCTCAATGGCATCTGAAATGCCGTCGTTATCGCTATCCGTATCCAAGTAATCTGGACCTGTGGCTCCATCCGTATTGTCTGGATTGGTCCCGTCTATCCCTTTTTCTACACTGTCCGGAATACCATCCCCATCCGAATCTAGGTCACGGTAATTCGGAACCCCATCTCCGTCTGTATCTGTAGGCGTACAAGGAGCCGTACCAGTACAACCTGCATCTTCTACCGCATCTGGAATACCATCATTATCAGTATCTAGGTCCAAGTAATCTGGCGTACCGTCGTTATCGGTGTCCACTGGAGTAGCCGTAGGTCCTTTTTCGATGCTATCCGGGATACCATCCCCGTCGCTATCTAGGTCTCGGAAGTTCGGTGTGCCGTCGTTGTCGGTATCGAGATTTCCCTCGACCGCATCGGATAT
>JBIIFN010000267.1:0-2549 GCA_044237325.1 Algoriphagus sp.
TTTGCTCTTTTTGGCAAATACCCAGGTGGTTGAAGTACTGGAAACTAAGCCTCCCAGCAGGCCGCTGAGCAGAATGCCGCGGTGATTACCGAGGGTTTTGATGAGGAGGTAGCCTGCAAAGCCTAAGCCCGAAGTGAGCAAGACCACCCAACCAATTTCTTTCGGATTGAGCACCTGGTAGGGCCCCATATTTTGATCGGGCAAAAACGGGAAAATCAGTAAGGCGAGCACCACAAAACGGATAAAGGCATAGCCTTCTGCAGCGGTGATTTTGCCAACCAGGGATTGGAATTTGAATTTGGAAGACAAGAAAACCATCACCAGCACCGTAATCATCAAGCTAAAAGCAATGAGTCCGTACCCAGCCATACTACCCAACACGAAGGTAAGTAGCGCGGTCACTTCGGTGGTGAGTCCACGATCTCCTTGCAGGGCTGTTTGCCAATAGGCTACCGAAATGAGGATGACTAGGCCTAGAAACAAGGTCATGTATACCCAGGGGGAGAAGAAAAAGTAGAAAAGGACGGCAATACAGCCGAGTAAGGAAAAAAAAGTAAAGGTGCGAATCCCTAAATAGCCAGTGGCCTTTTCCTTCATGGCGGTGTATTGCCGTTCCAAACCAATGAGAATACCGATTCCTAAACTGACCAGTAGCCGTACCAGAAAATCTCCCTGACTCAGGGAGAAGGCTTCAGAATCGATCAATAGCTGGTCCATGCGTAGGCAAGGGGACATGAGCACCTCATCAGGCACTCGTGGTGTGTACTTTTTTTCCCTACGAAGGGCTTGTATCCTTCGTAGGGGAGGGGGATTAAGTTAGCTTTTCGGTAAAGAAAGCGATGGTTTTTTCCCAGGCAGCTTTTGCCGTAGCCTCGTCGTAGCGAGGCGTACTGTAGTTGTGAAATCCATGGTTCACACCTGGGTAGTTGATCATTTCGTAGTCTTTTCCATTGGCTTTGAGTGCAGCTTCGTAGGCTGGCCAACCTGCATTGACGCGCTCGTCCAGTGCCGCATAGATCACCAGGAGTGGAGCCTTGATTTGGGGCACCTCACTCGCATCGGGTTGTCCTCCATAGTAGGGAACAGCTGCTTTGAGGTCAGGAATGCGTACGGCCATCATGTTTGAAATCCAGCCGCCAAAGCAGAAGCCTACCACTCCCACGTTACCGTCGCAGTCGGGATGGTTTTTTAGGAATTCATAGGCAGCGATAAAGTCTTCCAGCATCTCCTCGCGGGTTCGCTTGGCCTGCATGGTCCTACCCTCGTCGTCGTTGCCCGGATAGCCTCCCAAGGGGGTTAACGCATCTGGAGCGATGGAGATAAAGCCATCCACGGCGCATTTTCTTCCCACATCTTCGATATAGGGGTTGAGGCCACGGTTTTCATGGACAACTACGATGCCTGGAAACTTCCCTTTTCCGGTAGGGGTAGAGAGCAAGGCTTTGATCTGCCCCCCGCCTTTGGGGGAGGAGTACATCAGGTAGTCCGAACTTTGCATTCGTTCGTCGTCCGGGGCTACGGTACGTGCGCTGGTATAATCGGGCATCATACTGCCCAGCAAGGCAGTTACCGTGATGCCACCTACCGCGTAGACGGATAGTTTTTCGATGAAGGTTCGTCGGTCTAGCTTATTATGGCAGTAGTAGTCGTAGAGGTCAAAGGCCTCCTGCGGAATATCGGCTTTGTTGAGTTTTTCCATGGGTTGAAGTTGAGCTAGATAAGGTAGCGAAAAATCAACCTAAAAAAAATGAGTTTTCTGCCCAGTGGTTTTCTGTGGTTAGGGTTGCTTGACGGAGGGAGGAGTTTCACTTTGGTGGTCGTAGCTGAGTACCTCGGTCAGTTTCCAGGCTCCCTTGTCCATTAACCACACGTGGGTAAACTTCGCTGTGCTGGTCCAGAGGTCCTTTTTGTCTTTTTCTCGGATATAAAAGTCATGCACACCAGTTTGTATGCCGCCGTACAGTTTCCCCTCGGTATACAGGGGAAAAACTTCCAAACTCTCGGGTGCTACTTTCCGGATGGGTTTTTTGTCTCCCGAACCGCAGATATTGTTTTCGGTATTTTCCAAGAATTTGGCTTTGTCCTGGAAGCCGCCTTGGTCATGGTAAAAGCGCAGGTTGTCCGCCACCTGATCTTTCAAGAAGTCCAGTTCGCAGCGGTTAAATCCCCGTTCGAAGAAAATGCTGTCCTGGACCTTTAGTTCTTGAAAAAGGGCACTTTTCTCTTGGGCTTGGGCCACGCCGATCAAAGAGAAGAAGCAAAGCAGGAGGAGCGTTTTCATTTTTATGGGGGCTAGGTTTAATCCAACTCCATTATTGAAGGAGTTGGGTATTTATTTTTAAGCAACGAAGTGTGGGATTACTCCGGAAGTTTGACAAAGCGATCGTCCAGCTTTACGCTGAAATTAATTTCAGCCTTTAGCGCGGTAAATATTTTTAATAGCGTGTCAACCGTTGCACTGTTGGCGCTACTTTCAAGCTTAGAGATTTGGGCTTTTTGAACACCAACCAACTGACCAAGCTCTTCTTGGGTTAGCTTTCGTTCCTGCC
>JBIIFN010000087.1:0-9621 GCA_044237325.1 Algoriphagus sp.
GGTCATGGCTGTTTGGGTAGGGCTTGCTTGCGGTCTTTTCACGCCAGCGGTAGTGGTAAATAGGCGTTCGTGCTCGATTACGCCAGCGGTATTTTGGTAGATGTCTCTAAACTTGGCCATTACACCAGCTATGGTAGCGGGGTACATGCCTCTAGAACTTCTAAAGTTTGCGGCTAGGGCCACATTTCCTCGGATCTGATGGCTAGTTTTGGCATCGCCCAAGATCATGAGGGAAGTTTTTCCAGGAAGCATGCCTCCATCAGGTACCACTTGGCTTACCGTAAATCCGGCTTTTCTCCAGTCGTCTACTTGAGTGCTGCTGGAAGTGTAGCTGTCTGTGGCAGATCTCCAGGGGGTGATGCCTGCGATTTCGTCTGCGGGATTGGAAGACACAAAATCTTTAGGACGTTCTACGTCTTTTGGCTTGCCGATGCCCATGTTGCCGGCCCCATCAATAAATCCTGGGTACACAAACAAGGAATCTCCAGCGATCAGTTTCGCTTCTTTGGGAAGAGAGAGCGAAGAGCCTACACCAAGGATGATGCCGTCCTTAATTAGGATGGTCGCTTTGCTGCCTGGATCTCCAGGGGATTTGATTACGGTGGCATTGGTGATGGCGTAGGTGGTGGTGACCCTACGTTTTCCGGTAGGATCACTTTGTGCTGACACCGATTGGGTCAAGCAGCCTGCAACCAATACCGCCAGCATGCCTGCCTTTAGAAATTGTTTCTTCATACTTCGTTTATGTTAAACTTCAACAAGCAAACTACTAAATGAAGATTGAGTTTCTAAGAAGATTTTTTTTTAGCCCAATTTTTCTTGATTAATGGTAGGGATCAAAGGATAAACCCTCAAAAAATGCGGATTGTAAAATTGGTGGGCTAAAAAGAGAAGACAAATCTTCGCTATCAAACAAAAAGAACAGGAAGGAGTAGAAGTAGCGGACTTCTTTTTTTCTCTCCTGCTAAGTAAACTTCCTATAACTTTTGGGTGTTTATAGGCCAAATAACATGCCATGACTACACAAGCCCAGCTACCACAGACTTCATTGAAACTCCCATTGGGCCAGGATGCCCTTATTCTTGGAGGAGGCTGTTTTTGGTGTACAGAGGCAGTCTTTTTGCGCCTTCAAGGCGTCATCACCGTCATCTCAGGCTATGCAGGTGGGCTAGTGGAGCGACCTAGCTATGCGCAAATAGGTACCGGCACCACAGGACACGCCGAGGTAGTTCAGGTTGTTTTTAATCCGGAGAAAATAAGCATTGCAGCGCTGCTTGAAGTGTTTTGGGCTACGCATGATCCCACCACCCTCAATAGACAGGGTGCAGATGTCGGTCCCCAATACCGTTCGGCTATTTTTTACCGTAATGAAGAGCAAGCGCAAGTAGCTCAGGAGATGAAGCAGCAACTCGATAGATCTGGAATCTACGGTTCCCCCGTGGTCACGGAAATCACGCCCTTTTCCAACTTTTATGAGGCAGAAAACTACCACCAAAACTACTATGCGCAACATGGTGGACAGCCTTACTGCCAATTTGTGGTTCGTCCAAAGGTGGAGAAGTTGCAAAAGCTTTTTGCCGACAAACTCAAATAATCCGCTTTAAGCACCCAATACGCTTCAATTAAATCGAAGACCATTGACTAAGGGGAAGCTTCTCCAAGGGGCTTTCCCTTCCTTTTTTGACCATAAGTCGATAAAAATTACTACTTTTGTTGAATTTAACCGGTTTGTAAGAAGTCAAATCGAACAACAAGAGCCTCGTGTTTATTTAAACTAGGGCGACAAAGGATAAAGATTCGATCGTGAAACGCCGGTTTGTTTTGCGATGAAACCTACTCGACAGCAAGGTCGATGCTCATGAAAAAAGACTGAGCTCCTTATGAACCATTTTTAAACGCCTAAGCGTATACAGGACACTATGAAAAGAACCAAAGCCCAAGAATCCAGAGCAGCCATCGAGCGTTTGTACATCACCATGCGCCATCTTTTTAATCGGGGAAGTTACAAGCCCCTAGGTGTGTCGGGTGAAGGCTTGATCCAGGCACTGATGGTGCTTAGTCCGGAGATCTATGGCAAACTTACCGATACCGAAAAAATAGAACTAGACGGGCTCCTTTACGTAATGGAGCGCCTACCCAAAGGCATTGAAGAATGCCGATTTGTCCGTCTCGTTAGTCGTGAGGGCTACGAAACTTCCCACCTGACACCTATCGTACCACCACGGAGAAAAAGAAACTGTTACCGCTTGGATGAACAGATCATGTATGTGGAGATGACACGCGGAAGATCAGATATTTATGATATCCTTACTCACCTCACTTTTCTCTACATCGAGTCAAGAAAAATCCAGCAAAATAGCACTGATCCAAAAGGAAGAATTACGTCCAATTGGAAGATGCTCGAAGAATTTGTCAAAAGAGAAAAGGAGGGAGAAGTATTGGAAGTCGAAAGTGCGGCTTCCTATTTAAGTCATATCATTGGGCGAACGTTTGAAGAAACAGTTGCAGCAGTGAAGCGTTTCCAGGAGAGCACGAATACCAACAGTCTTTTCTCGATTGTATATCATTTAGGAAAGTTGGCCATGGAGGAAACCAACCTTGGGCAAGACCGAGAGATCAGCTTTTCTGCAACATTGAGAGAGCGCGTAGGGCACCACGTGTATGGTGAGCTCTGGGCCGATCGTATCAAGGAAGAACTATTGCAAAGAAATTTGATCCATCGTCCTATCCATATCATTTCAGCCAACCTCCACAGCGTCATCAATACCATCTATGCTCACCAAGCACTTGGAGCAGCTAGCTTTGATGATGTGGAGCGCATTGCCACAGATATTTCTATTCGAGCAAAAAATAACGAAGGAAAAAAGATCCTAGCCTACGCTGAAAAACACGGGTTTGTGGATTTGCCAGATACCTCAGGGACCAATATTGGCGCTCAGCTTATCGATACCGCAGGTATGGAAGTTGCTACCTTGATCCCGGGCATTTACCTTCCTGCGGAAAAGGAAAAACGTCCGGTCTTTGTCATCATGGATTATGCCTTTGGTGAGCAAGCCTACGAGTGTTTTGATGAGCTGCTGAAGCCATACACCAAGGAAGGAAAAAAATACCCGCTCAATGTTGTTTCTACCTCCATCATGGGTAAAGCAGGTATCTTGCATGGCGGCAAAGGGGATTTGATGGTGCCTACTGCGCACGTATTTGAGGGTACGGCGGACAACTATCCTTTCCGGAACGAACTGAAAAAGTCAGACTTCGTCGGCTATGGCTTGGGCGTGTACCAAGGCTCCATGATTACCGTTTTGGGAACTTCCCTACAAAACAGGGATATCTTGACTTATTTTATGGAATCTTCCTGGAAGGCTGTGGGGCTAGAGATGGAGGGGGCACACTACCAAAAAGCGATCCAGTCGGCTTCTAAAATCAGGGCAAATATCAGATCCAATATCAAGGTATTGTATGCCTACTATGCGTCTGATAATCCTCTTGAATCCGGCAGCACACTTGCCTCTGGTGCTTTGGGTATGGACGGAGTTCGCCCAACCTACCTGATTACCTACAAGATTTTAGAGAAACTGTTTGCCAAGTAAACAGCCAATAAACTTATCGCTTACTTTTTTGCATCCACCCGTGTGGAATGGAGCAGGTCTAGGCGCCATCCAGACTCCGTTTTGATGGCGCTAGCACTTTCTAACCAGTAGAGTTCCCGCGGAGCTTGTCCTTCGGCGCTGATGCTTGCCCAGTTGTGGTAGGCGATCCATGCTCGGTTGCCAAACACTTCCGTTTTGATGAACTCGAAGCGGTTTACACGAACCGCAGGGTTTGGGCGACTTTTCGCTTTGGCCAAGAATTTTTAACCGTCTCCTGCGTCCAAACTTCTCCTTGTTCGAGTAGTAAAAAGTCTGAAGTATAAAATAGCTCAACCTGGTCGTCGCGATGAGCCGAAAATAGGCTATCAAAGGAGCGCTGGATAAGTTCCTGGACGGCACGTTCATCCGCCTTCTTGTCGGAACTTTGCGAGAAAGCTGAAGTACTAAATGCAAGTAGAAAGAAGAGGGTGAGTAGGTTGTTTTTCATGTGTAGCGATAAAAAAGGAGGAAAGAGCAATAAGGATGTTCCTCACCAAATTAAGCAGGGAAGGGATAGATTGAAAGAAGAAGAGCTTAGAAAGTTGAAAAACACAGTGCTGTTGGAGATGAGTACCCCTAAAAACAAGAAAAGTCGGCCCAAAGGCCGACTTTTCACTTAACTATGGGATTGCTTACTTAGGAAGAATCACACCGTCCACTACGTGGATGACGCCATTGCTACCAGCTAGATCAGCAGCAACAACTTTAGCACCGTTGATGGTTACTACACCGTCTTTGATGGCTACAGTCAATTCCTGACCGTTCAAAGTCATTACTTTCTGACCGTCGCTCAACTGAGCAGACATTACATTACCAGCAACAACGTGGTAAGTAAGGATGGAAGTCAATTTGTCTTTGTTTTCTGGCTTCAAAAGATCTTCTAAAGTGCCAGCTTTTAATGCTGCGAAAGCTGCATCGTTAGGTGCAAAGATGGTGAATGGACCAGTACCACTCAATGTTTCTACCAAGCCAGCAGCTGTTACAGCAGCTACAAGAGTTTTGTGATCAGGAGACCCAACAGCGATGTCAACGACAGTCGTAGGAGCTTCTACAGGTTCAACAACAGCAGTGGTGTCAGTAGTTTCTTCACCACCTTCTTTTGGTGCATTGCAGCTTACAAGGCTAGTAGCAGCAAAACTCAAAACGGCTAGGGTTACAAGTTTAAATTTGTTCATTGGTCTTATAGTGTTTTAGTTTACAGATACCAAACTGCAAACCAAGGATTTAGTTTAAAAAATGTCTTGGCCAAGGAGGTTTTATTTTTTTTACCCAAAAAAAATGCCCTCTCGTTCTTGAATTGAAGGAGAGGGCAGTTAAAATTAATAACCAGCTTTCAAAGGTGGAGGTCCATCGGGAACCATCCCTTTGTATACATAGCTTCCTTTTTTCTGGACAAACTCTGCTTTGATCTCATTTCGAAGGGCTTCGTTTTGAAACAAATCCACCATCGTCATGGCAAGTGCCTTAGAAGCATAGCCCATGCCTTTGTGGCCAATAGACATGCCTACTGAGGCCACTACTGACCAAGAATGCCATGGGGTGCCGGTAGGAGCAACCGTAGCACCCATACGGATGGTAGGAACTACCCAGCTTACATCACCCACATCGGTGCTACCACCCATGCTGTGTTCCAAGGTTTCTTCCATGGGTTTGATTTCTGAAAGTACGCCCACCAATGGTTTGCCATTGGCTTCTTGGATTTTCTTGGCAAAGGCTTGTTCCTCATCCGTGTAAGAGATGGCGCCCAAGGCTTCGATATTTTGCTGCATTACGGCCGAACCGGTACGGTTAACTAAGATTTCGTGTACCCCAGAGACCAAGGTCACCTTATGGCTTACGTTGGCCATGATGGCGGCTCCTTGAGCCATTTTTTCAACTTGTTTGTATACAGGAAGTAGGCCATCTCTGCTGGAGTCACGAACGCGCACCCAAAGGCGGCTATAGTCGGGTACCACGTTTACCACTTGGCCACCATCCTGAATGTGGTAGTGTATGCGCACTGTTGGTTTGATATGCTCTCTATAGTAGTTGATGCCAGTCGTATAAAGTTCTAATGCATCGGATGCCGAGCGACCGTTCCATGGATCGCCTGAAGCATGCGCTGCTTGCCCATTAAATTCCACTAGGAAATCCACCAAAGCCAGTCCTTTTTGAACTTCAGTTTTCGTTTCGTCGGCAGGGTGCCAGTCCATCATGATGTCTAGGTCATCCATCAAGCCGGCACGGATCATCCACAGCTTGCCAAAGTATTTTTCTTCAGCTGGGGTGCCATAAAAGCGAATCGTTCCTTTGAGCTGTCCTGAGGCGATTAGGTCTTTGATGGCTGAAGCTGCGCCAAGGGAGGCTACGCCAAATAGGTTGTGTCCGCAACCATGGCCAGGAGCGCCAGCATTGAGGGGACTTTTGAATGGGACTTTGTTTTGGGAAAGGCCTGGCAAGCCGTCAAACTCGCCCATGATGCCAATGATGGGAGATCCAGATCCGTATTCGGCAACAAAAGCGGTAGGGATTTCGCCCACACCACGTGTAACTCGGAAACCAAGCTTCTCGGCATAGGCAGATAGGGCGGCAGACGATTGTTTCTCTTGGAAGGCAATCTCCTCGAAAGACCAAATTTGGTCACTCAAGTTGGTCATGTCCGCAAATCGTGCGTCAAGGGTTTGTTGTACGGATTGCTTGAGCGGATCAGGCTTGCTGCTCTTTTTTTTCTGTGCAGCTAAAGGGCTGGCGCAAAGCAACACCGCAAGGGTAAGAAGTAGGGGTGTTTTTTTCATGATAGGTGGAGGTAATGGGACTAATTTTCTGATGGATAAGATAAGGATGCTTTTGTGATTTGCGACCAAATTGTTGATAAGAGGTAGTGATTCTTCTAAAAAAGTTTGTGCTTCAGGAGATAGATTGGGTAGATTTGACACGAGTATATCAATTAAATTCTCACCCGTAGCACCTTCAGCACCAAGTCCATGCACGTTCATTATTTTTCTGACTTTGAGTCAATGAGTACAAAAGGTTTTGAGTTAATCAAGAGCGAAATCGACCAAAACCCTGATTTATTGTTTTGTGTTGCCAGTGGGGGATCTCCTTCGGGTACCTATGCCCAACTGGTAGCGCACAAGCAACTGCACCCCTCTTTTGGTACGCAGTTGCGGGTGATCAAACTTGACGAATGGGGCGGCCTGGAACCTGGCTCCACGTTTACGTCGGAGGAAGATGTGCAACGGAAGTTTGTGCAACCCATGCAAATCAGTTCCGATCGCTACTGGACGCTTGATCCCTATACGGAATCCCCTGCTCAGGCCTGTGCCGAGCTGGAGGCGGTACTGCAGCGGGAGGGACCGCTTGATATTTGTATTTTGGGGATTGGGGTCAACGGCCATATTGCGCTCAACGAACCTAGTGACACACTGCAGCTACCCGTTCACGTATGCGAGTTGGCAGATACTACACTCAATAACGGCATGATTAAATCCCTAAATCCGCCTCCTACCTTTGGCATGACTCTGGGGCTTCGTGCCATCTTGCAGGCTAGGCTTGTTTTGCTCTTTATTGCTGGTTCGGGTAAAAAAGAGGCTTTTGAGGGGTTAACGCAGGAAAATGTGCGTACAAGCTTCCCAGCTTCTTTTCTTTGGCTGCATCCCAATGTTCAGGTACTTGTCGATAAAAATGCAATTTAGTGGTGGCAAACCATATTTATTGGATTGATAGCTAAGGACATACTTTGTGATTATTAAAAAAATAAAGTCTAATTATTGCGGATAAGTTCCGTTTTTCTACCTTTGCACCACTTCAAAAGTGAAGGGAAACGGAGTGGTAGTTCAGCTGGTTAGAATGCCTGCCTGTCACGCAGGAGGTCGCGGGTTCGAGTCCCGTCCATTCCGCATCATCGATTTTGGTAGTTTAGACGGATAAATAATCATCCGTTTAGTCTATAACAGCAATTAAAAGTGACGTAATTGTTCTTTTTCTAACCTTGGAGTGGTAGTTCAGCTGGTTAGAATGCCTGCCTGTCACGCAGGAGGTCGCGGGTTCGAGTCCCGTCCATTCCGCATCAAAGTCCCTAAGCAATTAGGGACTTTTTTGTTGCCCATTACTACACTCGAGCATACAGTTGCACCCAAGTTTATTAGCGTGCATCTCCAGTATTTTTGGGTTTCTTAATTTTTTTGAAATTAATCCAGTTAGGAATTGAAGTGGATGCTTGCAAGTGGTGTCGACCCTTGGAAAATATGCCTTGGGGAAAATCCCCCAATTCCTATACCGATTGCGTCGTGGATACAGAGTTATCCTTATCTTTGTCCTTCAAAAAAATCACGAAAATGGTATTAGAATTTGAAAAACCCATTGCTGATTTAGAGCAAAAGCTTCAGGAAATGAAGGAGTTGGCGAAGGGGAGAAACATCAACCTGAGCAAAGACATTGACTCCTTGGAAGGTAAAATAATGGCATTGAAAAAAGAAACCTTTGCCAATCTCACGCGCTGGCAGCGTGTACAGTTGTCTCGACATGCAGACAGACCCTACGCCCTAGACTATATCTACGAAATCACCAACGATTTTATTGAGCTGCACGGCGACCGCACTGTAAAGGACGATAAGGCCATGATCGGTGGCTTCGGTGATATTGATGGAAGAACAGTACTGTTTGTAGGGCAACAAAAAGGCCGGAATACCAAGCAACGTCAAGAGCGTAACTTTGGCATGGCCAACCCAGAAGGCTACCGCAAGGCGCTACGTCTGATGAAAATGGCTGAAAAATTCAATAAACCTATTGTGACTTTGATCGATACCCCAGGTGCCTTTCCAGGCCTTGAGGCAGAAGAAAGAGGCCAAGGGGAAGCCATTGCGCGCAATATTAAAGAAATGTTTATGCTCAAGGTACCGGTGATTTGTATCATCATCGGTGAAGGAGCTTCAGGCGGTGCTTTGGGCATTGCGATTGGAGACCGCGTCTTGATGCTTGAAAATACCTGGTACTCAGTCATCTCTCCAGAATCCTGCTCCTCCATTCTTTGGAGATCTTGGGATTATAAGGAGCAAGCCGCTGAAGCACTGAAGTTGACGGCTACTGACATGAAAACAAACGGTCTAATTGATGACATTCTGCCAGAGCCTCTCGGTGGTGCTCACAAAGACCTGAAGGGCATGGCTAAAACTATTAAGCAGGCTATTTCACAAGCTTTGAAGGAATTGGATGCCTACGCACCGGAGCAGCGTATCGATCAGCGCATCGAGAAGTTCTGCGCTATGGGCGTAGTGGTGGAGTAGTAATTATTCCTTTCTACTTCTTTTCGACTTATGATAAAAAAAGTGAGCGTCCACCCGTTGGACCTCGCTTTTTTCTTTATTCCTAATTTCTGACTCACATGGAAGTTTTTGCAGTAGATACCGGCTTTTTTAAATTGGATGGAGGTGCCATGTTTGGGGTAGTTCCCAAGTCGCTATGGTCTCGCACCAATCCTGCCGACGAAAACAATCTCTGCACTTGGGCCATGCGCTGCTTACTTGTTTCGGAGGGCAACCGCCTTGTTTTGGTGGATACTGGCATCGGAGACAAGCAAGACGCGCGGTTTTTCTCTCATTATCACTTGCATGGAGAGGCATCCTTAGGCAAAAGCCTACGGAAATTGGGCGTGCATCCAACTGATATTACAGACGTTTTTTTGACGCATCTCCACTTTGACCATTGTGGAGGCAGCGTGACCTATGGTTCCCATGGGCAGTATGAGCTCGCTTTTCCCAAGGCGAAGTATTGGTCCAACGAGGCGCATTGGAATTGGGCAACGGTACCCAATGCACGAGAGAAAGCCTCGTTTTTGGAAGAAAATATACAGCCATTAAAAGATCATGGAGTGCTGAATTTTGTGGACTTGAGCGCCAAATCCCTTTTTCAAGGGTTTGATTTCCTGACCATGGATGGGCATACCGATAAACAGATGCTTCCAAAGATTCACTACAAAGGACGCACGCTTGTTTTTATGGCCGACTTGCTCCCT
>JBIIFN010000268.1:0-2531 GCA_044237325.1 Algoriphagus sp.
AATGAGGAACATGGAAATTACAACAGCAGCATTTGCTGCTTTACCCACCCCTTCTGTTCCTTTGGAAGAGTTGTACCCTTTGTAGCACCCCACCATCCCGATAGTAAATCCAAAAAATACGGATTTTATGATTGAGGCGAATACATCGAGAAAAGTTACCGAACTGAATACTTGGGCAAAAAACGTGGAAATACTGACCAATTCATTTGCGTTCACATTGATAAAGGCACCCATTAAGGCCACAAAGTCAGTGTACATCACCAGCACTGGAATCATGAACGTGGTGGCTAACACACGAGAGACTACCAAAAACTTATAGGGATTGGTCCCAGATACCTCCATGGCATCGATCTGCTCGGTTACTTTCATGGAAGCGATTTCGGCTCCGATACCCGAACCCACCTTACCGGCTGCAATCAAGGCAGTTACCAAAGGTCCCATTGCCCGCACGATGGCAATCGCAATTAGAGAAGGTAACCAAGAAGTGGCGCCAAATTCGGATAAGGATGGTCGGGACTGGTTTGTAAACACAATTCCCACAATAAATCCTGTCAAAGAAATCAAGGGCAAGGACTCCACACCGATGCGGTAGCACTGGTGGACGACCTCTTTAAATTCGTAGGGAGGAACAAATACTTCTTGAAAAAAGCGACGGAAAAAACGCCACGCGTCTGCAAGACCTGTGAAAAAGGAATCGATTTTTTTCGAAAAGACATTCTTTCGTTTAGCTGTCTGTCCTGCCATAGTAGTGTTCAGAGTGTCAAAAATAAAGAATTTTATTCAAAGCATGGCTTAAAATCACGCAAATGCAGATAAATCGCACGTCAAAAAAGAGAGCTCTTTGAGCATCTAAAACCTTATCTTTTTCCCTTCCCTCTTCGAATTTGTGCAGAAGAAAGCGTGGCAACATCGAGTACCTAATCCTTACGAGATTGAGGTGTACATGTTCGAAAAGATGCTGTGAAAACCCTTGAGCAGTTGATTAGCTAAGCACCAAAAAAAACTAAAATAAACCTATTCGAATAGCCTAGTTGAAATGGGCAAAATTTCCTCTAAAAAAGGGAGTCAAAAAAGGAAGAAAAAAGACGACTGACTCCTTGCTTTTACTCGCAAATTTTGACCGGAATAATTCCCCAAGCTTGCTCTCATGTTCAAGAAATCCTCAGACAAAAACATGGGGCCTCGGACAGCCAACCGTTCGCCACTACTGAAGAAGTCACGAATCAATTTTTTAGAAGCTTTTCGCAGATTAACTGATTTTAGGTTAGTCTAAATAGTTTAGGCTAGTCAAATTAAGTCTAGCTTAAATCCAATTTATAGATATCAAAATCAATTTATTAACTAGCTTAACTAAATGTATTTGTTTATAAACTAAAGGGACAGTATTTCCGAGGAGAGCAATGCGCCGACTGACCACTTTTTACCTCGAATAGGCCCCCTAATTTCAGAAGAAAACGACCTGTCATCCAAAAAATTCTTTTCAACTCACCTTCCCATGGCCTAGGAACTGGCCTATACCTCCGCAAAAAAGAGGTGCTTCAACACCCCTCTTTTTTGCTTCTCCTCCCCCACCCTTTTGCCTTCTTTTTCTTCTATTTTTTTGAGGGTAAACACCCACTTAAAAAAGGCTTTTTTCCTACCTCCCACAGAGGGATTTGTAGGCGCAATAACTGCACTTTTTCTTATCACTAGTTTGGTCGAAGGGAATGGCTGGATTGACCAATTCTTCCAAAAGCCCGCTCAGCCCATTTTCAAAATCTTCCGCATGATCCCGGTAATCGGTCAGCTCGGATTTGTCTAGTTGAAGGAAGGGATTGAAGTCCTCGGCATAGATTTCTTTGATCGTGAAAATCCCCGGCTTTAGCGGCAGCACATTGGTCGGGTGATTAAACTGATAAAAGAAGGCGTACAGCATGGTTTGCATGGCTGCCTTGTTGCGCTTCTTATCCTCTCGGTCAAACAAGGAAGCTATTGAGGCTACCGTCTTCGTGTCCTTACCCGTTTTGTAGTCGAGGAGCCGGATGACCCCATCCTTGCGATCCATCCGATCGATGACACCACCCAAGGCCACTTCTTTTTTACCCATAGCGGTTTCGATGACTAGCCCCGCTTCGTATGCTTTCTCCAAACCAATCACACGGAAGTCTCCGTTTTTTTGATCGTAGTCCAAAATCGCCTCGAGGTACTTGACAAATACCTCTCGCGCAATCTGAAGCTGTCCGCTCAGTTCCAATACCTCTCCCTGCTCCTTGCGGTAAAATTCTCGAATCGCTACATCCACCGCGGCAGGAATCTGTGGCCGCAGGCGATCAATACCGTGTGAATCGATGTCACGGTGGTCTTTCCCCTCGTCTATCGCATACAGGAGTTCGATGGCGCGGTGCAACAGGGTACCAAAGGTCATGGGGTCAATCTCTGTTACAACCTCCTCCTTTTCCTTCAGCTCAGCCACATAGCGCAGATAAAACCGCAAGCGGCAATCCAAATACATGTTGATGGCCGAAGCCGAGAAACGCTTGCTTTCCTCCGGA
>JBIIFN010000269.1:0-2503 GCA_044237325.1 Algoriphagus sp.
CTCATCAAGCAATTCCAATACCCGCTCAGAACTGCCAATTGCTTTTTGCAGCTGACTGTAAATATCTCCCAATCCCGCAATCGATCCACCAATAAAGGTGGTGTAGAGCACGAAGGAAACGAGTTCTCCGACGCTCATTTCTCCGGAAGCAACCAAACTCGCCCCGTACCACATCACCCCCACAATGCCCCCAAAAAGGGCGAAAATGATGAAGGAAATGAAGGCTCCCCTGTACTTGGCGGCCTCAAGAGCAACTCCAACAACACGGCCCAAGCCCTTGCCATAGCGATTTACCTCGTAGGTCTCCCCCACAAAGGATTTGACGGTACTGATGGACTGCAAGGTTTCTTCCACGATGACATTGGCAGCGGCAAGTTCGTCTTGTGTCTTCTTAGAAAGCCGGCGGATAAACTTCCCGAAAATCATGGCAAAAAGCACCAGCACTGGGAAAGTTCCCAGCATGAAAACCGTCAATTTGGGAGTGTTAAAGAGCAAAAAGGCAATGCCCGCAATCAGGGTGACTACCTGCCTAAATAGCTCAGCCAGCGTAGTTGAGAAGGTGTCTTGAAGCAAGCCTACATCGGAAGTGATGCGACTGATCAATTCACCTGTCCGACGCTGATCAAAAAAGCGAATCGGTAGGCGCACCAAGCGTGCATAGAGGGCGAGGCGAATGTCGCGCATGGCCTGCTCTGAAACCAAGGCAAAGAGCCAAACCCTAAAAAAGGAAAACACACTTTGTATGGCCAAAATCCCCAGAAGGAGCAGTGCGATGTGGTTGATGTCTGAAAAAATCCAGGCCGATCCTTGAGCGGTATCGATGAGTTTGCCCGCCACATAGGGAAAACTTAGCAGCGTGAGAGAGGAAAAAAGCAAAAATAGCAGGCCCGAAAAAAACGCCCATTTATAGGGAATCAAAAACTGAAAAATTCGGCTCAACTTACTAAGATTCTGCTTATTCAGCTGCCTTTTTTCCTCGGGCTCCAATGCAGTCCCTCGTTGCTTTGCCATAGTTGCCTTTGCTAATGAAGGGACAAAAGTACGGCTTTCTAGGCGAATTTGGTAGAAAAACCCAGGGTTTTGCCGCCCTCCTGCTCAATAACCGATTCTTCTGGCCAGCACTTCCCCGAGGGCAGCCGAATGCTTGAATCCATGCCCCGAACAAGCGGACACCCATAGCAAGTTGGGGTTTTCATCCAGCTCTTCGAGTAAGAAGCGTGCATCTTCGGTCATGGTGTAGAAGCAGACCGAGGTTTTGACGACTTGCTTCTTCAATCCCGACACCTTCCCTTCTACCTTAGTTTGCCAAAAAACTTCCATTTCCTCCGCCTCCACGGTACGGTTCAACTCATCCGGGTGCATTACTTCCACAAAAGATTCGGATGCCATCTTGATTGTTTTACCATCTAAGGAGGGAAATCCATAAATAAAATCCTCTGGATTTGGACCGAAGCCCCACATCCAAACCGGATATTGGCTCCAGTCGGTGTAGTTTTCATCCACTTCAAACCAATACAGCACCTGCCGGCAGATCTTCAGACGTTGGCGCGCTGCGACGGGTAAAAAGTCCTTGACCCAGCCGCCTGCACTTAGGATAATTTTTTTTGCGTGTAGCGTTTTTTCTCCAACCTCCACCCTAAAGCCTTCGCCTTCTACAGCAATTGTGCTGACTTTGGTATTCGTCATGCAGGTAGCTCCTTGGGATTTGGCTAAGTCGAGCTGCGCTGCTATGGCCACTTCAGGATAGAGGTAGCCCGCGGGCTCCTCCCAGTATACCTTGGCCGTAGCCGGAAGCTGGAAGGCAGGATACTTCGATTGAATCTCTGCAAGAGGCGGCACGCGATGGGCTACTTGCTGGTTTTGCGCATAGCGCAGCGTACGGTCCCAAAAGCCTTCCACACCATGCTTGGACCAGGGATCCAGGCCCGAATCAATGAGAATCCCGCCCGTACAGGTTCTGATTTTTTTGCCCGACAGGGCTTCAATCTCAGCCCATAGCTCGTGAGAGCGCTTGGCCAAGGCTACGTATTCCTCCCCTTCGCCTACGGCCAGTCGGGTGATGCGCGTTTCTCCATGGCTGGAACCAAGGGTATGGGGTGGATCAAACTGATCCACACCTAACACCTTTGCTCCCTGCTTGCTGAGCTGGTACAAGGCAGCACTGCCTATGGCCCCCAAGCCGACGACGATCACATCCCAAACGGGTTCTTTCATGGTCCTAACGTAGCATAAAAATCAAATCGAAAAAAGCGCTGCCTGCTAAGGAGTACTTGTCCTAGGCTGCAGAAGCTTTGCTTTACAGCTCCTCCAATGGGTCCACTTGCCCCGCAATCCAGGCCGGGCGCCAAGATGCTGCCAGGGTAATGAGTACCACGGCTCCGCTGATCCATGCCAAGTCTGGCCAATGCACGCGGACGGGATAGGCATCCACGACGCCAGAGGCAATGCCCAAGGAAATAAGGCCAAACTCCTCTTGTGCAGCGACCAGCAGTAGCCCGAGAAT
>JBIIFN010000088.1:0-9416 GCA_044237325.1 Algoriphagus sp.
CTTTGCTGTATCGGCTTGCAAACTCCAGTTCGTCAATCACAGGAATGCTGCGTTGCAAGAGCTGCTGCACCAAAGGAATGGATGGGGCAATGCCAGGGCTTTTTACCACCAAATCCGCAGTAAGGATCTTGGACTCGTCGTGTTGCCCTTCCTCAAAGCCAATTTCTGCTTCAAGAAGCTGCGCCTTACGTGATTCGGAAATCTTGCCTCCATCAGAAACAAAAACAGCATAGCCCTCCCTCTTGGCGAGCAATGCTGCTCCCAATCCGCTTTCTCCGGCTCCGAGGACGACTAGGCGTTTCATGGTCTTACCTTAGTTTGAGGGTGGCTAATGTGACTACTGCCAGCAGGATGCCTACGATCCAAAAGCGGGTAACGATTTTGGATTCATGGATGCCTTTTTTCTGGTAATGGTGGTGGAGCGGAGACATCAGAAATATTCTGCGCCCTTCTCCATATTTAATTCGTGTGTATTTGAAGTAGCCCACCTGAAGCATGACGCTTAGATTTTCAACTAGGAAAATCCCGCACATGATTGGGATAAGTAGCTCTTTGCGAAGGGTCAAGGCCAACACTGCGATCACACCTCCTAGCATCAAGGATCCTGTATCTCCCATAAAAACTTGGGCAGGATACGAGTTGTACCAGAGGAATCCCACACAGGCGCCAATAAAGGCGGCAGTGAAGATTACCAGTTCCCCGGAGTTGGGGATATACATGATGTTGAGGTACTGGGAAAAAATAGCGTTACCACTCAAGTAGGCAAAAATGGCAATCGTTATACCAATAATTGCCGAGGTACCGGCTGCCAAGCCATCAATTCCATCCGTAATATTGGCGCCGTTAGACACGGCCGTGATGATGAAAATGGCTACTAAAATATAAAGCACTGGAGTCATAGAATCCCCCATGAACCCTAGAAAATCGGCGTAGTTGAGCTCGTTGTTTTTAAGGAAGGGGATGGTCGTTTTCAGGGCTTTTGTATCCTGAAAAGCGGGTGTTTCAATCACACCACTTTCCACAGAAACTGGCGTCGAAAACTCGCGAATCACTACACCGTCGTGGTAGTACAGGGTAGCTCCCACGATGATGCCGATACCGATTTGTCCCACAATCTTAAAGCGGCCTTTGAGACCGTCCTTGTTTTTTCTGAAGACCTTGATATAATCGTCCAAAAAGCCAATCAATCCTAGCCAAACAGTGGTAATCAAGAGTAGGATGATGTATACATTGTTGAGGTTGGCAAACAAAAGGGTGGGAATCAAGATGGCCGCAATCATCATCAGGCCTCCCATGGTAGGTGTTCCCTTCTTTTGCGTTTGTCCTTCTAGACCCAAATCGCGAACAGTCTCTCCGATCTGACGGTTGCGAATCCAGTTGATGATATGGTGTCCAAAGGTGATGGTGATCAATAGCGACACCAAGGCCGCCATGCCTGCACGGAAGGAAATATAGCGGAACACACCCGTTCCGGGGATGTCCAACACACGATCTAAGTAATCAAATAAAGGATAGAGCATGTCAGTTTCCGTTTAGTTGAGTCAATAATTCCGTCACGACTTCGGCATCGTCAAAATGATGCTTCACTCCTTTTATTTCTTGGTAATCTTCATGGCCTTTGCCAGCAATGAGGACGATATCTCCCTTGTTGGATAGCATGAGGGCCGTCTTGATGGCTTCTCTTCGGTCTTCAATGGTCAAGGTTTTACGAAGGTCCGATGGACCCACCCCTGCCTGCATCTCGCGGAGAATATCCATAGGCTCCTCAAAGCGTGGATTGTCCGAAGTAAATATTGCCTTGGTGCTTTCCATGACGGCAATTTTGGCCATGCTTGGACGCTTGGTCTTGTCGCGATTACCTCCACAGCCCACCACGGTGATGAGTTGCTCGTTGCCAGTACGGAAAGCATTGATCGTTTTTAGTACGTTGTCAAGTGCATCAGGCGTGTGTGCGTAGTCTACGATGGCCGTGATGCCCCCTATGGAGATGCGGTCAAAGCGGCCTTTAGCACCTTTTATGGCAGACAATTCTCGGAGCACTTCGTCTTCATCCTCACCCAATAACACCGCGGTACCGAGTACGCCCAACAAATTATAGGCATTGAAAGACCCAATCATTCTAAACCAGATAAGTTTGCCATTGACCTCCAGCTCCAAGCCCTCGATGGTGTTGGAGAGGATTTTGGCTTTAAAATCAGCCACAGACTTGAGGCCAAAGGTTTGGTGCGTGCCGCGGCAATTCTGCACCATGACCGCTCCTCGCTTGTCGTCCCCATTTACAAGGGCAAACGCGTCCTTGGGCATCTCGTCGAACAGCTTCTTTTTTGCTTTGATGTATTCTTCAAAAGTGCCGTGGTAGTCCAGGTGGTCGTGTGAAATATTGGTAAATACAGCTCCTGCCAACTTCAGCCCTGCAATACGCTCCTGCACGATGGCATGAGAGCTGGCCTCCATGAAGCAGTGGGTACATCCAGCATCCACCATTTTGCGGAGCAAGGCTTGCACGCTGACTGCATCGGGGGTAGTATGTGTCGAAGGAATAACTTCCTCGTTGATTTTATTTTCAACCGTGGAAAGTAGGCCCGTGCTATAGCCCATACGCACAAACAACTGGTGCAACAAGGTCACGGTCGTCGTCTTTCCATTGGTGCCTGTGACAGCCACCACCTTAATTTTTTCAGATGGATTGCCATAAAAATTAGCGGCCATGATACCCAAGGCCTTGGCTGAATCCACTACTTGAATGTACGTAATGCCAGAATTGAGGTCAGCGGGAAGTTGCTCACACACTACCACCGTAGCACCTTTGGCAAGGGCAGCAGGGATAAAATCATGGCCATTTACTTGGGTACCCGAAATAGCTACAAAGGCGGAGTTTTCACCTACTTCACGACTATCGAAAACGACGTTGGTCACCTTCCGCTCCATATCCCCAAGAGTGGAAGTCAGCGATACGCGGTACAATATGTCTTTGAGCACGTTCATTTATCCAAGTACAAGGTCTATGGTAGCGTTGGGAGTCAAGGGGGTTCCTGGGCTGATGGATTGCACACGTACACGCCCTTTCCCGAGGAAATTAACTTTGAGTCCTTTATTTTCTAATAAGAAAAGTGCGTCACGAAGCGACATTCCTGCAACGTTAGGTACCACGGCTTTTTCAGTTTCTAGCTGGTTGAACTTAGGAGATGCCCCATTGGCAGCAGACGCAGCTACCCAGTTCTCAACAGAAGGAGATTTGTAGGGCAACTTTAGGTAATCAAAAATCCCTTGAAGCTCTTCTCCCTTACCTGCGGCCACGTAGGGGAATTTGGCGCTTGGCAATGCAGATGGGAGAATTTTTGACTGATTTATTTTATTGATCTCCAGGTCCGTGGCAAAAATTTTGTCGGCAATTTCTTTAAATACCGGCGCAGAAACATCACCTCCAAAAACAGCAATACCTTTGGGACTATCAACCACCACAATCATGCTGTACTTAGGACGATCTGCAGGAAAGTAGCCAGCGAAACTGGTGTAATAAAGCTCTTGGTATTCATTATTGATTAACTTTTGAGCAGTCCCTGTCTTACCAGCAATTTTATAGTTCGAATTCTTTATGTTCCGAGCCGTTCCATTTTCAACCACTCCAAGTAGCAATTCTTGAAGTTGCGTGATGGTTTTTGGTGAGGCGATGGATTCTCGAATGACTTCAGTTTCAAAAGTCTCGAGGGTTTGGGCGCCATTGCTGACCGATTTGACAAAAAGTGGCTTCACCATTTTTCCTCCATTTGCCACCGCATTGTAAAATGCTAGGGTGTGAATTGGATTTAATTCAGATTCATAACCAATGGAGATCCAAGGAAGGGATGTTCCATACCAATCTTTGGCGCCTGGAGTTTTAAACACAGGCTTACCCTCTCCGACTAGTTGCAAACTAAGCGGCTTGGCCAATCCAACTTTATCAACATAGGCCATAAATTTGGAGGGATTGGAACCAAAGTGCTGGTTTACCAACTTAGAAATTCCAACGTTTGAAGATTTTTCAAATGCTTGACGAATAGTGATGGTTCCATATCCTCCATTTTTGGCATCGTTCATGTTTCGATTATAAAATCGATACACCCCATTCCCAGTGTCAATCTTGTCGTTGGGACTGATTTTATTTTCCTCCAACAGCGCAAGCATGGACACTAACTTAAAAGTGGAACCCGGTTCCACGTTACCATAATTACCTACAGCATAATTGTAACTTTCCACATAGCCCGTACCGGCAGCATTTTTTTCTAAGTTTGAAATAGCCTTGACATGACCCGTAGCCACTTCCATCACGATAACGGAACCAAATGCTGCATCTGCCTTCGTTAACTGGTTTCTTAAGGCTGATTCAGCCACATCTTGAATATTTACATCAAGCGTAGTTTGGATATCATATCCATTTAATGGCTCGGTATCGTCCACATCAAAAAGTGGCTTCCATACCCCACCTGATAAGCGCTGAAACAAGGCTTTCCCATTTTGCCCTTTCAACTGTTTATTGAAGCTATACTCAATTCCAGAGCCATCGCCATCGACATTTAAGGTACCCAAGGCCCTGCTCGCTAGGGAGCCAAAAGGCTGGTAGCGGCGTTCAAGTTTTTCAAAAATTACCCCACCCTTAACTCTACCTTCCTTAAAAATTGGCCATAAAGACATTTTTTTCATGTCTTGGTAATCGATTTGCCGGCGATTAATCATCAAATACCGCTTTTGATTGGATCGCGCATCCAGAATCATGCGTTTGTAGGCCGTAGCCGACTTGTCTTGGTAGAAGTTGGCCAACATGTTGGCTAAAGAATCTAGGCCTGACTTGAATTTTGCATCTTCTACCACGGTAGGGTCGATGGCCACTTGGTAAAAAGGCAAACTTGTCGCCAGTAGACTGCCGTCAGTAGCATAGATATTTCCACGGGTTGCTTGCACCTCACGGAATTGAAAATTCACCTGCTCCGCCTTGGCTTTCCATTTCTCTCCCTCCAAAAGCTGTACGATCGCCACCTTGTAGGGGATGGCACAAGCCAACAACGCTACCAAAAGGAAGGCTACTCGCACTCGGATCACTATGGAACGTTTGATGTTCACTTGGTTAGGACTATTTTGACAGGGGGCTGGTTCAACTCGTAAATTTCTAGGGCAGCAACACGCTTGGCAACTTCAGACTGCATGCCACTTTTCATGTATTCAGCTTCTAGGGTAGTGACGTCAGCACGGAGGTTAGCAACTTCCTGATTTGCTTTGTCAATTTTTCGGACCATGTTTTCTGCGCGCAGGTTGCTGTAGATATAGAGCAAAGCCAGTAGCGCCACAAATCCTAAAGGAGGCACCAATTGAACTGGCACACCCTCACCAAGGATTCGGGTGACGTCAAACTTTTCTTCCATCCAGGAGAAAATGGTCTTTCCAGAACGAGCCTTTGGGCTGTTCCCCTCTTTTAGCTTTTGCTTGAAGGTATTCTGACTCATTTTCCTGTTTTTTTGGCTACTCTCAACTTGGCACTTCTTGCTCGGGAGTTTCGCTCCAGCTCCTCCTCCGTGGCAATGATTGCCCCACGGCTGACGGGCTCAAGTGGTCGGATCAGGTTTCCGTAAAAATCCTTTTCCACCTCACCTTGAAACTTCCCTTTATTCATTAAATTTTTTACGAGCCGGTCTTCCAAGCTATGGTAGCTCATCACCACCAAACGCCCTTCAGGCTTGAGAAGCTCCACTGCACTCAGCAGCAACTCTTCCAAAGCCCCCATTTCGTCGTTTACTTCTATTCTCAGGGCCTGAAAGACCTGTGCGTAGTATTTGAATTCTTTTCCTCTCGGCGCAAAGCGCTTCAAAAAGGCCGTAAAGCCCTCCGTAGTGGTAAATGGCTGTACCGAGCGTTCTGCCACGATGGCTTGGGCTAGGGTTTTGGCATTTTTTACCTCCCCATACATTCCGAGCACCTTGTGCAGCTTGGCTTCCTCGTAGGTGGCCAGCAACTCTTTGGCGCCAAGCTCAGCGGATTGGTTCATGCGCATGTCTAGGTCACCCTTAAACCGCGTCGAGAATCCTCGGCCTGGCTCGTCAATTTGGTGAGAGGAAATCCCCAAGTCAGCCAATATGCCGTCTACCTGTTTGATCCCGTGCAGCCTCAAGTACCGTTTGATGTCCCTGAAGTTGGCCTGCACAAAGGTGAAGCGCGGATCTTCTGGCGCATTGGCCAAGGCATCGCTGTCTTGATCAAAGCCAAAGAGACGGCCCCCATCCAGGTGGCGTAAAATTTCCTTCGCATGCCCTCCTCCACCAAAGGTGACGTCGACATACACTCCGTTGGGGAGAATAGCCAAGCCGTCAATGCATTGGTCAAGCATCACTGGGATATGGTAAGCAGGTACAGACATGGCGCTTAGGAGAGGTACTTTTCCATGAGGCCAGACAAGTCTGCCGTGTCCACAATGATGTTCTTTAGGTACTGATCAGGATTCCAGAGTTCGATTCGAGTTCCCATGCCGACAACAACCACATCCTTTTCTAGGCTGGCATAGGTTTGGTAAAGCTTGGGAATCAACAATCTCCCCGTACTATCCAACTCCACCTCGACGATGGAATTGAAAAAAGAGCGTTGCAACATGCGCTGTTCTGCATTGTTGATGTTCAGGGATTTGATTTGACTCTCCAGCTTTTTGTATTCTACCATGGGATAGAGCGCCAAGCACTTGTCTTCGGCCATGCGTAGCATGAGCGTCATGCCATTGGCCTGAGGTATCGCCGCCTTGATCTTGGCGGGCAATGCCAAACGACCCTTGGGATCTAGCTTGCTATCGTATTGACTGTTGAACATGAATGGTCTGCTTTCCGGTAAAATTTGAAGTAAACAAAAGTAAGAAAAGAAGTTTCAAAATTTACCACTTTCCCCCACTTTTTCCCACTTTGTTTCAAAACTAGCCAAAAGTTTATCTTCAGACAATAGTTTTTACTAAAAAATCGAAGAAATTTTTCCTTCTTTTTTGCATGAAAAACAGCTAAAACATGGCTATAAAACATAGTAAAACCCTCGTTTTTAGTTTAAAAAGGCATTTTTACTGAAAAAACTCAAAGCGTCTGCCAAGAAAAATTGTCGTCAACAGTCTCCTATCCCAAAAAACTAGAGGAAAGGCCAAAATTTTCTCCCTAAAATCAAAAAAAAGACCCGCCAAAATCGGCGGGTCTTATCCCTAGTTTGAGCGATTTTTTCACCTTCGATTTCCCCACTCAACGAGCCAATTTTTTCAAGGCTTTCTCTCCCTTTTTTTCCAAGGATTTTCTAAAAAGTTCACCAAGCCCAGGCCAGATGCCGGCGATTTTTGCTAGCAATCCGCGCGACTCCGGAATACAGACCAGCACCTTAGGTCGCTGCATCAGGCGAAGGATCGCCTGCACCACTTCTTCAGGTTCAAGCACCCGCGTTGGCCCACTGAAGGTCAACTTAGCTTCCTCCGGATAGCCTAGCTGCAGATCAAGCATGGGCGTATTCACCAAGTCGGGACAAATGACGCTAACCCAGACCCCATGCTTTTTGAGTTCCGCCGCCACAGACAAGGAAAATCCCCGTACAGCAAACTTGGAAGCGGCATACAAACTCAGCCCGGAGACGGGCGCCAGGCCCGCCAAAGAAGAGACATTGATGATGTGACCCGACCCTTGCTCTTTCATCACCCGACCAATCAGGGTGGTGCCCAATATGCTGCCCTTGGCGTTGCAATCCAGGTGAAAGTCGATGTCCGACACGGCGTAATCCAATAAAAATCCAGGCCGAATCACCCCCGCACAGTTGATCAAATGGGAAATGGGTAAGGCCATCTTTTTGGCGGAGTCTATGACGCGTAACCAGGTGGATTCTTCGGCTACATTCCCGTCCACACAGGCTACAGATTTATTGCCCTGGGCTAAATTTTCGAGTTTCCCAGCATCCAAATCCACTAAAATCATCGGGGCCTGACGGTCCAAAAAGGTAGCAAAAAGTTGTTTGCCAATGCCACTTGCAGCGCCAGTAAGTACAATCAGGGATGGGTTCATGGGAAGGGTATAAAGAGGATAATCAGCTAAATAAAGGTAAAAATCTCCAACCTTCAAATTTTGATACTTGAGGCAAGACAAGCACCTTTTGGCAGACTTTTGACTTGGATTTGAACAGGAATTTAACCCCTCAACCATGCCGAATACGCCGACCCAGCTATCATTCCAGCACGCCGAACTACTTGAAAAGATAGTGCGTCGAGAAAAGATTGCAAAAAGGAGTAGTGAATATTGCAAATGAGATTTTTTTTAGTAAATTGAGGTATACTTAACTAGATGCCACAATGGCCACTACCTGGAAAATACATTTTGATGCGGAGCGCACTGAGGTCATCACATTGGCTCCTAAAGAATATCACTTCTTTTTACCTGATCCCCCGATGGATGTAGTAGAAGAGCCCGCTGTGGCCTACGGAGGCAAAGCCCTGGATTTTCACGAGACTAGCGTACTTTTTGAGTTCCTTGACTACACCAACCAAGATATAGCCGAGCTCCTTGAAGTGGATCCAAGCACGCTCTTTCGCTGGAAAAAAGAAGACAGAAAGCTCTCCAAATCCCTAAGCAAAAACCTCCTTGAGATGGACCAGATTATTGCCAAAGGCATCCGGATTATTGGCTCGGAAGAGGGATTATCGGAATGGCTGCAGCTACCCAATACTGCCCTAGGCAATCAAAAGCCAGCAGAGCTCCTCAAAAATCCCTACCAAATTGCCCGTGTAGATCAGGCATTAGAAGCCTTGTCTTGGGGCATCATTCTTTGATGCGCTACTTCAGACTGATCGAAGACTTACCCGGTCGTGACCCCCTAGGCTATGGCCTTGGGCCTGGACGGTGGAACAACGCGGGCACGCCGATGATCTATGCCTGCTCGGTGAGCTCCTTAAACTTTCTCGAAATGCTGTCCATCAAAGGCAGCATCGTTACCAAAAGCGCTTGGAAGTTGGTTGTGTTTGTGCTCAGCACTCCTGCACCCGAACTGGATATCCTCCACTTGCCTGATAACTGGAAAAATCGCCCTTACCCCAACTCCACGCAGGAGTTTGGGACGGCCTGGGCCAAAAGTAAGCTCTCGCCAACCTTAAAAATTCCTTCGTGCAGGATTCCGCTTGGCAACTATGCTTCCGAACATAACCTTCTTCTCAACCCCCTACATGCTGATTTTTCTACTTCCATTCGCAGCATTGAAAGTTGGGAGGTAAGCTTTGAAGTAAACCAGTAAACTACCTATTCGTCTCTGTAATCAAGCGCAAGCCATCCAAGGTCAGGTTTCGGTCCACGGTATCGAATGTGCCCTCCAACGTGGTAAGAATGGACGAAAGTCCCCCAGTAGCCACCACGGTGAAGGGTAGACCTGTTTCCACCTGAATCGCTTCCAGC
>JBIIFN010000089.1:0-9374 GCA_044237325.1 Algoriphagus sp.
GCCTTCGTTGCTAAGCTTGTAGTTACATCTGATGCATTTGCCTTGGTAGCCAAGCTTGTCGTCACATCCGACGAATTCGCCTTGGCGGCAAGCTGGGTAGTAGTTGCGAAGCTACTCAGATCTTGATCACCAGTATTGGTGCCAGTAATAGCGCCCAGCTTAGTCTTCTCTGCTGTCGTGTAATCGTTGGTGGACAGTCCTTTTCCTGCTACCTTATCTACTTTGGAGTCTAAGGCGCTATTGTTGACTTGATCTAAACCCAAACTCGTCTTTAGGTCCGAGATGGATGTTGCACCTGTACCTCCGCTGGCCACAGGTAACACCCCTTTTACATTTGCCGCATCTACCCCATAAGCATAGAAGGCAAAAGGCACGGCCTGTAATCTTGAGGTGCCCATCGCCACATAAGATGTCCCTCCATTGGGATCCATCTCCACTTTAATAAACTTGGGAGCAGGGGTCCAGTTGATTGCCGAAAAATTGGTGGACTTGGTTAGCGCTTTGTCATCACCTACGACCAAAGAAAAGATTCCTTGTGGGTTGGTAGTCACTTGTCTAGTTTCTGTATACGCTACAGTTCCAGATTCTGAATCTAGAAGAATCGATAAACGTAAACTTATCTTTTGGCTGACCAGTACTTCACCGGCAGCGTTTCGAGCCAATCCCTGAAAACTAATGCCTTCCGTTTGGGCAAGAGCTGAAAGAGAGAAAAGGAGGGAGATAAATAGGGAGTAGAAAAATTTTCTCATTTGGAATGCTTTTTTATTTTTCCAAATCAGAATTTTTTTTTTGAAGAAATCGAGTGTAACAAATTCCTTCAAAAGTATTTTGAAAGATTTGTCACACCTTTTTCGTAGATGTCACAGCTATTTTTTTTGAACAAGTGATACGGAATTCGAGGGGATTTAAAAAAGTACCCGCCTCGGCGGGCAGGTCAAGTAGCAAGTAGCAAGACGCTTCTAGAAGCAAGACCCGAGAGGCAAGAAAAAAGAAGCAAGAAGCAAGAGACAAGAAGCAAGAGCCAAAGAGCGATTAGATTCCTTTGCGCCTGCCTTCCGCAGTCAGGGCTTGGCGCCTTTGCGAGCAAAAAGAAGAAAGAGCCGAGAGGCAAGAAACCCGCCGCGGCGGGCAGGCGGCAGGCAAGACTTTGTTTGTAGCAATACGAGATTCGTATGGTTCACGAATTCACACTTCAACATTCTTCACTCGGTGTTAGACATTCGACATTACCCGCCGCGGCCTACCTACCGTAGGCAGGCGAGCCCGTATCTCGCCTACCCAAATGCCCCAGTACAATCCCTAGTACCTTTTACAAAAATCCAGTTGAGAATTGGGCCAATAATCGCTATTTTCCTATCTAGTTCTCGGGCAACACATCGCCGAACTCCACATCCCAAACCCAACCCGATGAAACCGCTATTCCCCATCCTTTGCCTTGCCCTCGCACTCCTCTTTCAGAGCTGCGCTCCAGAAAACGAGGTAGACCTACTCATCCACAATGCACTGATCTACGATGGCACGGGTGCAGCCCCTTTCCTGGGACAAGTGGGCGTCAAGGATGGGAAAATCGTCTATGTGGGCGAGGAAAAGCCCCTATCTGCCGACAAGACCCTAGATGCCGAAGGAAAAGCCCTTACCCCGGGCTTCATCAACATGCTCTCCTGGGGCTACGACAACTTGCTCAAAGATGGGCGCTCACTCTCTGACCTCAAGCAAGGGGTAACCTTGGAGGTGTTTGGCGAGGGCACCTCCCCGGGCCCATCTGGGAAAAAGGATAGCACCAACTACGAGACCTTTGGGGAGGCGATGAACAAGCTTGCCACCCAAGGGGTGACTCCCAACATTGCCTCCTACCTAGGCGCCACCACGGTACGCATTCAAACGGTAGGCTATAATAATCGACCAGCTACACCTGAGGAACTGGAGGCCATGAAGCAGCTGGTCATCCAATCCATGGAAGAGGGTGCCTTGGGTATCGGCTCTTCCTTGATCTATGCCCCTGCGGATTATGCACCTACGGAGGAACTTGTAGCCCTCTGTGCGGCATCGGCCCCCTACGGCGGGCGTTATATCTCGCATATCCGCAACGAGGACCAGCGCCTCCTGGAGTCGGTCAATGAGTTGATCTACATCGCCAAAACCGCAGGCGTGCCCGCAGAGATCTACCACCTGAAAGCATCCCGACCAGCGAATTTTTACAAGCTGGATCAGGTAATCGCCAAAGTGGACTCAGCACGTGCCGCTGGACTGGCGATCACGGCAGATATTTATACTTACAATGCCTCCTCCACCGGATTGACGGGAGTTATACCCACTTGGGTGCAGGAAGGGGGACACGAAGCCTGGATGAATCGAATGCGTGATCCATCAGCTAGAAAGCGGCTGCTCGAAGACTTACGGACTGAACTCAGCCAACAACCCCCGAAGGACATCCTGATGGTGGGATTTAAAAATGATTCCTTGGGGCAAATTTACCAAGGAAAGACCATCGCCGAAGCGGCTGTGATGCGAGGACAGACCCCTGAAGAAACGGTAATCGACTTGATTTTGGAAGACGATAGCCGCATTCAGTGCATTTACTTTAGCATGTCGGAGGATAACCTCCGCAAAAAAATGCAAATTCCCTGGGTATCTTTTTGCTCCGATGCAGGCAGCTACTCCAGTTGGGAACCCGACTTCCGAACCCACCCCCGTGCATTTGGGAGTTTCATTCGGGTGCTTAGTGAATTTTCGATTAAGGAAGGTTTGCTTAGCCTAGAATCTGCCATCCACCGCCTGACGGGGCTACCTGCTGCAAACTTGGGCTTAACCGACCGCGGACTGATCAAAGAAGGGTATTGGGCAGACTTGGTCCTCTTCGATCCCAAAGCATTGAAGGACAAGGCCACCTTTGACAACCCCTTACAGTTTGCCGAAGGAATCGATCAGGTATGGGTCAACGGTACCCAAGTACTACTCAATGGGGAGCATACCGGCGCATTTCCAGGCCAGTTTGTCAAGGGCGCTGGCGCAAAAAAGTAGTAAAATAACAAGTTGAAGTGGGGTTTTTAAGGCCTACTGAGATGTTTTTTCCAATCGTTCGCTTTGGAGGCAATGGGATTATTGCTAGGTTTAGCGAATACATACCCATTCCCATGTTTCGGAATTTAGCCAACTTGCTTACTCAAAAAAGTTCCCTTCAACTTCTTCTTTGGGGGACCTTTAATCTTGGCATAGGCTTTCTAATAATTAGTTGCCAGCCCAAGGCTCCTGCGGAAAAAGTTACCGCAGCTGAAGTCACTCCATTCGTCCTGTCTGATGCACAATTTCAGCGACTTGATGGGACTGAATTTGGGGTAGCCCCAGAACAGAAAGCCTATACCGTTTTGCATTTTTGGGCTACCTGGTGCAAGCCCTGCTTGGCCGAGTTCCCCGAATTAAAAGCAGCCCTGCCCCGACTACAAAGCGATAGCGTTGCCTTTTTCCTCGCGACGGAGGAGGATCTGGATCAAATCCAAGCCTTTGAAGAGAAACGCAACTTCGGCTTGGAGTTTCTCCACCTGAAAAAAGGCACGCTTGCTGATTTTGAAGTGCATGCCCTACCTACTACCCTAGTCATTGACCGCCAAGGAAAGGTAGTATATCGGCACATGGGACAGTTAAACTGGCAGGACGTCACCTCCATTGAAGACCTAATCTCCAAACAGCCATGAACCGTATCCTACTTGCTTTACTGGGCTTTTCAGTCCTATTTATCGCCTCCTGCACTTCGGCTACTCCACCTCCCGTAACTGTCCAAGACATTTCCTTTCCAGGTGGGGAGGGAACATCCCTGCCTTCCCTTTCTTCAGATGGCAAGACACTGATCCTTTCCTGGGTAGCCACGCCCACGGATAGCCTTGCACAGTTCCACTTTGCGCGCCTTGGAGCAGATGGGAAATGGTCTAGGCCCGAGCAGATTGCAGAGGGCAGCAACTGGTTTGTCAACTGGGCAGACTACCCTGCGCTCGTTCAAAACAAAGGCTCGCTACTCGCCTACCACCTGCAAAAATCATCCCCAGGGAAATTCTCCTACGACATTCTGATGCATGCCTTGCCCAAGGGAGGGCAAATCTGGCGTCCTGGGCTTCCTTTGCACCGCGACTCCACGCAGACCGAACATGGATTTGTGTCCGCAACGGCCTACAGCGATTCGAGCTTCATGGTGTCCTGGTTGGATGGACGCAATACGGGCGGGGGAGGACACGAAGGCCATGACGGACATTCAGGCGCCATGAGCATCCGTACAGCAGAGGTAACGGTGCACGGAAAGGTACTTTGGGATACGCTACTGGATGCCAAAACCTGTGATTGCTGCCAGACCAGCACGGCCATTACTTCCGAGGGACCGGTAGTGGTGTACCGCAACCGGTCTGACCGAGAAATCCGGGACATTGCGATCACTCGCCTGGTAAACGGTAACTGGACGGAGCCATCCATCATTCATGCCGATGGATGGGAAATTTCAGGTTGCCCAGTCAATGGTCCCAAGGTTGTCGCACAAGGAAATACGCTGCTCGTGGGCTGGTTTACCGCCGCCAAGGGAGCCGCGAAGGTGAATTTTTCGTTCTCCTCGGATGCTGGGGAATCCTTTGGTGCGCCGATCACCGTCGAGGGGCAGGGCATCATCGGTCGCGTAGAAGTTGCCTTGCTCGATGAGCAGTCAGGTATCGCTGCTTGGATGGAAACTACTACGACAGGCACCTTTTTGATGGCTGCTCGAATTGACAGCGGGGGCAAGATGGGCAAACGCTGGGAGATTGGAGCGATGGATTCCGGTCGAAAAAGCGGGTTCCCTCAGCTAGAGGTGCTAGGGGAGAACGTGTACTTTGCCTGGACTGAGGTCAAGGGAGAAACCACCCAAGTACACACTGCCAATTTGCCGAAGGCAGCTTTTTAGAGAAGACTGCCGCAGGCAGGCTCGGTGAAATAACTGTTTCGATTTCCGTTACATTTAAAATAACACGATGGAATTAGAGCAAGCCAGCCTGCGGCAGGCAGGCTCGGTGAAATAGTAAATGGGGCTAGAAGCTCAACCTATTTCACGAAGCCCGCCGCGGCGGGCAGGCAACGCAAAGTGTATTTCTACTTTATTTCAATCGTATTTCCCTTTAATTATTTCACGAAGCGAAGCGCAGTGTATTTCTACCCTATTTCGCCTGTCTGCGGCAGGCAGGTACTTCGTATTTCTACTTCGACTCCTATACTAATTCCGGACTTTAAGCCCCCCGCTTTTCCAATTGCAGGTGCGCATGATATTCGGAAGGAGATTCGCCTGTCAGCTTTTTGAAATTGAGGTAAAAGGTATTGCCACTTACAAACAAGGTCTTCTTAGACAGGGAATCGATGGTGTGCGTCAATAAGTACCCTTTGCGGATCAGTGTAATGGAGTAATTGATTCGCAACACATTGACATACTCCCCAAAACTAAAATTTCCATAGTACTTGAATAGGTACTTCACGTGACTTTGAGGGCAGTCCAACTGGAAGGAGAGGGATTTGAGACTGGGAACCTCCAAGAGCTCCTCAGACCAGGCTTGTTCTAGATTTTTTAAAGTAAAAAGCAGCGATTCCACCCGAGGAGCGATCTGCTTCTCCACTCCCAAATCCTGAGCGCTAGTTTGTCCCCTTTTCTTAGACCTCCAGATGGCAATCTCTTCCGGGACTACTTCATTGATGTGTTCCAACAAGCGCAGCTCCCCGTACAGAATGCGCGGGTTTCTCAAGAGGTAAAAACAAATAAACAACCAGAGGAAGGAGGTGAGACCATAGAATTCCCCCAACACTTTTTCCTCTGTATCCTCTAGCCCTTTTCCATAGATGAAATTTGCGAACGCATAAATCAATAAAAAGGCAGCCATCATCAAGTACGCCCAAACGCGTATGGACTTGAAGTAGAGCAGCTCTCGCTGACTTTTCCGCTTCGCAAAATACGTCCACACTAAAAAAATCAAGCGCCCAATGTATCCTGAAGAATAAACTAAAAATACGGATTGACTGATGGATTTGTTCCAATCTAATCCTATGCTCAGGCCAACCAGCAGTAAAGAAAGGCCGAAGTGTAGGGGAAGATTTTTTCTCGAAATTTTCTGATGCAGTAGGCCTTCAAAAAAATGGTAATAAATCGGCGGAATGAAATAGGCAAAAAGGAGGGACTGCTCAAAGGGATTTTCAAAGGTGCCTAGAATCTTAAAGCTAGACAGGCCAAAGATGACGCGTTGGACACCGGAGATCGATAAAATGGCTAAAAAAAAGATACTCGTTTTGATGTCCCGCTTCGTGTCAAAGAGGGAAACGGAAACGAGCAAAAGCAATACTCCCCCCACAAAAAAAGATAGAATTGACAATGCCGGCCACATGCCCAAAACTAACCCAAAATTTTATTTTATGGGATTCAGTTAAAAAAATTATTATCAATTGGCTTTCCTACTCATCCACCTAGCTTTCAACCCACAAAATAGGCTTCCAGTTCTTTCAACATCTCTCCCTTCTCACGCAAATCCCGGATGACCTTCCCCTTTTCTAGAAGCACGATGCGGTCACAAATCTCGGTGACG
This sequence comes from Algoriphagus sp., assembly GCA_044237325.1. Taxonomy (GTDB): domain Bacteria; phylum Bacteroidota; class Bacteroidia; order Cytophagales; family Cyclobacteriaceae; genus Algoriphagus. The sequence goes on from JBIIFN010000089.1 coordinate 6,576, forward strand.
TGGTTTAGGTCATGACTGGAGATCAAGAAGGTGGTTTTGGAAGCTTCCAATTCAGAAAGGATCAACTTCTTCAAGCGAATCTGGGAACTGGGATCCAAGTTTTCAAAAGGCTCATCCAATAGCACCACCTGTGGATGGCCAAGCAGAGCAGCTGCAATGCCCACCTTCTTCAGGTTGCCTTTGGACAAGTCCCGGATGTATTTTTTCTTGCCCAGCACCTCTCCATTAAACAGTTCCTCGAACTTGCTCAAATGCAATTCCAGGTCAGCCGTAGAAAGTCCATAGATCTTGCGCAAGGTTTCGAAGTACTCGTCAGGCGTCAAAAAGGCCAGTAGCATTTGCTCATCCAAGTAGGCGCCCACCTGAGATTTCCAAGACTCGGTTTTGCTCACATCTTCCCCCTGGAAAGTCACCTGCCCAGAGCTTGCCCGTACCAGATCCAACAGGATACGAAACAAGGTAGTCTTACCCGCACCATTATTGCCCACTAGCCCAAAGCACTCCCCTTTGGAGATGAGTAATTCTGGAACATCCAGCACGACGGCTTCTTTGTATTGTTTTTTGAGTTGAGAGACCTGTATCATAGTTCTTGTCGGAAGGAAGAGGATATTTCGTAACGGTTGGCCAGAAGGCGATTGATAATGATGCGGGAAAGTGGGCGGAAGGCAAGGATCCCTGCCAGTCCAGTTACTCCCAAGGCAAGCAAGCCTGCATAGTCATTGATCAGGTAAGAAAAAGGAAGGTACACCAAATATGGTCCAGCCATCAGGGGAATAATGATCAAAAATTGGGCGGCACCTACCCCCTCGTAATTAAACATGGCTCCTTTGTTGAGATCCATGGGCTTGGGCTTCCACAAGGCCACATAGATAATCACATGGATCAAAATACCACAGTTGAATAGGAAGGTAGCCAAATGCACTAGCAAAATCTCCCAGCCAAAGTACACGTAGGGCACGGAAGCCAAAAAGCAAAGCCCTGAAATACTGAGGAATAGCAGGTACTTGCCTCTAACCAAGGCATCTAGCCCTCCCTTGCGCTGAATGAAGAAATCAAAGTTGGCCGAGTTCCAGCTCAAAAACAGCTGCCCATACTGAATCATAAAGATACCCGTGATGAAGACCCCGATAAAAATGTAAAAAGGAGAAATACCTGTTTCACTTTGGTAGGCTGGATTGGTGTAAAAAATCAAGCCGTAAAACAGGAAAAAGGCCGAAAGCATGAGATAAGTACGGCTTTTCTTGTGTCGCAAAATCAACTTCCACTCCAAGTTGGCCAGCTCACCTGCCATCCCAAATCGGGAAAACAGGCCAAAACCTTGGCCCGCTACCCGGTACGCCTCCTCCTCACCAAGCTCTTCCAAGTAGGAATGAGCTACATAATACCGGTAGGAAAGCGCATAGACCAATCCAAGCAGCAGGCCCATCCCCACCAAAGGAAGAATGCTCAGTGTAGCTGCGGCAAAGAAGGGAGCGAGGAGCGCGCCTACATTGAACCAGCCCATGTAAGTTGTCCCGCCAGAAAGCAGTACCACTAGAAAAACTACCCCCAAACCGATAAGACTGTCCTCAAAGCGCTGCTTAAACCAGAGCATAAACCAGTGCAAGGACCAGCTCAAGCACAGCAAAGTTCCCAACCAAGATACCAGTCCCAGCAGTCCATATTCCTCCTGCACCGCCTCCACACCAAAGGGAAGGAAGAGCAGCAAAGCGATGACATTGAGTGGGGATAAAAAGGAACGCAGCAACAAGACGGACACGATCTTCTTTTTCCCAATCGGGAGGTGAAGCAAACTTTCTAGATCCACTACCGGCAACTTCTGCACGAAGTAGCGGTACATAAATTCCCCTAGGAAAAAGTAAATAAGTAGGGAGTTGAGAAAGGCGATGGGTTCTTTGCCCTCGGCCAGCATGTCGATGATTCTCCCCAGGAATAGCCCTGCAAAAAAGACGTAACTCAGCAGCAGCAGGGCAACAAATACCAAAAATCCAGTAGCGAGGGCACTTTTTGCAAAACTCGTGGAGCGAACGCTCTTCAGGTATTGCAAGCGAATCAATGTAAAAAACATAGGCGACAGAAGGTTAATTTCTGAAACGTAAACTTCAAAATTTTGGCCATCTTTACCAATCAAAAAAAGTTAAAAGAAACAAATGAGCCAGGAACTGAATTTTTTTGAAACGGTACAGCAGCGCAGGTCTGTGCGCGTATTCGATCAAACAGACAATTTTGACGGCACCATCGTTCAAAAATGCTTGGAGGCGGCGATTCTTTCGCCCAACAGTTCGAACCTGCAACTGTATCAGTTTGTGCGCGTGCCGGAGTACTCTACGTTGAAAGATCGCTTAGCGCAGCTTTGCATGGGACAAAAAGCAGCCACCTCGGCTCGGGAACTAGTGGTGGTCCTTACTCGCAGAGACCGTTGGAAAGCCCATGCGAAAGCCAACTTTGACTTTATCTCCGCTTCAGCATCTGGGGAAGGGGATAAAAAAGTGAAACTAGCCCTCCGCTATTACGGCAAGTTGGTCCCCTTGCTCTACAACAAATTTCCGGGATGGTCCTTTGTCAAAAAGTTAATTGCAATTACTCAAGGCTTCAGCAAGCCGATGGTACGAGAAGTGAGTGAAACTTCCGTGCGGATCTCAGTGCACAAGAGCGCATCCCTTGCCTGCATGACCTTTATGCTCGGGATGAAGGCCGCTGGCTACGATACCTGCCCCATGGAGGGCTTTGACTCGAAGCGGGTCAAGAAACTACTGAATCTCCCTGCTGGATCTGAAATCGCGATGATCATTGGCTGCG
>JBIIFN010000091.1:0-9278 GCA_044237325.1 Algoriphagus sp.
AGCTAGACTTTCTTGGCAGTATCATTTTAGACGTGCCGAACTTTGGAATTTGGTTGCTGGTGATGCCGCGATTTGCCGCAGCCTAGACGATCACCAAGGAGAGGTGGATTCGCTCGTGGCAGGAGATGTGATATCTCTTGCCCAAGGAGAGCGCCACCGACTCATAGGGGCATCCTCCTGGGGTGTGGTAGCGGAAATTTGGATGCACTCTGATCCAGGTTTCCCTTCCGATGAGTCTGATATTGTGCGTTTGCAGGACGATTACGCTAGACAGTAGCAGAAAGGCCTAAGGGTACTACTTCCGATGTAGGAGAGGAGGGCTAAACTTCGGTAAAAGAAAAGACTAAAAAAAAGCATTGACGGAAGTCAATGCTTGGTGATCTTTACTTTGCGTTCAAAGCATCAATTTTCTTGGCCACTTCTTCTGCTTCAGCCATGAGCTTGTCGGCGGCGGTTCTGTTGCTATGAGACAGCTTGTGCGCATCTGCCATCATTTTGGCATAGGTTTCCTGAAGCTGATCTTTCTCTGATTTCTTTTTGAATAGTCCGAACATGGTTTTGTCATTTACCCTGACACAACCCGTTAGTTAGGGGATTGTTTACCTCAGAAGGAAGGGCTTTGGCCTTTTGGATACACCACTTCGTCGTCCTTAAACTGGATTAGGTCTTCTAGCCTTCCTGCGCTATTGTAAAATTTCCAGGCTCCTTGCTTTTTTCCATCTTTCATATTGCCTTCTGATGCTTTTTTGCCCGATTCGTGGTAGTATATCCAAAGTCCTTCGGCCTTTCCTGAAACGTAATTTCCCTCCGACTCTTTTTGTCCCGTAACGTAGTAGGTGATGCGTGTTCCGTTTCCATCTTTCAAGGTTCCTTTGTCTCGCGTCTCTTTACCGACCAATGGATAATACTCGCTCACGTTGAGCAGCCTACCGTTGTCCCAAAATTCCTCCTGAGTCAACTGTCTGTTGTCGTAGAAAAGACCCCAAATTCCATTTTCAAAGCCTAAATTAAAGGCGCCTACGGACTTCAGCTGGCCACCATCGTAGTAGTATACCCATTGTCCGTTTTCCATACCGAGGATGTATTCTCCTTCGGCAACGAGAACTCCGATTTTGTTAAAGTATTTCCAAAGGCCTGTTTTGAGGTCGTTTCTATACTCCCCCAAGGCATAGAGCTGTCCGTCTGGGTAGAAATTTTTCCAAACGCCTGTTTTGGCACCTCCCTCGTACTGTCCTTGCACGGAAAGTTTGCCCGAACTGTGGTATTCTACATACTCTCCTTCAGGCACACCCAAAACGTAGGTTTTTCTCTTGGAAACGGATTTGTTGGGAAAGTATTCTTCCCATACGCCTACAGCCACATCGTTTTCGTAATGCTCTTTTCTAGCTAGCCGGCCAGTTTCATAATAGTAACTCCAATCGCCAATACGGTTGCCAAACTCGTCGTAGGATTCTGTTGACTCAAGAATTTTCGTTCCTGGGAAGTAACTTTTCCATTCGCCTATTTTCTCCCCGTTTTTGTAGGTACCGGATTGCAGCAATACATCGGCAAAAGAGTAGGTTTTGTAGCTTCCCTCAAACTGCCCTTTTTTTGCGGTTGCTTCAGCTAGCACGTTGCCTTGTGGATCGTACTCAAGGTAAGGGCCTTCTCGCAAGCCTTCGAAATAAAATTCACGTACTGCAATCTCTCCTTCCGGAAAGAAAGTGACCCATTGCCCCTCTTTTTTTCCATTGACGTACTTGCCTTCAAGCTTTACTTGCTGCGGATCGATATAGCTTTCTACTTCAAGTCCATAGTATTCAGTGTATTTGCCTACCAGGATGCTGTCTTGAAAGATCATTTCCTTCACTAGGGCGCCATAGGTATCAAAAAACCGTGCTGGTCCAAAAAGTTTCCCGTCGCGGTAATCCGCCATCTCTTTCCGTTTCCCGTTGGGATGGTAGCTGGTCCATTGCCCATCTCGAAGCCCATTTTTGAATAGGCCCTCTGTAATCAAGGTATTCGTTTTGGCGGCGTAAAATTTCCAAAGGCCTTGTTGTAGTTTGTTTTCCACTAGCCCACTTCCAATCAGGGAAGAATCTCCATTGTACAGCACCGCCATCTTGGCTGTCTGTGAAAAAACGGAAAAGTGAACGAATGAAATTACTGCGATGAGCAAATATTTCATATAAACGAGCGGTCTTAAGGTAGGGTGGAAGCGGTTTTTTAGAAGAAATTAGGACTCTATTGGTATCTCCTACGTAAAAAATCAATTCCTGTTTAAAATTAAAGCAAATCCTCAGATTTTAATGATTCAAATCAGATTTAGCTTGAGAATTTTCCTAATTTCTTTTTCCAAAAGTAGTTTATTAGACTCTCGATCGGACTGAAGTTTCACTTCCTTAAACCACAGTTGGAAGCCCGCTTTTCTTGACCTAATTTCTTCCAAGGAACTACTGCTATTTCCTGGCAAAATAAGTTCAGGAAGGTCCCAAGGGCTATCTGTTTTCCCAAAAGAAAATCCTTCGGTTAAAAAATACTCGGTATGGATTGCGGGTAAGTTTTCACCGAAAAAAATGCAAAAATATACCCCATGTCCCCACCAGCTTACAAGTCGAATGACGCATCCTGAATTCAAGTCAAAATCTCGTACAAGATCCAGCACTAGGTAGGGGAAGCCGTCCAATTGGTTGCCTTTACTGATTTTTTTTCCTTTAGCCTCCGGAAAAAAAAGCTTCAGCTCTTCATTCGTCACTGAATTAGCCACGTCCTCAAAAAGGCTTAGAAAGTCTGCTTTGAGCTGATTTTGACGGATTAGAAGGGCTTGGTTTAGCCAAAGTTCCAGCTCCATGTCGGTACCTAGGTGACTGATATTACCATTTTAGCATGGCAGAGGCCCAGGTAAATCCTGAACCAAATGCGGCTAAGCAGAGCAAATCACCTTCTTTGATTCTACCTTGTTCCCAAGCCTGAGAAAGAGCAATGGGGATGGTACCGGCAGTGGTATTGCCGAGGTGCATGATGTTGTTGAAGACTTTTTCGTCTGGTAGCTCAAGCTTCTGCTGTATGTATTGAGAGATTCTCAGGTTGGCCTGGTGTGGCACCAACAGGTCGATGTCTTCTTTGCTGAGTTGGTTGAAGGCCAGAGCCTCTTGGATAACTTCCATAAAGCGTACCACGGCATGCTTAAAAACCGTGTTTCCATTCATTTTCAATAGGAATTCCCCACGATCGATAAGCTCCTGAGAAATCCTTTCCTTCCCGCTGGAACTTGGGGCAATGCAGTAGAGTTCTTCTGCATAGGTACCTTCGGCATGTAAGTGCGTGCTAAGGATTCCTTGTTGACCCGCTTCTGCTCTTCCCACGACAACTGCTCCAGCACCATCAGCAAAAATCACGGCGCTGGATCTGCCAGCATCGCTTTTGTCAAGTGCCGAAGATTGGATTTCTGCACCTACAACCAATATTTTTTGGTACATCCCCGTTTTGATGAATTGATCTGCGATGGATAGTGCGTAGATAAATCCAGAACAGGCATTGCGAATGTCTAGAGCACCGATGGTGGTGAGACCGAGTTCCCGCTGCATTAGGACCGCGTTGCCGGGGATGAAATAGTCGGGGGTGATGGTAGCAAAGATGATAAAGTCGATTTCTTCTTTTGCTACTTTGGCTCTTTCCAGAGCCATTATACTGGCTTTCGCGGCCATATTATTGACCGTATCTATCCCAGGTGTAAACCAGCGTCTTTCCTGTATTCCTGTTCGTTCAACGATCCATTCGTTGGTTGTATTCATGAGCTTTGACAGGTCATCGTTGGTTACGATACGTTCGGGTACATAATGTCCCGCAGCGAGGATACGTGAGGTATACATGGGTGTTTTATTTGGGCGTAATTGGAAATAAAATGGGGTGTTGGGTAAACTTCGGTGCAATATCGATACTTGCTATCGATCTGGCAAAATCAGAAACAAAGGCGCTGATTAACCGAAAAGGGTATAATTTCCAAACTGATCCATGGGAGAGGTTTTTCTCAGGAGATTTGGGCTATCGTTTTGCACTGAGTTGACCAAAGGGGAAACCGTGTAGCTGCTCATTTCCTCACTGGAATAGGGGTTAAGCATGGCTTTCAACTCTTCTTCAGAGCTATAGGTATCCAGCCATTTTTTTTCTTGGTCACGTCTCAGTATGACAGGCATGCGGTCATGTACTTCTTCAACCAGGTGATTTGGGCTAGTGGTAAGGATTAAAAAAGTATGCTGGGATTCGCCAGAGACGGTTTCGAACTCTTCCCAAATCCCTGCAAAGGCAAAGGTTTCTTCGTCTCTGAGTGCAAAGCGGTGGGGAATTTTCGTTTTTTTACCCAGCTTCTTCCATTCATAAAAACCATCTGCGGGAATCAGACACCTTCTTTTTTCAAAAGAGGTTTTGAAGGATACTTTTTCATGCACTGACTCGGACCTGGCGTTGATCAATTTGGTGGACACGGGCTTGTTTTGTCCAAAATCTGGGGTGATGCCCCAGTAGAAAAAGGAGAATCCCTTTGGGCTATCGGAGGTGATTACGGGCACCAGCTGTGTAGGGGCGATATTATACCTCGGACTGAAGTCCGGAAACATCTCCGCTTGGAAGCGTTCTTCGAGCTGGACTTTACTTTTTGAAAGGGAATATCTTCCGCACATGCTGAATGGTGTCAGGTAATTTGTTCGAAGTTAGCGACCGCTGCGTATAAATTCAACTGCTCGCGTCTCCGAATAGTAGCTTTTCTCTTTTCCGAAGACAGAAAAGCCCACATGACCTCCGTGCTTGGGAAATTCGCAGTAGACCTGTTCCAAGTCTGCCGCCAACTGAAAAGGGTAGCAGGTTTCGCTCAAAAAGGGATCGTTTTGGGCATTTAGAAGCAGGGTTGGAATGGAGATGGTGGGCAAAAATTGTAGCGCAGAATTGCTTTTATAGTAGTCTTCCGCATCGCTAAATCCATGCAGGGGACCTGTAAAGAGGTCGTCAAAATCACGGAGGCTTCGAATTTGATTAAATTTTTCTAGCGGGAATTCGCTGGGGAAAAGGGGTGCCTTTCGCTCGATTTTTTTGCGCAAACTGGTCAAGAACCTTTTGGTGTAGAGCCCTAAGGCCGCAGTGGAGATTTTGTCGCAGGAGCCACCCAAATCTATGGGTACAGAGATGGCTACCGCTCTTTTTATTTTCGGATGCAGCGCTCGGCCTTCACCCAGGTATTTGAGGGTTAGGTTGCCACCCAAACTAAATCCTCCAAGGTACAACTCCTCGTAATCTGAAGCGGCACGATTGATCACGGCATGTAGGTCGTAAGTAGCCCCGCTGTGGTAGAAAATTGCCTTGCGGTTGAGTTGTTCGCCGCAGCCCCGATAGTTCCAGGCAAGTACATCAAAACCATTTTTAAGTGCCTCTTTGGCCATGCCAAGGATATATCCCTTGCTACTATTTCCCTCTAATCCATGGCTGAGGATGAGTAGTTTGGTATTTCCCCGCCGATGCCAATCCAGCTCCAAAAAATCTTCATCATCAGTTTCTAACTGTTCTTTTTCAGGCTGAGGCAAGATCACTTGACGAAAAAGTGCCGGATAAATGGTTTCTAAGTGTCCGTTGAAGAGGGATTTAGGTCGTTGGTAAGGCCGTTCAGGAAGTAAAGGCATGGAAGCAATAGGTCAAAATCGGAATGGAAAATACAGGATATAAATTTGAATAAAGCGTTTTTAAAAACTATTTTTGGGCTCTTTAATTACTAACAAGCGCTAACAAAAACATGGCCGAAATTATAAGAATGCCAAAAATGAGTGACACCATGGAAGAAGGTGTGATTGCATCCTGGTTGAAAAAAGTAGGTGACACAGTAAAGCCTGGAGATATTCTAGCTGAAGTAGAGACGGACAAAGCAACCATGGAGCTTGAATCCTATGAGGAGGGTGTGCTTTTGTATGTCGGTGTAAAAGAAAAAGATTCGGTGCCAGTAAATGGCATCATTGCTATCATAGGAGAGAAGGGAGAGGCGTTTGAACAATTGTTGTCTGGTGGAAGTGAAGCACCTAGCACCAAAGAAGTACCCGCTACCGCTCCAGCAGTAGCAGTCGCACCTGAGGTGGTTGCACCTGCGGTAAAAATTGATACCTCTGCTATCCCTGCAGTGCTCGTGACCATGCCAAAAATGAGCGACACGATGCAGGAGGGCACCATTGCCACTTGGTTGAAAAAGGTGGGAGACGCTGTAAAGTCGGGTGAAATCATCGCTGAAGTCGAAACAGATAAGGCGACCATGGAATTGGAATCCTACGAAGACGGGGTATTGCTTTACATCGGCGTAGCCGCTGGAGGTAGCGTACCTGTCGATGGGGTGATTGCCGTGATCGGAGAAAAAGGCGCGGATTTCCAAAGCCTACTCGCAGCCCATGAAGGTGGAGCGTCTGCTCCGGCACCTGCTGAAATTTCAATTCCTGCTGCTGCCCCTGTGGCTCAGCCAGTAGCTGTACCGGTCCAAGCACCTGTGAGCGCCGCAGTTCCTACCCATTCTAGTTCTGATCGCGTAAAAGCATCTCCACTTGCCAAGAAAATTGCCAGTGAAAAGGGCGTAGATATCCGTCAAGTAGCGGGTACCGGTGAGGGAGGAAGAATTGTTAAAAAAGACATCGAAACCTTCGTGCCTGCTGCTATTGCTGCTGCACCAGTTGCTCAGTCTGCGGCTGTGCCAGCACTTGGTCAGGAGAGCTTCCGAGAGGAGAAAGTGTCTCAAATGAGAAAAACCATCGCCAAGCGTTTGGCTGAAAGTAAATATTCAGCGCCTCACTTCTATTTGACCATGGAAATCAACATGGACAAAGCCATGGAAGCGAGAAAGAGCATGAACGAGTATGGTGCCGCCAAGATCTCTTTCAACGATTTGGTAATCAAGGCCGCTGCAGCAGCTTTGCGCCAGCATCCAAAAGTTAACTCAAGCTGGCTAGGAGATAAGATCCGCTACAACGACCACATCCATATCGGCATGGCAGTAGCGGTAGAAGAAGGACTTTTGGTACCTGTGATTCGCTTTGCGGATCAGCTTTCCCTATCACAGATCTCTGCGCAAGCCAAGTCCTTCGGACAAAAAGCAAAGAACAAGGAGTTACAACCAAAGGATTGGGAAGGGAATACCTTCACTATCTCCAATTTGGGTATGTTTGGCATCGACGAGTTCACAGCAATCATCAATCCTCCAGATGCCTGTATCCTTGCAGTAGGAGGCATCAAGGAAACGGTCGTGGTTAAAGAAGGTCAGATGATGATCGGCAATATCATGAAGGTGACGCTTTCCTGTGATCACCGTGTGGTGGATGGGGTAGTAGGCTCCTCCTTCCTTCAAACGCTGAAGGGGCTGCTCGAAGATCCTGTTCGGATGCTCGTTTAATCGCACCAACCAAAAAGTCCTGTTTACGTAGGACTTTTTGCTTTTGTATAGGTGTTAACGTGTACACGTATCCCTTTTTCCTTTTACTCACGATCCAAGTTTAATCCATGGAAAAAATAAAATCCACCACCGTAGTAGCCATCCGGCACAATGGCGAAGTAGTCATCGGCGCCGATGGGCAGGCCACGCTAGGAAGTACCGTCGCAAAAAGCACAGTGAAGAAAATCAGGGTCCTGCAAGGAGGAAAAATCGTCACTGGATTTGCAGGTTCCACTGCTGATGCCTTCACCTTACTTGAGAAGTTTGAGGAAAAGCTAGGTGCCTTCGGTAATAACATGAAGCGTGCAGCGGTGGAGCTAGCCAAAGAATGGCGCATGGATCGCATGCTCAGTCGACTGGAAGCGATGATGATCGTGGCAGATAAGGACGATATCTTAATCATCTCCGGTAATGGGGATGTCATTGAGCCCGATATGGAAATTGCAAGCATTGGTTCGGGTAGCGTCTATGCTCAGTCTGCAGCGCGCGCCATGAAGAAATTTGCCCCGCAACTGACAGCTGAGGAGATGGTGAGAGAAAGTCTTCACATTGCTGCGGATGTATGTATCTATACCAACCATAATTTGGTCGTTGAAAAAGTAACGGCTTGATTTGTTGGTCCGTTTTATGATGAAAGTCGGAAAAGAAAATTCCGACTTTTTTTTGTTTCTCCCAAACCTGAAGGCCCGCTTCTGTGTTATCCTCATGTACGATTATACTTCCCATGGACACAGCTACACGCACAAAGACAAGTAAAAAAGATTACCGCAAATTGATTTTAGAAGGATTTGTTGCCCATCTCCTCGAGCAGGGGTCTGAGCCGGCATCCATCTTTAAATTTTCCAAAGACATCAAAATCAAGGAAGAAGAGTTTTACCACTATTTCACCTCCTTTGAAGCCGTCAAATCCGCTGTTTGGGTTTCTATTTTTGAAGAAACCTTGGCTAATGTGGAAAGTCAAGACGTTTACAAGGAATATTCTGTGCGCGAAAAATTCCTTTCCTTCCTTTTCACTTGGATTGAAGAATTGAAGAAAAATAGGTCTTACTTATTGTCTTTGTACCAAGACAAGTCAACTACCTTCAAAAAACTACCTGCTGACACGCGTGAATTCAAAGAGAAGTTTGCAGACTATGCGGCAGACCTAGTGATGGAAGGAAAAGAAACGCAGGAAATTGCGTCCAGACCCTTTATCTCCGAAAAGTATGACGAGGCCTTGTGGATGCAGGTAGGGTTTGTGTTTCGCTATTGGATAGACGACCGAAGCCCACGATTTGAAAAAACAGATGCTGCTATTGAGAAATCCGTCAACCTAGCCTTCGACCTGATGGGAAAAAGTGCCTTGGACAGCTTTTTAGATTTCGCAAAGTTTCTCTCCCAAAACAAGTAATTCATGTCCGGTAAGGTAAAAGAGCAGGGATCTATCCCTGTTTCTAAAGTACAACGCGCAGCCAAATTCATCTCTACAGGAGCGAAGGTTGGAGGCAACTACGTGAAGCATTACGCGAAAAAGATGGTCAACCCTTCACTTGATAGAGAGGAGCTCCACAAAGACAATGCATCAGATATCTATGACTCACTCAGCCAGCTGAAAGGTTCTGCCTTGAAGGTGGCGCAGATGATGTCCATGGACAAAAACCTTCTTCCTAGAGCGTACCAAGACAAGTTTACCATGGCGCAGTACTCTGCACCGCCTTTGTCTTACCCCTTGGTTGTAAAAACCTTCCAAAAGTATTTTCAAAAAACACCTGAACAGCTTTTTGACACCTTCACTCGTGCCGCGGTAAATGCTGCCTCCATCGGGCAAGTGCATCAGGCCACGCAAGGGGAGAAGATTTTTGCTGTCAAA
>JBIIFN010000092.1:0-9200 GCA_044237325.1 Algoriphagus sp.
AATGGCATTGTTGGCCGTATTGGCAGGATTCAAAAACTCAGGGGAGTACTTGAGTTGGTAGCTAGCGGTATGCGTGCTAAGAAAGAAGCCGTAAGAGGTCAGCTTATCGTCTGTCCCAGAAAAATTGGTCAAGCCAAAAAAACCTTGGCCATTTGCATTACCAGTCCATCCAATGCCGATGAGGGCAAGGACAATTATTTTTGTCCAACGTAGATGGAGCTGATGCCGAAGGTGAGTGGTTTGCATATAGTGCTGTGAAAGCCAACTTTTTTTAATACAGCCAAGAAATCCTCTCCATCGGGAAAGGCCTGAACTGACTCAGGAAGATACGTGTAAGCAGAATTGTCCTTGGATACAAGTTTACCGATTTGAGGTAGAATTGCATTCGAATAGAAAGCATAGGCCTGCTTCATTGGGAATGCTTTGGGCTTGCTAAACTCTAAAACGACCGTTTTGCCTCCTGGCTTGAGCACGCGGTACATGTCGGCCAAGCCTTTTTCTAGATTTTCAAAGTTTCTAACTCCAAAAGAAACGATCACAGCATCGAATTTATTGTCTTCAAACTGCAGGCCTTCGGAATCACCCAGGTGCATTTCGATTTTTTCAGATAGCCCACGTTTCACCATTTTCTTGCGTCCTTCCGACAGCATGCCTTCAGAGATGTCTACGCCGATGATTTTGTCAGGCTGAAGTGCCAGCGCCTCGATCGCAAAATCTCCTGTTCCCGTAGCAATGTCCAAAATCAGCTTTGGGGCATCTTTTTTCAGGTAATTAATCGCTTTTTTTCGCCAGATGATGTCGATACCTAGGCTAAGCACATGGTTCAATAAATCGTATTTCGGGCTGATGTTGTTAAACATCTCAGCAACCTGCTCTTTTTTGGGGTCTAGCTTATCTTTGTAGGGTACAACGGACATCACGAATCATCTTTAATGGTGCAATAGTACGATACAAACCCGAGGATTTGAAAATTGTTGGCAGGGAACCTTCAAAGCGCATCCAAAATAAAACGCTATTTTTGCATCCAATAAAAAAGTCATGATCCGAAAAGCCACCTTTTTAATCAGCAACACCGACATCTCCAAATGTCCCAAGCCCGATCGGGCTGAGATTGCCTTCATCGGCCGATCCAATGTGGGCAAGAGCTCGTTGATCAACATGCTTACCGGCGTAAAGGAGTTGGCCAAAACCTCTCAAAAACCAGGTAAAACGCAGCTAGTCAACCACTTTATAGTGGATGATCGCTGGTATTTGGTCGATCTGCCAGGCTATGGATTTGCCAAAGTCAGCAAAGACAAAAAGGTGAAATGGGAAAAAATGATCAGCAGCTACCTCACCTCCAGAAAAAATCTCTGCGGCGTATTTGTGCTGATTGACAGCCGATTGGAGCCTCAAACCATCGATTTGGAGTTTCTTTCCTGGTGTGGAGAGCAAGAGGTACCCTTCGTCGTGGCGTTTACCAAGGCAGACAAGCAGTCCAAAACCCAAACCGACAGAAATGTGAAGGCCTTCCTCGATAAGTTGGTGGAGATTTTTGGCGATACGCCAGACTATTTTGTAACCTCAGCCGAAAAAGCACAAGGAAAAGAAGAAGTGCTTGGCTATTTATCCGAGTTGGTGAGCGAGTATGAATCCCAGTAAACAAATTGAGCTAACCTACTATATTTGCCCCCTGAATCGTAACGAATATGAATTTTAAAGACATTGCTACCGTGGCTGGAAAGCCAGGTTTGTACAAAATTATCAAGCCTACCCGCTCGGGAGTAATCCTAGAGGCCATGGACGAAAAGAAATCCAAACTGGTAGCCGGCATGTCCATGCGGGTATCCATCTTGAACGACATCTCCATCTACACACTTTCTGAAGCGGGCGCAGAGCCACTTGAGTCAGTGATGAAAAAGATCGAAGCCACCTTTCAAGGGGACACAGGCGTAGATGCAAGCGCCTCAGATGCTGAATTGCGCGCCTTTCTAAAGTCTGTTTTGCCAGATTTTGACATTGACCGGGTTTACGTTTCTGACATCAAAAAACTCAACGCCTGGTACCAAATCATTCGTGCCAATGTTCCTGAAGTGTTGCAGGACAGCCCTGCAACTGAAACAGAAGCCTAATAGTCTAGTAACTAGCCCCGTACCTACGGGGCTTTTTTAATGTCCTGCCATGCTTCCTTCCCTACCTGAAGAAACGTTCGCCTTGGTTACCAAAGACCTGCCGCTCCCGGAGTTGGGCGCAGGGTTTTCCGAAGAAAGGGCATTGGAAGCACTCACCAAGGCCATCAGTCAGCTCATGGATCGTGACCTGGAGCGCCTGCTCCACATTTGCTACCGCATAGACCTGGCAGAAAATACGCTCAAGCAAATTCTCCACGAAGCTCCCCCCGAGCGCGTTGCTGCCGACCTAGCCCAGGCCCTTTGGGCACGGCAAAAGCAAAAAGTGATCCTACGGAGAAAGTACTCTGAAAGCTAAATCGTCATCCTGGACAAACTTCGTTTTCTCAATCGGAGGCAATGTGTACTTTTAGTAAAAATACACCCCCATGGCACACCCTATCTGGATCATGACCTCCGCTTTCGACCAGCTTAGCCTGGATGAAACCCTAGAAAAAGCAGTACAAATCGGCGTTCAAGGACTGGATCTTTGCGTTTTCCGCAAGGATGGTACCCGCAACGACTTTGTGGCTACCCACCTAGATTATGCTCATTTTGGGCCGGAACAAGCCAAATCCCTTCTTCATAAATTCAATACTGCCGGTCTTCGACTCTCCTTGGGAGCTTTTGAAAATCTGATTGGTGGTGATCCCGTGCACCGCCTCAAAAATCAAAACCACCTTCTCTGCCTTATCCGCATTGCCTACCTCCTCGGAGGCGATGCCAATGACGTGACGGTGGGCACTTTTGTGGGCTACAACCACGAGCTTGGCAATCAGGAAGGAGGATTTGAAAAAAATCTGCTTGCCTACCAAGAAGTTTTTGGCCCCATCATTCGCTATGCCGCAAGTCTTGGGGTAACCGTCCTCTACGAAAACTGCCCCATGGAAGGCTGGAGAAGTTCGGGCTATACGGGCACCTTCAACAACCTCAGCGGGGTACTTGCTGCACGGAAACTCATGTACCAGCTGGTGCCTGAAAAAAACCACGGGGAGATCTACGATCCTTCGCACGACGTTTGGCAGCACACCGACCCTGTAGCCGTGATGCAGCACACCGACATGGACCGACTCAAGCGCATCCATGTGAAGTCTACCCGAAATGTGCCGGACCCCTTCTGGGGCAATATGTACCCCATGCAGCAGGTTCGTCCCGACTGGGCTGAAAGCGCAGGAATTACCTCCAGCAAAAATCCTTGGGATCGCCACCACTACGAAGCCACGCTACCCGGATTTGGGCTCGGAGACTCGATGGACTGGCGTGCGTTTGTCCGGGTCGTGCAGGAGCGAGGGTTTACAGGACCCTTTGAAATTGAAAATGAGGCTGTTCTCTCCAAGCAAACGGGCAACCTAGGAGCGATTGTGCAAGGGTGTAAAGCGGCTGTCCAAAATCTAGCCCCATTACTTTGGGAACTTTCCGAGGAAGGCTGGACCTACCCTAAGGCAGCGTACCGTCCTTTGCAGGACTTAGATCGCAAAGACATTCCTTTGGTGACGATGGATCAACTCCGGTAGAATGAGATAAAAAATGTACGGGGCCTACAGCTGTCCGATAGATTGCTCGTAGCCCGTATCGGCTTGCAAGCCACTACCTTCTGCTGCTGCCACGGCGAGCTGGTCGCAGCGCTCGTTTTCGACGTGCCCTGCATGTCCCTTGAGCCAGAAGAACTTGGGTTTGTACTTGAGGTGAAGCGGGATATAACGAAGCCAGAGGTCTGGATTTTTTTTGTCTTTAAACCCTTTTTTCTGCCAGGACCAAAGCCAGCCCTTTTCGATGGCATCCACCACGTACTTGCTGTCTGAATAGACCTGAACTGGAAATTCAGTTGACTTCAGTTCTTGCAGCGCACGGATGACCGCAAGCAGTTCCATGCGGTTGTTGGTTGTCAGGCGAAAGCCTTCAGAAAGTTCTTTTCTGTGCTGCGCAAACTTCAGTACGGCACCATATCCTCCTGGGCCTGGGTTGCCTTTGGCGGCACCGTCGGTGAAAATGACTATCATGCGACAAAGAAATCAAAAAAAGCGAAGCTTAGTTTTTTCATCCTCCAGCTAATGGAAAGGCGTTGGTCTTGAAGATTTTCACAGCGATCGACAAGAGAATGATACCGAATATGCGACGCAATACGTCCACGCCGGTCTTGCCAAGTTTCCGTTCCAGCCAATTTGTGCTTTTTAGCACGACGAACACAAAAATCAGGTTGAGTAGGATGCCAATGGCAATGTTGATTTGCTCAAATTCTGCCTTTAAGGTTAAAATGGTGGTGAGCGTACCTGCGCCAGCAATAAGAGGGAAAGCGATAGGGACGATCGATGCGCTTGCCGTAGCCTCGGGGTCAGGTTTGAAGAGCTCAATCCCTAAAATCATCTCTGCTCCTAGCGCAAAAATGATCAAAGCTCCCGCGATAGCAAAGTCTTCCACGCCGATGCCAAACAACGTCAAAATGGACTTTCCAACAAGCAGGAAGGTGATCATCAAGATGCCTGCAACAATCGTTGCTTTTCCGGACTGAATGTGCCCTACCTTTTTCCGGAGGTTGATGATGATGGGAATCGATCCGAGGATATCAATCACGGAAAAAAGAATGAGGGAAACCGAAAGAATTTGTTTGAAATCTACCATGCCGCAAAGGTAAGGAGATTTTATTCAAGAAGGTAGGGAGGCGGAAGTTCCAAAAATGGCTTACAGCAGGCCAGAACCATCCTCAACTTCTTCCAGTGCCTGCGTCAAAAAGTCAAGAAAAGGCTTCATGGTACGAAAGCCATCGGCGGTAAAAGTGAGGAAGGCACCCGATAGAATGGCCTTGTCGGATAGGGGATGGGAAACGGTAAAGCTTTTGAGTTTGAGGTACTCGATGTAGGGATGGTTACCCTCGTAGTCACGAGGACTGTTTTTGAGTTTTTCTCCTTCAATGGAGGGAAACAATTTTTTGAAGGCTGGGTCTTGCTCGATGCGCTGCAGTTGCTCCCCGCTGAAGTCGATTTCTTTGCGGATTTTTTTGAGCGTGTCTGCTTCAGGCATCCAGATGCCTCCCGCTAGGAAGGAGTTGCCGGGTTGAATTTGCAAGTAATAGCCTGGGCCAGGGGATTTTTTGCCTGTCGGCGAAAAGTAGACACCAAAATTGGTTTTGTAGGGGTTCTTGTTGGTAGAAAAGCGAACATCCCGATTTTGTCTAAATAGGCAATCTTTCGGCTTAAAGGTGGCTAGGGCAGGTTCAAACTCGGTTACCTCCTTCAATAAAATTGTCGCGTCCTCCAGCAGTGTTGCCCGCGTGTCCTGGTACCAGCTTTTGTTGGCGTCCATCCAGTCTTTGTGGTTGTTTTCACTCAAGGCGGATAGAAAATCTAAGTAGGGACGCATGGTAGGAGGGATAGAAAACGTTAAATACTACGGTACAAAGCTAGAACTAGGAACGGGTCTAGGAGTTCAGAAACTAACTTACTTTTTAATTTAAACGTTGAGCCAATTTAGGTGTGCAGTGGACGGTCGTCTGTTGACTAGGGCTGCTCGAGGTTTGTAACCTCGAGCTCCTATCATAGGATTTCCAATCCCCTGATTCGATGTGAATATCGAAGGGTCGTGGAGCTGCAGAGCTGCTTAATGCGCCACGGCGGATCAATCACTTATCCAAACCATTCCAAAATTAATGGTCCTTTTCTACTTCCAAAAAAGTCACCTGCACTACTCAGAAGGTAGTCTTCAGGGTTTTCTACAATTCCGGCTCTTACAGGATTTTGATGAATGTAATTCATCTTTGATTGGTAGAAAGGCATTGAAAATATTTCTTCTCCATGGTAACCCTTTTCCCAAAACCAGATTTGGTTTTCAAATGTAAGTGTCATCTCGAGCCACTTCTTTCGGCTTTCCAGTTTATTTTCCTGAATTGCTTTAAATATTGCCTTTGCTGTAAATTTTTTTAAATCTCGAATTATATCAGAAAGATCTTCATTTTTTGCTCTTAGAATCAAATGGCAATGATTACTCATTATTACCCATGCGAAAATCTCTAAACCTTTGTTTTTTTGACAAAATTCTAAGCTTCCAAGGAGTAATTCCGAATAAGTGGTTCTTGTAAAAACATCCACCCATTGGTGAACGGTAAATGTTACGAAGTGGACGGCGCCAGGGTCTCTAATGATGTATTCCTTTCCCATAAAAAAGTGAGTTAAAAAAGTATACTAATAAGCTAAGAGAAATTCTTGAATTTTCTTCAAGTAAAAGCAAGTCAATTTTGTGGAGGTTTGCAATCTCGAGTACTTATCCTAATGATTCTTAACGGTGCTGTTCGATGCGCTGCGGCGTATCGAGCTCCTATCATAGCATTTTTAATCCCCTGAATTCGATGTGAACATCGAAGGATAGTGCCTCGAAATTGTAAATTTCGAGGAGCCGCTAAATCAAATAAATTCCACCAGCGTTTCCAACTTCATGCCGCGGCTTCCCTTGATTAGGATCAAGTAGTCTTCCAATTTGCTGTCTTGTAGCCAGTTGCGGAAAGAAAAAGGGTCTGGAAAATACAAGGCCGAAGGGGCAGTTTCCAGGGCTGACACGATCAATTTTCCTGTAAAGCAGACCTTGTCAAAGCCATATTCGCTCACGAGCTCACCCAGTTTGCGGTGCTCCTCCTCAGCATAGTCTCCCAACTCAAACATGTCTCCCAGGATGACCATTTTGTGCTTCTTCCCGGTCATCTTTCCAAAGGTGCGGATGGCAACCTCCATGCTGGATGGGTTGGCATTGTAAGCATCCAAGACAATCACATTGCTGCGCTTTTCTACGAGCTGGGAACGCATGTTTTCTGGAGTGTATTCCAAAATCCCGCGAACGGCATCCACCATCGGGACACCAAAGTAGGCACCTATAGTCAGGGCATTGGCGATATTCCCAAAATTGTATTCCCCTACGAGCGAAGAGACCTGTAGGCCCGCTATTCCTGGCACAGAAAAAGACACAAAAGGATCGGCTCCATGAAATTTAACGGCACAGAAATCACCCGGAGCGGGATACAACACTGGATTTTCAAAACGAGCAATCAGCGGCGCTAAGTTCGGATCCTGCGTATTGATAAATACGGTTCCTTGGTGGCCCTTTAGAAATTGGAACAGTTCTGTTTTGGTTTTCAAGACTCCCGCAGGACCTCCCATACCCTCCAAGTGGGCCTTCCCAATATTGGTAATGCAGCCGTGAGTGGGTTCTGCGATACCACACAGCTCCTCAATATCACCCTGCTTGTTGGCGCCCATCTCGATGATGGCAATCTCGTGCTCGGGCCGCAGGCGGAGGAGCGTCAGCGGCACTCCGATATGGTTGTTGAGGTTGCCAATCGTGGCTAGCGTGTTGAATTTTTGCTTCAGCACGCTGTGTAAAAGTTCCTTGGAGGTAGTTTTTCCGTTGGAGCCCGTCAAGCCAATGAAGGGAATGCTAAATTTTCTTCGGTGAAAAGTGGCCAGCGCCTGTAAGGTACTCAGCACGTCTTCACAGAGAAAATAGCGCGAGTCTCCCGCCACGGCAAAGGCTGCCTCTTCGACCACTACGGCCGATGCACCCATTTCCAAGGCGGTGGAGGCAAACTCATTTGCATTGAACGAGGGTCCCTTGAGGGCAAAAAATAGGTTTCCAGGATCGATTTTTCGAGTGTCTGTACTTACGCCAGTGCTTTGGAGAAAAAGGGAGTAGAGGGTGTCCAAGTTCATTTTTTTGGAAAATTTGATACAAAATAACGCAATCGCCACATCTTTGCGGAGCCGGCTCCGTTTTATTTTAACGTTAGCTCCGCCTCTTACCATGCATCGAATCCTTGTCTTTCTAGTGTTATTGATTGCTTCGCCAACCTTTGGCCAAAAAATCGTTGACCTAGCGCACGACAAATCGATCCGCATAAATGGCCAATCGCTCCCCAGCGGATGGAGCCAAGGCATCAATTCCGCACAGATCCAAACCCTAGATCTCAACGGTGACGGTGCCGAGGAATGGGTAATATGGGACATCAATTCGCGGCAACTCCAGGTGTTTGAGAAAAAAGGAGCCGATTTTCAAATTCGCCCCGAGCTCGCCTACTTTTTCCCAACCGATATCAGCGGCTTTTTGATTCTAGCTGATTTTGATCGCGATGGCAAAAAGGACCTCTTTACCTCCAGTCCCCTCGGCATACGTGCTTACCGCAACACGTCCACAGCCACTCAGATTTCCTGGACCCTTGCCCAAAATTTTCTCCGGCTGGAGGGAGCCAATAACATTCCCGCCAACAACCTCGACACGCCCTTGCTCCAGGATTTGGATGGGGATGGGGACCTCGACTTACTTCTGTTCAATTTTGCCGTAGGCGATTACCTTGAATACTACCGCAACACCTCCGTGGAGCGCAAAGGCAGCGCTGATATCGATGGTTTTGCGTTTCCAGTTCGCCACTGGGGCAAATTTGAGTTTTGTGGTTGCGGCCAGATTCGCTTCGGCCAAACTTGCGATGGTCGATCTCTCGCCGAAGGAAATGGCCCAAGTGACCAAGCACGAGTGCAGCATGCCGGAGGGCACAGCATGCTGTATCGAGACTTTACCGGAGACGGTATCCCCGACTTATTGATCGGCCGAGAGGAATGCAATACGCTGGTTTTTCTGCCTAACGCAGGCACAGCAAGTAGCCCTATCTTTTCGTCCTTTTCCAACCAATTGCCCGGCTATGGCACGCTTCCCAACTTCCCGAGATTTCATGCGGGGCAGCTACTAGGCGATACGCTGCTGGTCAGCTTGAATACCAACGAAACCGGCGCTCCTTTTGGAATTGATTTTGCCCAATCTGTCCTTCGATTGGAAAAGGGGACAGGCAAACAGATTCCCATCCTCCAGGATCAAGTGTTGGATTTAGGTGAAAATTCCCGCCCATTTTTTAGTGGTACTTCTTTTTCAGGCGAACTCCTAGTGACTGCCAATGGAAAAAAGGGAAGCAAAGTTCTGGGTCAAGCCTACCGAATGCGTTACACGGGTGCGCAACTGGAACTGGAGGAAGAAGATTACTTGGGGCTTTCTGGGCTCAATCTTTTGGATTTGACCCTCCTAGAT
>JBIIFN010000012.1:0-29544 GCA_044237325.1 Algoriphagus sp.
ACGGAAGCTGAATCAGTCTTGACCCTAACGGTATCCTGTACTTGTCCTCGAACCCCAGCAGCATCATTAGAATAACTGAAATTCGTAAGGTGGCCTTTTTTATAGAACTCAGCCCCTTGTGCCACAACACTACCAAAAAAGAAAAGTAGTACAGCTAGTTTTTTACCCAGATTCATAGCAGATGATTTAGTGTTGATTTGTAAAGGCAGTGACGTGAAAGCCATTTTTATTCGAGCAATTTAATCCCAATTTCGAACTAGACCTACCCATTCTTTTCAATATATTCAATCAGCAACTTCCGCAAAATCCTGCGCTCCTCAGCAATGGTTTCCACATTGGATTCCAAATTGTTGATCATACCCTGAAGGTGGGCCACCGCATTGACCACCTTGCGGAACTGGTTTGGATCTACTGGTAACAAGTGCGGTTCTGGCTTTTTACCCTGAAGCTTGTCCAAGCCTAGTCGAGGCATATCATACACCTCTTCCATCAGCTCCAACAGCTCAATACGTTTCTCTCGGTAACGCGTCTGGTTGCCCATAAAAATCTGCTCCTTACGCGTATACACCGACAAGTGCCGCACAATGCTGTCCGAACGGATCAAGCGCATATTCCCCGACTTCAGCTCGTCTCGCGTGGCCATGTTTTCCACAAAACTTATTCCAGTCACCAATGAAGCCGATCCAGGCAAGGTGAAGTACGCAAACAAACTGTCTAAAAACGGCTTCTCGTCAAGGCCTGTCTGCATCAGTGGAATCAAGGTGTTGATCTGCTTTTCTTTTAAGGCATAGTTGGCCTTCACCTCTTCCATCCGAATACTATCCAAGTCCAAGTCCTCTACCAAGCGCTGCGCATACTGCACCCCACGCGCAGTTTCACCCCAGCGTTCACGCTGATTTTCAGCAAAAAATCCCAAGGAAATCGCTGCAAAGAGCATCAAAAACTCCATGGCGTACTTTTTCCAGCTTGATTTTTTGGATTTATTCTTTGTCTCTTGGAACTCCTTCTTCAATGGATTTTCATTTTATACCTGAACAATTTTACTAAAAAAAGAAGAAGAAAAATAACGCCACGTTGGTGATACTCACGCCCTCGTAGTAGCCTACCGTACGCCGAGATCCATCCATCGCCCGACCATCTTCAATATAGCCTATCGTTCTTCGGGACTGATCCATCACACGCCCATCCTCAATATAGCCTACAGTAGATCTGGACCCATTCATCACACGCCCATCTTCCACATAGCCGATCGTCCGCCGCGACCCATCCATTACCCGACTCCCATCCAAGTAGCCGATCGTCGACCGAGAACCGTTGGTCACCCGCTCCCCTTCAATAAATCCCACCGTACGGCGGCTGCCATCCATCAGGCGCTGCGCCATGCCGGAGCTGGCGAAAAGCAAAAAGACAAGGGTAAATAGGATGCATCCTTTTCTCATGGTTCACTAGTTTAAACCAACCTACTCATTTCTTTTTCCATTTGCAAAAAGCTAAATGGGCAAGGATTTACGCGCAACCCCACAAAAAAAGCCGACCAATAGGCCGGCTTTAATTTCGTCTTTCAAGCGACTTACTTCAAGCCTCCAATCATGTCGGATGGCTTGACCCACTCGTCAAACTGCTCGGAGGTAAGCAAGCCCAAACTTATGGCCGCCTCTCGTAAACTCGTGCCTTCTTTATGCGCCTTTTTAGCAATCGCTGCTGCATTTTCATACCCGATATACGGATTCAATGCCGTCACTAGCATCAAGGAATTTTCGAGGTGACGCTGAATCATTGGCGTGTTTGGTTCAATCCCCACCGCACAGTTGACATCAAAAGAAACGCAAGCATCGCCAAGCAAACGAGCAGACTGCAGGAAGTTGGCAGCGATCAAGGGCTTGAATACATTCAGTTCAAAGTGGCCATTCGAGCCACCAATCGTGATAGCCACATCGTTGCCCATCACCTGTGCTGCTACCATGGTCATGGCCTCCACTTGCGTTGGATTGACCTTGCCTGGCATAATGGAGGATCCAGGCTCATTCTCTGGAATCAAAATCTCCCCAATGCCCGAACGAGGACCTGAAGAAAGCATGCGGATGTCATTGGCAATCTTCATCAGAGATACTGCCAACTGCTTTATCGCACCGTGGGTTTCTACCATGCCGTCGTGGGCAGCAAGTGCCTCAAACTTATTAGGTGCCGTCACAAATGGGAGTCCAGTAAGGCTTGCGATCTTTTCAGCTACTAGCTCAGAATAGCCCTGCGGGGTATTCAAGCCCGTACCCACCGCCGTACCCCCCAAGGCGAGCTCCGAAAGGTGTGCAAGGGTATTGTTGAGCGCGCGCAAACCGTGATCCAGCTGTGCTACATAGCCGCTAAACTCCTGACCTAGGGTGAGGGGAGTGGCGTCCATAAAGTGTGTTCGGCCGATTTTCACCACCGCCTTAAAGGCTTCCGCCTTGGCTGCTAGGGTATCGCGAAGTTGCTTCACGCCAGGAATGGTGGTTTCCACGACCATCTTATAGGCTGCCACATGCATGGCTGTAGGGTAAGTATCGTTGGATGATTGCGACTTGTTGACGTCGTCGTTGGGGTGAATTTTCTTTTGCGCATCGGCCAAAGAACCTCCCAAGAGCACGTGTGCGCGGTAGGCAATGACCTCGTTGGCATTCATATTGGATTGGGTGCCCGAACCCGTCTGCCATACCACCAAAGGAAACTGGCTGTCGTGCTGTCCTGTCAACACTTCATCACAGACCTTGGCGATGATATCAGCCTTGGCTGGATCCAGCACGCCTAGCTCTGCATTGGTGAGGGCGGCAGCTTTCTTCAAAATCGCAAAAGCATGGATGATCTCGATGGGCATGCGGTTTTTCTCACCCCCAATTTTGAAATTATTGATCGAGCGCTGCGTTTGCGCTCCCCAGTAGGCGTTGGAAGGTACCTCTACAGGTCCCATGGTGTCTTTTTCTATACGTATTGACATGGTCGTAGGAAATAGAAGGGGTTATGGTTCGAGCACAAAGTTACACCCAAACTCGATTCCGCCTACGGCAAAAAGCTTAATCCAGCTGCCTTTCTTGAAAATTGATCACGTCTTGAAACAGCTGCCTGCATCGCTTCAGCTGCCGTTGAAAGAAAAACACCGCCGCGGCATAGTTGCCAAGCGCCAAAGTAAGGCAAAGTGCTCCATAGGCATAGTGCTGCTCAACAATAAAATAGAACATTGAAAAGGACAGCAGCACAACCGTCCAAAAAACCAAGAAAAATACCGCACTCGGAAATAGCCGGTAACGGACAAACAGTAGGGATCCCCTGGGAGTAGCCTCCACCCGCCCAAGCAGGAGGGGTAGGAAAGTATCTCCCTTCCGAAGCACCTGTGAGAGGCGAAATTCGGCTGCGCCAATACTCCCATTAAACAAGGCTTGTCTCCCTTCCATTTGGGGCAGTTCCTCGCCTTTGCCCTGCGGCGAGGCTACCTGCGCTCGCGTCACCTGTGCCAGCTGAGACAGCAATGCCTGCTGGGACAGGGGACTGACAAGCGTTTCCTGATGGTAGGGGAACAGTTGCACGGACTTATTTTACCGCGATACAAGAGATTTCCACCTGCACATTTTTTGGGAGCTTGCTTACTTCCACAGTTTCCCGTGCGGGGGGATTGGTTTTGAAGTACTGCCCATACGCCTCGTTGATGGCGCCAAACTGGCCCATGTCACGGATAAAAATGGTGCACTTAGCCACTTGAGAAAAGTCAAATCCCGCTGCGCGTAGGACGGCTTCCATGTTTTTCATCACGGCGTGGGTTTCTTCCGTAATGTTCTCATTGATCAGCTCGCCTGTCTCTGGGTCGAGGGCAATTTGGCCCGATACATAAAGGGTATCGCCTGCAAGTACCGCTTGAGAATAGGGCCCGATCGGTGCCGGCGCTTCAGGGGTGTAGATGATTTGTTTTGTCATTGGATTTTATTTTAGTATCAAGTAGTTAGTATCAAGTATCAAGACGCTGAAAACTGTACGAAGTACCATGAATTGTACGAGGTACCAAGTACAATGTACAAAGTACTTTCAAATCCGTATTTTAAACTATTGCACGGAGACTACCCGCCGCCGCGGGTACCTCACATTTGACTATCTACTTGGTACATCGTACAACTCGAATTCCTACTTCAACATTCTTAAATCGGCGTTCAATATTCGACATTAGTTTTTAGTCCGTATTTCGTACTTCGTAATTCGTAATTGAAAGTACTAGATACTTACTACTTAATACTTGCTACTTTTCTTCGCTTCCTCCCAGTACACATCCATCTCTGCCAAGGTCATGTCGCTGAGGGATTTGCCAGCGGCTTTTGCGGCACGCTCTAGGTACTGGAAGCGGGAGATAAACTTCAAATTGGTACGTTCCAAGGCCTCCTCGGGGTTGATGTCGATAAACCGAGCGTAGTTGATCAAGGAAAAAAGCAGGTCTCCAAATTCTCCAGAAGCCTTTTCGTGGTCAATTTCCTTGCCTTCGGCGACGTGAAACTCCGCCTCAAACTCCCCCATTTCCTCTTTTACCTTCTCCCAAACCTGCTCGGGAGCCTCCCAGTCAAAGCCTACGCCGCGGGCTTTTTCTTGGATCCGCATGGACTTGATCAGGGCAGGCAGCGAATTGGGCACCCCGCCGAGCACCGATACGTTGCCTTTTTCGGTCAACTTGATTTTCTCCCAGTTTTGCTTGACCGCTTCCTCGTCCTGTGCCACCACATCCCCATAAATATGCGGATGCCGGCGGATCAATTTTTCGCAGAGCGAATCGATTACCGTAGCGATATCAAAGTTGCCTTCCTCGGAACCAATCTTTGCATAAAATACCAGGTGCAAGAGCAGGTCGCCCACCTCCTTTTTTACTTCTTCAGCATCCCCCTTCAGGATGGCGTCCGAAAGCTCAAACGTCTCTTCAATAGTCAGGTGGCGAAGGCTTTCGGTGGTCTGCTTTTTGTCCCAGGGACATTGCGCACGCAGCTCATCCATGATGGTCAAAAGGCGGTCAAAGGCGGCCAACTGCTCGGCGCGGGAACTCGGGGTAGACATGGGCTAGGAAACTAAGCGGAGGATATACGCGTTTTCAAAGTAAAGCATTAAATTTGCGCAAATATATCCGGTATGACAACTTTCTTGATCACGCTAGGCTTCATCGCCATCTTCTTCGTTTTGATGTCCGTACGACTGATTTTCCTGAAAAACGGCGAATTTAAAGGCACCTGCGCTTCTCAAAGTCCCTACCTCAACAAGGAAGGTGCCACCTGCGGATTGTGTGGTAAAACGGTAGACGCCAGCACCTCCTGCAGCAACCCAGACAACGAAGTGGACAAGGTCATGGCCAAGTTCAAGTAAGCATTCTTTAAACAGGATACCCACCCAATTTTTACAACCAAAACAAATTTTTGTGTCACTAATCAAATCTATCTCTGGAATACGAGGTACCATCGGAGGAAAGCCTGGAGAAGGACTCACACCCATCGATGTGGTTAAATTTACCGCGGCCTATGGCGCCTGGGTAATCGAACAAACTGGAAACCCCAAAGTGGTGATCGGCAGAGATGCCCGCCTATCTGGGGACATTGTCTCCCGCCTAGTTGCCGCCACGCTGCAAAGCTTGGGCATCGACGTGATTGACCTTGGACTAAGCACCACTCCTACGGTGGAGTTTGCCGTGCCCCTAGAAAATGCCGGTGGAGGGATCATCCTCACTGCCAGCCATAATCCTGCCCAATGGAATGCGCTCAAACTGCTCAATGCCGTTGGCGAATTTATATCCGATGCTGAAGGAAAAGCCATCCTCGCCAAGGCAGACACAGAAGACTTCACCTTCGCCGAAGTGCGCAAGCTTGGAAAATATACCGAAATCACGGACTACATGGATCGCCACATCCAACACGTGCTCGACCTGGAGCTCGTAGACGTGGAGGCCATCAAAGCCCGAAACTTTAAAGTGGTCGTGGATGCGGTCAACTCCACCGGAGGCATCGTCATCCCCAAGCTACTTCGTGCCTTAGGCGTAACCGAAATCGAAGAACTTTTCTGTACTCCGGACGGCAATTTTCCCCACAATCCCGAGCCACTCCCTGAAAACCTGCGCGACATCGCCAAGAAACTGGAAAAAGGAAGCTTTGACCTTGGCATCGTAGTCGATCCAGACGTAGATCGACTTGCCCTTGTCAACGAAGACGGATCCATGTTTGGCGAAGAATATACCCTGGTGGCAGTGGCTGACTACGTACTTTCCCAAACCCCTGGCAATACCGTTTCCAACCTCTCCTCCACGCGCGCACTCCGGGATGTCACCGAAAAGCGTGGCGGCACCTATACCGCTTCTGCAGTAGGAGAAGTAAACGTGGTGAATCAAATGAAGGCTGTTGGAGCCGTGATTGGTGGAGAAGGCAACGGCGGGATCATCTACCCAGCCTCCCATTATGGCCGCGATGCCTTGGTGGGCATTGGGTTGTTTTTGACCCACTTAGCAAAGTACGGCAAGTCAATCTCTAAGCTCCGTGCGAGCTACCCCAACTATTCTATATCCAAAAATAAGATCGAACTCACACCAAATATCGACGTGGACGACATCTTATTGAAGATAAAGGCGAAGTACAAAAACCATCCCATCAACGATACCGATGGTGTCAAGATTGAATTTGATAAAGAATGGGTTCACCTTAGAAAATCCAATACCGAACCCATCATCCGTATTTACTCCGAGTCTGACTCAGAAGCCAAAGCGGAGCACCTCGCCAAGAAAATCATGCAAGACATCAAAGAGGTTGTCAACGCTACCTTAGACTAAATTGTCTAATTTGACCTTGCCTTTTGACCCAGGTACCCTATGACCCACGTATACCTCGACAATGCCGCCACAACCCCAATGGACGATCGCGTGATCGAGGCCATGCTGCCCTTCATGCGGGACTTTTACGGCAATCCCTCTTCGGTACATCGCCACGGCAGAGAGGTACGGACGGCCATTGAAAAGGCACGGAAAAAAGTGGCAGAGCTACTGCAGGCCAGCCCCTCCGAAATTTTCTTTACCTCGGGGGGCACAGAAGCAGACAATACAGCCCTCGTGTGTGGCATTGAAAGCCATGGAATCAGCCATGCCATCACCTCTCCGCTAGAGCACCATGCGGTACTCCACACCTTGGAGATGCTGGCCAAAAAAGGAGCCCTCCAACTCAGTCTGCTCGACGTAAATGCAAAAGGAGAAATAGACTTACAGCAACTCGAAGACCTCCTCAAGAGCAAGCCCAAAAGCTTGGTTTCCCTCATGCAGGGCAATAATGAGATTGGTAACCTGAATGACCTGGAGCGCATCGGCTCCCTGGCCCGAGCACACGACGCGTTTTTTCACTCCGATACCGTGCAGACGATGGGGCATTATGCCCACGACCTTTCCACCCTACCTGTGGATGCACTCGTCGCTGGCGCTCACAAGTTTCATGGCCCCAAAGGGGTAGGCTTTCTCTACGTGAGAAAGGATAAAAAAATCCACCCCTTCATCCATGGAGGCGCACAGGAGCGCAACATGCGGGGAGGAACAGAAAATGTTATCGGCATCATCGGCCTAGCCAAAGCCTTGGAAATATCCCTCGAAGAGCTTAGCGCACACCGCAGTCATATTGAAAAGGTCAAGTCCTACTTCGTAGAAAAACTACAACAAGACATCCCGGGTGTCGCCTTTAATGGCTGCTCGGCAGAATTGGAGAAAAGTTTGTACACCGTACTCAACGTGAGCCTTCCTCCTTCCGAATCCAACCGCGGCATGCTCCTTTTTCACCTAGACCTGGAAGGCATCTCCGCCTCGGGCGGCTCCGCCTGCAGCTCGGGAGCAACGGTGGGCTCACACGTCTTACGTGCCTTGCAGCATGACCCCGAACGAGATGCTGTACGCTTCTCCTTTAGTAGGTTTACTACGCTGGAAGAGGTGGATTACACGATGGAAAAATTGAAAGCGCTGTATATCTAATAGTCGATAATCAACTACCTTTTTTTTAGTCTTGAATTTCTTGCTCAAAGAAGCCTGCCCGCCGCGGCAGATTGCGGAGATATATTTTTTCTTCTCGCAAAGGCGCCAAGCCTGCCTGTCGGCAGACAGGACGCAAAGAAATTAGATTTCTATTTTTCGTAAAATGTTGACACCCCTCAACAAATTCTTTGCGTCTCTGCGTCTTTGCGAGAAAAACCCTTAATCCGCCACGGCGGACAGGGCAGGTTTACGCTGATCTAAGAAGAAAAAAAACGCAGATTAGGAGGATGTCACAAAAAGATCTGCTTAATCTGCGTGAAAAAAAGGATGTCTATTTTATCCAAAATGTAGACACCCCTCAACAAACTCTTTGCGGCTTATGCGGCTTTGCGAGAAAAACCAAACCCTTTTACCTAGCAGGAATATACCCCAATGCATACGGCGTCCAAATCTCGAAAATCGGTTGGCCTGTCGAGCTCAAGCCACTGTGATGCCATTCTCCATCGATGACTTGGTAGTCAAAGCCAAGGCTTGCGCCCACGCGAGAATTGTCTCTCGAGAAAAAGGAGATGGTTTCCACGTATTTTCCTCCTTTCGCGCTGTAGGTTCCTCCACCTGTACCCGAAAATTCGCGGGTTTCAGAGTTAAACGCTACCCACTGAAATCTTCCTCCACTGAGAATTTTGATCGTTCGTCTTGCTCCCGGGGTAGAACGGTGAATTTGATCCTCTCGCTTCCTGCCTGTAATCACCCAGTTGCCGGTCAAGTCATCCTTGGCATCCGAGATTCGCTCCCAGACCTCAACCAAAGGTCCCTTGGGGGTCGTGCCTGATAAAGTAATTTGATTGCCCTCTACTCGTACGTTAAAGGAAGTGACCATGCCGATGATTTCTGGGTTGAGCGTAAAAAACTCCAATGTCTCCTGGAGGGTACCGGAAGTCATCGCAAAAGGCCCACCACCAGCACCTACAAAGGAATTGTCTGCTAAGTTTTTTATCCCAAAGGCGAAGTAATTGTCCTGGTAGATTTTGATAAACTCTTGGCCCGAAACGGGAACTTGATTTTGGCTAATAAG
The DNA here is from genome assembly GCA_044237325.1 of Algoriphagus sp. GTDB lineage: Bacteria > Bacteroidota > Bacteroidia > Cytophagales > Cyclobacteriaceae > Algoriphagus. The sequence goes on from JBIIFN010000012.1 coordinate 9,060, forward strand.
CTTCCAGGCTCCCTCCACGCGCTGGGCATGCAGGTAGCTGCTAAGAAAAAGAAGGGGAAGTAGGAGAAATTTTTTCATGCGGAGATAGGGAGGGTGAACAAGAAAATGGAAATTGAAAAAGAATGGCCTAAAAACCAAGCCGCCCACATAACCATGCCGAAGCAACCCGTACAGTTTGGAAACAGCAAGGAGGAAGTTTACGCAGCCCTCCCCGAGCGGAAAATCAAAAAGCTGCAGGCCGGTACCGACCGTATCGCTTTGCTGCGCATTGGAGACACCGTACATGCCTTTGATGCACGCTGCCCTCACCGCGGGGCAGACCTAAGTCAGGCTAACATCAACGGGGCCGGGGAAATTATCTGCCCCCTCCACCAGTACCGATTTGATCTGAAAACAGGAGACGTACGGTCTGGCTACTGCCCTGCGCTTCCCGTATACCGTAACGAAATCGGCGAAACAGGCCTATTGATTTACCTTCCTTAATGGAGTAGGGCCCCGTTGGGAACAGCACCGTCACTCGTGGCAAGGAGTATGCCGCCTACTTCCGTAGAAAATCCTGTGATAAGAATCTCCGAGAGGAAATCAGCGATCTGTCGGGGCTTAAAATTACAGACACAAAGCACTTGCTTTCCTACCAAGTCTTCCGGGCGGTAATGTACAGTCAGCTGGGCAGAAGATTTTTTGACACCTAGGCTTTCCCCAAAATCCACCCATACTTTATAGGCTGGTTTGATTGCTTTTTCGAAGGCTTCCACCCGCAGGATGGTCCCTACCCTGAATTCAATTTTTTTGAAATCTTCTATGTCAATCGTTTGCATTGTCAATATATTTTCTACTTTTAAGGACCTTTTCCGAAAGCTAACACCTATTTCAAAAATTGATGTCTAACTGTTCAAGATATATAGCCAAAAAATTAGCCCTGTCCTGCATGGCTGTGCTTGGTCTATTTCTGTTGACAACAGAGGTGCAGGCGCAAGAAGAAAACGCACGAAAGCCATTTGAAAAGCAGTCAGTAGAGGAGCATAACCTACCAAGCGAAGGGGGCCTTTCGGTCAGCGCCGCGCCGACCAAGCCTGCCGCTGCCAAAAGCATCCTGCCTGTGCTTCCTACTAAAAAAGAAGTCCACAGCGGTGCTCATCTTCAAGAAAAGGAGTCCAAAAAGAACGAATCTCCCTCCACCTTGTCTTTCAATATTTTTCTCTACATCGTAGACAAGTTCAAGCAAGACCTTTACTAAACCCAAAACAAAAGAGGAGGCGATTGCCTCCTCTTTTGTTTTTATCCCTGGCTAATAAACTGCTCTAGATCGGCCAAGCTAATTTTGCCTTCGTAGTAGGCCCTGCCAAATACGGCGGAGTGCAAACCTAAGTCGCGAAGCTGCTTGAAATCATCGACGCCCCTTACCCCTCCAGAAGCTGCCAGCTGCACGTTGGGAAAGCGATGCAGCACTTCTTTGTACAGATCAAAGTTGGGACCTTCCATCACCCCATCTCGGGTAACGTCAGAAACTTTCAGATACTTCAGTCCTCGCTCGTAGAAAAATTCAATGTGGTCGAAAAGATCAATCTCCGTTTTGGTCAGCCAACCACGAATCTTAATCTTGTAATCGGTCGGATTGGTGTCCGCAGCCATGTTTATTTTTTCACGGCCATAGGACAGGATAAACTGGGCAAAGCGCTCCGGAAACTTTACTGCCGCAGAGGCGATGGTTACCGTCTTGGCTCCAAACTCAAAACACTTGATCACGTCCCCGTCCGTAGATACCCCACCTGTGAAATCCACTTTCAAATCGGTATACCCCGCTATTGCTTCCAAAATAGGGTAGTTTTTGGGTTCCCCTCTCCGAGCCCCATCTAAGTCCACCAGGTGTACTCGCTTGATACCAATACCCTCAAAGGCTTGCGCAATCTCAAGGGGATTGTGGGAGATGACTTCCTCGGTAGAAAAATCTCCACGCTTCAGCCGGACGCACTTGCCGTTGATGAGCCAGATGGAAGGGATAATTTCAAACATAGCAATAAGAATAAAAGAGGTGTTAAAAAAAGGAAGCAGTTGTTTAAAGATACTATGCTTGTTGTTTTTTGAAAGCAGAACCGCACAAATAATTGCAGTTTTTTTTACAAAAAGGGTATAAAAATGTCGCACTTCTAAAAAAGTGCCCCTCGGATAATCAATACACTAATTTCCCCAAACGCCCTTGGCCTCCTGAAGCCCAAAGTGCCTTGCCACTAGGCGTCGCCTTTACAGCATGAAAGCCAATCTTAGATAAAGGCTGCCAACTGTGGGCTCCGTCGGTAGAAAAATCCGAACCACCCGGACCTACGGCTACTACCCAGCCTTTGTCTTGAAGAGAAGCCACTCCAGAACGGTAGCCGCCTGGGCCCTCGCTAGTAGAAATGGTCACCTCGCCAAGAACAAGTAAGGCATTGCCCATCCGGTTTTCAGGCTTTAGGTAATCCCCGCCCACCAGCGCCAACCCTCCTTCTCCAGGTAGTGCGGTAGCAGCAAAAACTCCCTGAGAAGACTCTCCTTGAAGCATGTCCGTCAACTCGCGCACTGCCCAGGATTGGCTAGCATAGGTATAGCGATGCAAGCGAGATACGGCGCCGCCGGTGGCAAATACCAATCCCTCCGCATCGGCCAGCATAGAGGAAGAACTTGCCGCAAAGGCAGCTTCTCCTACTGCTGCATCCGGTAGATTGGCTAAGGAATGCCAGCTTCGGCCTCCATCCAGCGTCTCCAAGATCATCCACTTTCCGCCTATGGGATCTCCTAGCACATAGCCTCGCTGCGCATCTACAAACTGGATTGCATCAAAGAAGGCTTCTCCGCCTTCCTGATGAACTTTTTTCCAGATGTTTCCACAATCTTCGGTTCGGTAGATCACTGCAGGCTGCCCTGCCGAAGCCACGACCGCTGTCTGGGCATCAAAGGCATGGATGGATCGAAAGTCTACAGTATCTAAACCCGCCACGGTCCCGGTCTGCCAGCTCGCTCCACCATCCTCGGTCTTCAGCCATGTGCCTCCACTTCCACTGGCCCAGCACAGCTGATCCGAAATGGGGGATACCCCTCTCAAAGAGGCTTTCCCTGGAGATTGAAACTGCTTCCATTCGGGACTTTGGGCAAAACTTAGGGCAGCCCATAGCCAGGCAGTTAGGAGGAAGAGAACTTGCTTCATTTCACATCTACTTTTCGGTAGGCGTCTATCAACGCCAACTCTCCTTCTTTTCCCGGAAGGGCATTGCCGTGCTCCATTCCCAAAATGCCCGTAAAGCCTTTTTTGTGAATGTACTGGAATACATTGCCATAGTGGATCTCTCCCGTTCCTGGCTCTTTTCTTCCTGGATTATCCCCAATCTGGATATAGGCAATTTCCGACCAGGTTTTTTCCATGGTCGCAATTAGATTACCCTCGTTGCGCTGCATGTGGTAGGCATCGTACAGCAACTTGCAAGCTGGGCTTCCCACCGCCCTGCAGATCATGTAGGTTTGATCGGCATGGCGAAGAAATAGGTCCGGATTGTCACTCAAGGGCTCCAATACCATGGTCAATCCGTGGGGCTCAAAAATCTCCGCTCCCCGCTTCAGTGCGTCGATGACATGTCCCGTCTGCACGCCTATCGGCAAGTTTCGCTCAAAATAGCCGGGAACCACGGTCATCCATTTGGCATTGACCCGCTTGGCTGCTTCTACGGAAGCTCGGCAAGTAGCCAGAAAGTTGTCCATAAACTCAGGCTTTCCACTGGCCAATGAAACCTTCCAGTTGTCGCCTCCATCTACCACAAATACCCCCATGCGCATGCCTAAGTCAGCGAGGGTCTTGCCTATCAATTCCTGCTCAGCAATTGGTCTTTTGAGTAGTCCATTGTCTTCCAAGGAGCGAAATCCCTGATCCGCCATAAAGCGGAGTTCATCGACCACCCCTCCTGGGGCATGCTGCTTAAACATGCCAAAGTGGGGAGCAAAATCTAGTTTAAAAGGTGCTGCCGCGACTTTTTCCTTGGCAAAAGAAGGGAGAGAGAGCATCCCCGCTCCACTCACTAGCGCCGTACCGAGGCCTAGCCTCTTGATAAAACCTCTTCTTTCCATGGCTTAGATCACTTTAGTTTTTCCTGGTATCGCATGTGGGTAGAAGCCATCTGCGTTTGGAAGCAGCTTTGGTGCCGCATCCCAAGCGAGGGTATCGGGGAAAAGATCCACCTTCCCATTCAAGGATTCCTCCCAGGTCATCACTTTTCCTGAATAGGTGGCATAGCGACCCATGATGGCTGTCATCGTCGACTTAGCTGCATTTTCTGCATCGGCAAATTTGTACTCTCCTTTGATCAGTGTTGCCCAGAGCTCGTCGTGCTCCACTTGGTAGGGATTGGGTTGGTTTTTACGATCGTGATCGTAAATCACATTCCCCTTCCAGTCGGTGAGTAAGCCGTGGTTGCCAGCACTGAGGTAGGCTTTTCCTTTGGTGCCTTGGAAAGTCTCGTCGACCCGGTTGGCTGCCCCTGGAAAATGTCGGCATTCGGAGTGAATCACGCTGCCATCCGCATAGGTGAAGGTCAAGATGTGGTGATCAAAAATTTCCCCGTGCTCCTTGCCAGTACGAACGGCTCGACCGCCTGTACCCTCAGCTTTCACAGGGTAGCCATTTTTGGCCCAGTTGGCCACATCAATATTGTGCACGTGCTGCTCCACGATATGGTCCCCACAGAGCCAGTTGAAGTAGTACCAATTGCGCATCTGGTACTCCATCTCCGTTTGGTTAGGGGTCCGTGGCTTCACCCAAACTCCCCCATCGTTCCAGTACACCTGTCCCCCCACAATATCGCCGAGGGCTCCGTCCTGGATACGCTTCATGGATTCCCGGTAGTTGCTTTGGTAGTGACGCTGCAAGCCCACTACCACGTTGAGTTTTTTGGCTTTGGCCTCTTCAGCCGCAGCCAGCACCTTCCGAATTCCGGCAGCATCGGTGGCTACGGGTTTCTCCATAAAAATCTGCTTGCCTTGTCGCACGGCCTCCTCAAAATGGGAAGGGCGAAAGCCAGGAGGAGATGCCAAAATCACCACATCGGCTTCAGCAATCGCCTTCTTGTAGGCATCAAAACCTACAAATCGCCGCTCCTGAGGCACATCGACCTTGTCCTTGCCGTACTTTTCAATAATCGGTTTGTAGCTGCCCTCGAGCCGATCGCCAAAGGCATCAGCCATGGCCACCAACTTGATAGGTTGCCCCGTATCAAAGGCTTGAAATACTGCACCAGTGCCACGACCTCCACAGCCAATCAAGGCCAGCTTCAGCGTATTTTGTGGGGCGGCATAGGCGCCAGGAACCAGAAAAGAGGGGGCAAGAATGCCTCCAGTAAGTAGTGCGGAGGTCTTCATGAAGTCTCGGCGTGAGGGATTTTTTTTCATGGGTAGGTCATTTGGGATTAATAGTCAACAATCGGGGCTTGTGTATAGTAGGCTTGAATAGCTTCAGAATCAGGTGGAATCAACGGGCGTACTAGGCGTATCCCTACAAAAGGAGCTTCAGGAAACCACCACTGACTTTTGGGGATCTGAGGGTCGATACGTTTCCAAGCAGGGTCGGAGCGACTTCGATGAGCAGCCCCCAACTCAGAGTCTTCACTTGCAAAGCTTCCTCCACGCAACACGTGGGGATAAAGCCTAGTGGCTGGATTGATGGGGTTGGCGGCGGGGGACCGGCTATAAAAATCGGCCGCATAGGCATCAATCACCCATTCAGCCACGTTACCATACACATCAAATAGACCCCATGGATTGGGTTTTTTGAGTCCAACCGCCTGCGTGCTGCCCCCACTGTTGGCGGCTGTCCAGGCATGGTCGGCTAGAGTTGCAGGATCGTTGCCAAAGTAAAAGCGCTCTGCCGATCCTGCCCTTGCGGCATATTCCCACTCCGCTTCGGTGGGGAGTCGGTAGAAAATCCCTGTTTTCAGGTAAAGCCAGTGGCAGTATTGAATCGCACCATATTGGGTCATGCCCACGGCTGGCTTCCCTTCTTTTCCCATGCCAAAGGTCATGTCTAGGTAGGGAAGACTTGGTCGGGCTAGCGCATCTATGCGGGCTTCAACGCCACCTTCAGTCATTGTTTGCTCGTACTGCTTGTCGAGAAAGAGTTCGAATGCATCCCAGGTAACTTCATGTGTTCCCATCCAAAAAGCGTCTAGCTGCACGGCATGGAGCGGTTGCTGGTCTGGGGAGGAGGCACTTGCCGAACCCATCCAATACGTCCCGGCTGGGATAGGTACCAGGTCAAAGGTCAACGTGGTACCGGCCAATTTCTGGCTATAGGGCGTAAACACCAGAGACCTATTGAGTTGGAAACTCATCAAAATCAAGCAGAGAAGGCCGAGCCACTTTTTCATTGGATAGCTAAAAGCATGAGCCAATGAAAATAAGACTTTTCTGTTTCTTTCTTGCCTACCTTTTGATAAATGGTGGGTGAAGGGCTCAAAATAACTGGGCCACTAGCTGCATTTTGCCCTCAGCGATGCACTAGAAGTGTAAAGAATGGAATAAAAAAAAACAGGGAGGCCCTGAGGCAAGGCTAGCGCTTAGAGCCTTTTGACCACTTCCTTTTTGGGGAGGCGTAGGGACCACATGCCTCGGAGATCTCCTACTGCATAGCCAGTGGCGGGGTCCTGAGGGTAAAGTTGGGTGAGTTTGGCGGTAGTTTCAGGAGCAATGTCCTTTCCGGCTGTCCCGTGGCAACTCAAGCACATGCCTTGGGCAAGGACGATGGGTTTGGTGTAAAGCAACACCTCGCCTTGGTTGAGCTTTTGAATGCTAGGCTCGCTAGCAATTCCTTCTTCGGCATTGTAGGCATAAGCATCCAGCAGGGGCAGTTCTTGTGTATCGGGCTTATCCTTGGTGTTTCTGGCCTTAGTGGATACCCGTCGGAGGCTGACTCCATGCTTGGTCTCTAGTTCGGCCAGAAGCGGAAGTGCTGTAAGTTGACAAAAGCCCACTGCACCAGCAACACCTTCTTTGGTGATGGCTTCCTGCAGCTGGGCTGTAAGTTGCGCCTGGGCCTCTTGGGTGATCGAATCTCCCCAGACCATGGCTTCCTCCAAAATCGCCACCTCAGTAATTCGTTTCACATCATTGTTGAGTTGCACCTCATCAAAAGCTTCCTTAGATACCCGCTCCTGGGGACCGCAGGAAAATAATAGAATGGGGAGGAGAAGGAGTAAATTTTTCATGAAATACGAGGTACGAAATACGGGATTAAAACTAATGTCGAATGTCGAACGCTGATTGAAGAATGTTGAAGTAGGGATTTGAGTTGTACAAGGTACCGGATACCAAGTACTACGTACAAAGTACAAAGTAGAGATTCGAATAAAATAGAATTCTGCTATTTAAAGATCATGGTACATTGTACTTCGTACAATTTCAAGCGTCTTGATACTTGTTACTTGATACTCATTTAATGTCGAACGCTGATTGAAGAATGTTGAAGAAATCCTGCCTATGGGATTTCGTACTTCGTATCTCGTATTTCCTACTTTGTACATTGTACTTCGTACTTGGTACAAAGTTCTACTAGATACTATTCCTCCCCTCTCACCATTACATACTGAAATAGATCTCCTACGGTGCCGCGCTTGATAAACCCTCCTTTGAGGATGGCTTCGGGGATATAGCCCGCTTTTTCCAGCACGCTCATGGACTCCCCGTTGAAGTCAAAGACCTGAGCATAGATGCGGTGGATATCGAATTTTTCAAAAATATACTTGGTATACAACTTCACTGCTTCAGTGGCGATGCCTTTTCCCCAATAGGGCTCACCCACCCAAAATCCAAGCTCCATATTGGTGCGCAGCTCGTCTTTACCTCGCTCTGCACCGATGGCACCTACTAGTCGGCCTTCAAACTCGATGGCAAAATTCTGAGCCGGGTTAAACTTCTGGTTATGCTCTATCCAGTGCCTCGCATCGTGGATGGTGTAGGGCTGGGGATAGCTATCCCGAAGGTTCATCGCAATCTTCGGGTTATTGGCAATAGAATAAAGCTGATGAAAATGAGACTCGTTCCATGTGGTCAAGTGAATCTCTCTTTCTCCTTCAATGTGCATGACTGGGCAAAGGTTAACGTGGTGTGTGGGAAAGGCTCAATATACCCTCTAATTCGTTGAATACAAAGTCTCTTCGCCTAGTCTAGGGCTCCTGTTTGCATTTTTTCTAAATTTTCTGCCATCCGGAGCGCAGAAATAAATTCTTCGATGCGTCCATCCATCACATCCGGGAGGTTATATACCGTCTTGTTGATGCGGTGATCGGTCACCCGAGACTGGGGATAGTTATAGGTTCGGATCTTATCGGAGCGATCTCCACTACCCACCATGGACTTGCGTTGCGCGCCAACGGCCTCATTATGCTTGGCCAACTCAATTTCGTAGAGCCTAGAGCGAAGTACTTTAAGTGCCTTTTCAAAGTTCTTGATCTGGGATTTTTCGTCCTGGCAGGTGACGATGAGTCCACTGGGTCCGTGCGTGAGTCGCACCGCCGAATAGGTGGTGTTTACCGACTGCCCACCAGGGCCTGAGGAGCAATAGGTGTCTTTGCGGACATCATTCATGTCTAGGTGTACTTCCACTTCGTCCATTTCGGGTAGCACAGCCACAGAGGCCGCAGAGGTATGCACGCGCCCTTGGGATTCGGTAGCCGGTACACGCTGTACGCGGTGTACCCCCGACTCGTACTTAAGCATGCCATAGACATCTGCACCGGAGACGGTGGCGATGATTTCTTTGTAGCCTCCGGCAGAGCCAAAGGTAAGGTCAAGGACAGTGAGCTTCCACTGTTGCAATTCACAGAAGCGCTGGTACATTCGGAAAAGGTCTCCTGCAAAAATAGCTGCCTCATCTCCGCCTGTTCCCCCTCTAATTTCCAAGATACAATCCTTGGAGTCGTTGGGATCCTTGGGGGTGAGTAGCTCCTTTAGCTCTTCTTCCAGGGCAATTTTTCGCTGACGCAAATCGTCCAACTCGGCTTTGGCCATCTCTCGAAACTCAGGGTCTTTTTCTTTATCGAGGAGCTCTTTGGAGCTATCGATGTTTTGAATCACCAAGGAATAGGTATCAGCCACGGTGACGATTTTTTCTAATTCCTTGTATTCTTTGGTGAGCTTGGCATAGGCGCTCATGTCGGACATGGAGTCCGGCAAAATGATGAGCTGCCCAACTTCTTCAAATCGGTCTTTTAAACTCTGTAATTTATCCAGCATGGAGGGGACGAATGGTCTGGCAAAAGTAAATCTATAATCGGGGAAGACCGCCAAAAAAAAGAAGAATTTGACTGGCTTAGCCCCAAAGGTTAGGCCTGTATCAAATAATAGGTAAAGCGCCTATCGTCTGGCTTCTTATCTCTAATAACAAGCTCCTTTCCCGCATGTATGAGGTAGCGCTTGTTGATTTCTTTTATCAGGCGAGAACGCTTCATACGTTTGAAGTCAAAATTCTCCAGTTGATCAAGACCCAACAATTGATCAATGATATCCGTGGTCAGCTGTTGTCCATCGTAAGGAAGCAGCTGAAGGATAGGTTGAAAATCAATGGAAGCTTCTTTCTTTTCAGGAAGGTCATGGAGCGGCGGCCCCGACACCACTTTTTTTCGACGAGACAAAAAGACCCAAGTCAAGCCCCCACCGAGGGCAAGAAAAAGTAGCCCATAAAGCAATGGGGGACTAATTTCATTGGGGGCAACCGTTGCTTCTAGCAAGCGAACCTCCCCTACAATATCTGACTTGGCTTTAATGGAATCTAAATCTAAGGTCCTAGGCTCCCCATTTAGAAGCTGAAATGTTAGCTCATTCTCCAGAATTTCTAGGACAGGGGAATGCGCCATATCTGCGTTTCTCGCGAAAAAATAATACATCTTTCCACTTTCCTTTTCAAGAATATTCCAGCCCAAGTTGTCCTTGCCACTCGTAGTAAAAAGCAATACATAGTCTTGGGTTTCGATACTACGAACGGCAGATAAGGCCACCAGCGTTTGATTATCTACTCCCTTTATTTCAACCGCTATTTTTCTCCATGTTTTTGTCTTCCAATCTAAAAAATACCCCTGCGTCTCCCAGGTATCTATTCCTTTACGGGGATTATAATAGTATCCAAAAAGTGTAAAAATGCCTTTGGAATTTTGGTAGACGAATTCAGAATGGTAGTCGATGGGCTGATTGATTGTTTTGACCCATTCCCACGAGCCATTCATCTCATCCAAAGCAAGTAGGTCCATTTGACTGGTCCAGAAACCTTTTCCCCCCAATAAATAGTGCCCCTCATCACGTCCAAATGGATAGGTGGAGCAGGTAAATCCCCTGTTTAGGTAGTTGTATTGCTTTTCTAAGGTAGTTCCATTGACACGATACAAATCAAAGGTACAGGACACCAATACAAACAACTCATTTCCCTTGCTGTAAAAATGATAGTCGTAGTCTGTTTCTCCGTAAAGGGCGTCTAGTGAATCAAGTACTACGGACTGAACTCGACCTTCCAAAAATGTTGTTTTTTCACTTTTCTTCCACTCTTTGGCCCTTGTCTTAAACCAATAGGAATCGGCCGCCATTCCAGGCAGGCTGAGCAGCATCAAAAAAAGAATCAACCAGACAAACCGTCTATTCATACCTAAGCTTTTGATTGTCCTGAACCAGTGTTCAGGTGAATCGAAGGATGTAATTCATTAAGAAAAAGAAGAATAGCCTAACAAATACAGGGTATAGTTCAACTAAATGATATGAATCAAAGGTAGATTCTAAAAAAAGAGCTATTCTTATTTATCGTGTTTATTGAGAATCATAAAAAATGATTCGTGATGATTCTTTTTCAGAGCAAAGAGACATTTGTCCATTTTTTGTGTATAAAACAGCGTGATTAGTGGCGAAACTAGTAATGGGTCAATGGGTCAGCCCTTGGGTATAATCGCTGGCAGACGGCAGTTCACAGTTCAAAAAATCACCCAATTGAACTTTAACTAGTTGGAGTTGAAAGGAGGACAATCAAAAAAACAATTGACGTCGGGTAGTGAAAACTACTGGCATCAAATCTATTGTGCTAAGAAAAAGGTAGATTTTTACCAAAAAGGAGTGTTTGAGCGCTTCAAACCAAGCAATCAACTACCGAGTAGCTGCTAAAGGGCTCTATTTGCACGACTAAAGTACTTTTTAAGAGTTCGGCTGCGATAACCTCCTCTAGCATAGCCCTTAGGCTTGAATTTTGTAATAGACATAGCGCCTATCTTCTGGCTTTTTATCCCGCTCAATCAATTCCTTGCCTGTGCTGGCACGGTGTTGCTCATTTACTTCATTGATAAGCCGAGCGCGTTTCATCCGCTTGGAATCAAAATTTGCCTGTTGATCTATTCCAAATAGCTGATCCAGCTGTTCTGTGGTCAAGAGTTGACCAGAATAAGGAAGCAATAGCTCAAGAGGGGAAATTTTAGCGACCGTGACCTCTTCCTTCATCGCGGAAGGCGGGTTAACTCCCTTGGTTCGTCTTGCCAACAGAACCCAAATAAGCACCCCACCAAAGCCTACACAAAAAATGAGGTACAGCGGCAGTTGATCAAACACCTTAGGAGTCGATGCAGGACCTAGTACGCGAACCTCTCCAACTAATACCGACTTTGCCTTGATCGCATCAAGGTCAAGTATCTTGATATCCCCGCTTGGTGCTTGGTATGTCAATTGGTTGCCACTAATTTCCAAATAAGGAGAAAGTCCTATATCGACGTTTCTGGACGAAAAATAAAAGATACGGCCACTCTCTTTCTCAATAATATTCCATCCCAAATTAGGTTTGCCGATGGTAGAAGCTAACAAAACATAGTCTTGAGATTCCGTAAAGTAAGCACCTCCATTTTCCACATAATCAGCCATATCTACCCCATCGATACGCACTTCCAATTTTTTCCAGGATTTGGTTTTCCAATCCAAAAAGTAACCCTGGTAATCCTTCCCTTCTGTGTCGGTACGCGGATTGTAAAAGCCCCCAAATAGTGAAAATACACCCTTTGAATTTTGATAAACATGGTTAGAATAATAATCCATGGGTTGATTGGTTGTTTTGATCCACTCCCAAGAACCATGAATATCATCAAAAGCGAGCAGGTCCATATGGTTCAACCAAAATCCATGGCCACCCAACAAATAGGACCCCCCATCCCGTGCAAAAACATTTGCCCCACAGTTATACCCTCTATTGAAGTAGCGGTACTGCTTCTCTAGCATTCCTTCATGCACGCGGTAAAGGTCAAACGTGCATGACACGAGAACAAACAGCTCCTGCCCATTCTCATAAAAAAGATAGGCATGGGGAGATTTTTCGTAGTTGGCATCCAAGGAGTCTAGCACCGATGCAGACAATCGACCCTGTAAAAATTCAGTTTTTCCGCTTTTTTTCCACTCCCTGGTAGATGTTCTAAACCAGGACTTGTCTGCCGACTGTGCAGATAGGCTAATGAAAACAAAAAAGAGGAGCAGTAGGTGCCTTTTTTTCATACTGGAAGGGGCAATAGTCCCCATTAAAGGTAATGGAAAAAAAGAAGTCAAAAAAAAAGAGGGGAAAACCGTGATTCCCCTCTCAAAAAAAATAAACAAAAGTTTAGAACTAAACCATGAATAAAATTAGAGTGGCGGAGGCAGAAAAGGGACATTTATTGTGTTTATTGCGTTCAATCGTGTATGTTTCCTATTGATACGTATATAAAAAAACAAACTGAAACCCTTTAAATCGAGTTAAATTCGAAGATTATTTATACTTATCCACACGTAAATGGCTTGGTAAGTAGGAGTAAAAAAATGGGGTTATCCGAGAAATATAGAGGGTTGACTAGGCCAAAAGTTGCGCCTGGCTTGAGGAAAAAAATAAAGCAAAATCCATGGTCCGACTGAATAGATGGTATGCAGCGCGCTTAGGATCCAAAAGAATGTATAGGAGGAGGTATTAAAAAAAACCCAATGGATGATGTCCATTGGGCTTGGTGATTTTGATGTGAATCCTTGGTTTTTTAGAAACCAAAGCGGGATTTAACCGCGTCAAAATTGGTGTTTATCTCGGCTAAGGACAAGGCTCTATTGTACATATTTACAATGGCATAGTCGCCATAAACTCCATCACTCATATCCCAGCGATGGGCAATGTAGTAGCCAGTAGATGATGCTCTCAAATTTATATTGGTAGTTCTTGTACCTAATAGCACTCCATTTCGATAAAGTGACAAAACAGAGCCGTTGTAGGTGATCAAAATTTGCACCCAATTATTTAAATCCGAGCCATAATTAGTAGTTGGTTCGAAGGTTGACCAACCCCCCATTGCTGCTGTATAGCGAAAACTATTGTGAGGTGCCCCTGACCAAGCTCTTGAATTAAAAGCCATAGCCATATTTACCGTCCCCCCAGAAACCTTTTCGGAAAAAATACAAGGTGCATAATTTGAAATCGTTACTGGATTATAGTCTCCTTTTGTTCCGGCAGATTTGACCCAAACTTCGACCGTGTAGGCAGTTAAATTTGAAAATCCAGTTGACGAAACAGCAAAACCTCCTGTGCTTGGAAATCTGATTACACCTCCGTCAGTACTTGCAAAAGAACCACTCGCTATTGAAAAACTGGGCACAGCATTCCCGGTCACTAAATTTGTCCAGGTGGAGCCTGTTCTTGGGTAGCTATCCGGATTCCCTGCGTCTAGATTTAGAATCAAGCCAGCTGTTACAATCGCAGGTGCCTGAAAAGGCGGCGGAGGCGGTGCTTGGTAATTGTTATTTCCTCTGAAAAAGGATTCCTGTGCATGGGATACCAAAGCAGCAGTGAAGAAAAGGAGGGCGAGTAATTTTTTCATAGAAAGTAGTTTATAAACCAAAGGCTGATTTTTGTGCATTGAATGTGGAAGTAATCGCTGCCAAACTCATGGCAGAATTGTAGATCATCGCAGTAGCAATTTTTCCATTAAATGCCCTGACAGCTTTATCTCCTGGATCACAGGCAATAAAGAAATTGAGTCCCGATAAGGTGGAATGTGCATTGGAGTTGGTGGCGGAAGTAATTCCGCTGGCAGTGAATAAGTAGGCCGTAACCGAACTGGCACTGACGGAGATGGCAATCATGGCCCATTGATTATTGGGAACCAGTAAGCCTGAATTCCAGTTGTAGGAGGCTTGGGTATCCGCCCAGTGATAGCCCACCGAATTGTTTTGGTACAAATCCATGCCCGTTGCTGGTACATTTGAACCCCCATGTCCACTTCGGCTAAATATAATTCCGGTGTAACTGCCCTGTGTTTGGGAAGAATTTACCCAGGCAATAAACGTGGCCGTGGTGAGGGAAACATCGCTTTTGGTCGTGGTAGCGATCACGTTTGGCCCAAAGGTAAAACTCGCTGGACTTGCCGTATAGGTTGGATTCCCAACCAAGGTGGCCGTATTGCTTTGACCACTTAAATCCGACCAGGTAGTACCCAATCCGCTGTACGAATTCGCATTTAAGTATAAAACCAGCCCATTGGTCACTACCGAAGGCGGAGCCACAGGAGCCACATAGTTATTGTTCCCACTAAAGAGGGTTCGCTGCGCAAAAGCGCTGCAGGCAAGGAGAAGGAGGAGGAGGGTGAGCAGGTTTTTCAAGTTACAAACCAAAGCGGGATTTAGTAAGTGAAAAATGGGTAGCAACCTCGGCAGAAGTAAGCCCTTTTCCTTTAAAGATTTTTACTAGGGCAATATTTCCTGAAAAGCTATAATACCCATTTGATCCATAGAAATCTCCAATTCGTGAATCTTGCTGAGCTATTAGTGAGCCTGGTAATGAATAGGTTATTTTTAACACCCCGTTCACATAAACGGCTACCGAACCACCTATTCTAGAGACGGCAATATGTTGCCAGGCATTCATGATAATTGGGAAACTGCCTCCATTTGCATGACTCGTGCCGTTATAGGAATGCAATAAATTCACGTTACCGTTCCAATACTCCATTCTAAATGCCGCATAACTTCCCGCGTTAACATTAAGAGTAATGTATTCTGGGTGGGGATTCGCTGTAGTAGTGTAGGCCCACATTTCTACCGTAAAATCAGCTGCCCCAAAATCTAAATCAGTCGATCTAGGCAAACTCACATACGGATTATACCCTCCACTTCCAGCGTAGGAGCCATTCCCATTAAATACCAAATACCCTTGATTAGCAGAATTGTAGGTAACACTATTTACTAGCGTACCATTATTACCTTTCCCTGATAAGTCAGTCCAGGTGGTGCCAGTGCCCGCATAACTTGCAGAATTCCCTGCATCCAAATTCAAAACAAGGCCTGCCGTTACCAATGCCGGTGGACCCACCGGCGCAACATAATTATTCTGCCCGCCGAATACCGTTCGCTGCGCAAAAGTGCTGCAGGCAAGGAGAAAGAAAAGGAGGGTAAGGAGGTTTTTCATGCTTTTTTAGAAAATACGAATAGCTCTACCTCTAATCTCTCCTCCACTACTACCAGACGTCCAGTTTCCATTTGCATATCCTACACCATTATTAGAAAAATTTAAACCTTTAAACCCAAATGAATCATTATCAGTAAAAGTTGTACTTATGTAAAAATAGGAACCTAGATTTAATCCTGCAGTAGCTCTTGCACTGTACAGAAGATTTAGCTGACTAAAAGTTGGAGTCACCCAATCCATATATAAATTTTCCGAATTGGTGGCGGATTTATAGCTAGGGCTTGTAGCCCTATCAAAAATAACCATGGGGTTTGCAACAATGTCAGTTGAAGAGGCAATCAATCCATGATATCCCCCAGGAGTAACATAAAATACAATTCCGCCACCATAAACTTCCCCTACATAATGTCCACCAGAACCTGAGTTCCCAGAGGGCGCTGAAGATGTCCAAGTAGTTCCATTGGAAGTTAGGACATTTCCGCTTGCACCAGGCGCTATTGCTTGTAAAGCACTCGTCCCATTTCCTAATAAAACATTATTGGCAGTTAAAGTTGTAGCGCCAGTTCCTCCATTTGCAACAGGGATTGTTCCAGAAATATCAGCCACTGGAATAGTTGCGTTAGCCGTCATTGCGGTAGTCCCCGTTCCTTTTACATATCCTGTCAGCGTAGCCGCTCCTGTACCTCCATTTGCTACCGGCAAGGTGCCTGTGACACTGGATGCAAGGTTGGTAGTGGCGGCTGTTGCTGCCGAACCATAGCCTTGGCCTACATTCCAGAAATAATTGCTGCCATCGTAGTAGAAATTGACAATGTCTATGGCACTGGCAGTGGTAGATAGGGCGATGGTGGTGGTAGAGCTTGAACCCAATACCTTATTCGTTGCAGTAGGCAAGGTCAAGGTTCTGCTACCCGCACCGTCCTGTGTCACAACCAAGGTTCCATAAGATCCAGAGGCGGGTGCAGTTGAAAAACTTAGGGTTCTATTTCCCCCCAAGGTTACATTAGCATTTAATCCATTCGCAGGATTCCAAGATATCGTAGCTGCATCCGTTAAGGTTTGCGGAGTAGATGCATAAATGGGAGCAGTTATAGCACCACTCGTTTTTACGGTCGTCACGGATGCATTTCCCAATTGGATGGTATTGCTAGCACTCACTTTTGCATCATACCCAATAGCTGTTGCATTGCTTAAGTTATTTGAAGTTACATCTGCGCCTTGACCTAACGCAGTATTATTGTTCCCTGTTGTATTTGTAGATAAGGCATATGACCCAACTCCTGTATTGTTTTGCCCTGTGGTGTTGTTCCATAAGGCTAATGCTCCAACACCTACTAAATAGGTTGCAGCATTTGTTAAACCTGAAGAAGATAGTGCATTAGAACCTATGGCAGTATTGAATGATCCTTTGTTAAATTGCAAGGCTTGGTTACCCACTGCCACACTTTGTTGAAAATAATCAGTAGTTGAACCCATCGCATTAACTCCAATAGCAATGTTTTGATCCGTGCTTGTAACTGCTGAAAGCGCATTATACCCTAAGGCAGTATTTTTAGTCCCGCCAGTAAAACTATTCAGTGCACTTACTCCCAAAGCCGTATTGTACTGATAGGCAGTTCCTGCATCCTTTTTACCTTTACCCACTGTTAATCCGTTCACAGTTAGATCGTAGGCACCTAAGTTTACTGCGCCAGTTGCCCCAGTGTAAGGAACTCCCGAAGAAGCGGGTGTAGCCCAGGATGCAATTCCGTTATTATTTGCTGTCAATACCTGACCTGCTGTTCCATTTGTATTCGGATAGGTTACTACTCCAGCGGTCAATGAGCCGCTTGTTCTTACGTTGGTAATTGCAGTGGATCCCGAAACAGTGACTCCGTCAGCACCTAGTTGAATGGTGTTTGGAGCAGTTGTGACGGCCTGATAGCCGATCGCTGAAGAATTTGTATGACCAGCACCAGCAAAAGCACCAATTGCTACCGAATTCGCAGCTTGGTTATTTTGACCTGCCGCATATCCTACAGCCACAGCTTGTGCACCTTGTCCAGCCTGAGCGGCATTTGAGCCTATACCTACCGAAGAACTGCCTTGATTAGTTGATCCTGCAGCTCCGCCAATGGCTATCGCACCAGCACTTTGATTTGTTGTACCTGCAGCACCACCCAGAGCAATCGCATAATCCCCTTGGTTGGTTTGACCCGCCTGATCTCCTAAGGCAAGTTTTGAAAGATTAAATCCTAATACCGCTTTTATACCGGCTACTGTAGTTACACCAGTTCCGCCATTCGCCACCGGCACCGTACCAGAGATACTTCCAGCGCTCACATTTGCACTCAATACGCCACTTCCATCGATGCTCAGGTTGGTTCCAACCTTCACGCCTCCTAGAGTAGAAGCACTAGCGGTTGGTAGGGCGTAGTTTGTAGTGGCGGGGATGTTCAGGGTGGTTCCAGATAAGGAAGCCGCTCCCGATCCTGTGGTAGTCAAGGTAAGTGGGGCTTGGTAGTCTGTTCCTGCCACAGCAGCAGTCATAGCTCCTGTTCCATTTCCTTTCACTAGGCCTGACAAGCTAGTCGCACCCGTTCCTCCATTGCCAACGGCCAAGATTCCCGATACGGCAGTACCCAAATTGGTTGAGCCTGAGGAAACAGCGGAGCCGTACCCTTGACCGATGTTCCAATAGACGACTGTCCCATCGTAGTAAAAGTTCAAGATGTCTTTGGAGCTCGCTGCCGTTGACAACGCAACCGTGCTCGTAGAGGTCGATCCCAACACCTGGTTGGTTGCCCCCTGAAGGGTAGGCAAGGTAAGCGTTCTACCTCCCGTACCGTCTTGGGTAAGGACCACCGTACCGTAGGAGCCCACTGGAGGGGCTGCAGTAAAGCTCAGCGTACTGTTTTGGGTGAGTGTGATCGCTGCATTCAAGCCTAAAGCAGGGTTCCAATTGATGGTGGACCCAGAATAAGTCAAGGTTCGCGGTGCAGAGGCATACGTAGGTGCGGTCACAGCGGTGGAACTAAGCGCTCCCGTAGTAATCGCAGCTGTAGTGACTGTCCCGGTAAAGGTTGGGGAGGCCAATGGCGCTTTTAAGGCCAGTGCAGCAGTCATGTCAGCTGTATTTGCTTTTAAAGCAAGACCTGAGGTCAGGTCCGAAGTGCTTGCTTTGGTATTTAAGGCTGTCGTGACATCCGCCGTATTTGCTTTTAAGGCCAGGCCTGAGGTCAGGTCCGAAGTGCTTGCTTTGGTGTTTAGAGCTGTCGTGACATCAGCCGTATTCGCTTTTAAGGCCAGGCCTGAAGTCAGGTCAGAAGTACTTGCTTTGGTAGCAAGTGCTGAAGTAACATCTGCAGCATCCGCCTTCAAGGCCAAGCCAGGTACAGTCGGTGCTGCTGCTGTGCCTGCTAAGTCTCCTGCTAGTTGAATCTTGCCCTTCGTGCTGGCGTCAGCGTCCGCTATCGTGGCTCCTGCTACTTGGGTATCGACATAATTCTTGATCGATTTGACAGTCGGGTATTTGGAGTCCGAGTCTGCATCGGCCAATACATTGATACTTTTGTTGTCAACTATTTCTTTTTCGCGAAGTAAAGTCCTCGTCTCCGCTGCGTTTGCTTTCAGCGCCAACTCGTTGGCCACATCCAATGCATTCGCCTTCAGATTTAATGCTGCGTTTACCGCTGCCACATCCGCTTTTAGCGCCAAGGAATTGGTTACATCAGCTGCGTTCGCCTTCAGGGCCAAGCCAGGTACCGTAGGTGCCGCTGCCGTTCCCGCCAAGTCACCTGCCAGTTGAATCTTTCCTTTGTTTGCCGCGTCAGCATCTGGAATCGTCGCCGCCGCCACTTGGTTGTTTACATACGTGGTGAGCTCATTGGCTTTTGCATCTAGCGCATTTTGCGTAGCAATAGAGACCGGCTTGTTGGCATCCGAGGTGTTGTCCACATTGCCCAAGCCCAGGTTGGTCCGTGCATTCGCTGCCGTTTTCGCTCCCGTACCTCCTTCTGCGATCGTTAGTGTTCCCGACAATTTGCCCGCAGTGCCCGTAGTCTCTGCATAGAGCGCATAAGGATTGTACGTGAGCACCTGCTCGGAGACCTTCGTATAAGTTCCCCCCTGATCAAAGCTGACCCATACCTGCATGCTCCTTGGGTTGTTGTCCCAAACTAGTGCGGAAAAGGCGCTTGCATTTTGCGAGCCTATCAGTACGTTGACTAGTCCATAGGCATCCGTCTTGGCGACATGCACCTCCTCAAACTCCTGCACAAAGGTGGAGGAGAAGAGCTTAAACTTTAAGGATACCTCCCCATTCACAAAGGGTTGGCCTGTGATGTCTTGACCCGGAATCTCAATCGGCTTGGGATCCAAGATGACTGCCTGATAAGAGATCCCCTTCTGGGCAACGGCTAGGAGGGAACAAGTAAGGAAGAGCGCGAGGGAGAAAATTACTTTTTTCATAAACTTAATTAGTTGCTAAGCACAAGGCCAAGGCTGAACGTAGTGGGAATAAAGTTGACCGTAGAAGTACCGGTCTTGTTGGGTTCGATAAATTGCTTGTAGCTGGTCATGTATTGGTAGCTCACAAAAGTGCTCACCTGGGAGTTGATCTGCTTGCGTAGCTCTAGGGACAAGCCGTACATCGTACGGATGGAGTTAAACTGATCGTCATCGGCCAGGTTGATGTAGCGATTCAGCAGCATTTGATTGCCATTGATCATCTTCACCGCTGACACGCGGCCCTTGACCACCACGGATAGGCTCTTGCCCAGCTGGATGCGAGGTCCTATCCCTGCTCCAAGGCCGATAAAGTCGGTATTGTAGCTCATCGGGATGTTTTGCACGTCTCCTACCGTATTGAACTGGTTGTAGTTGATCCCCAAGTCGTAGTAGAAGTCATTGGAGATTGCTGCCTCTCGGTGTAGGCTCAGGTGCATTCCTGAAGCTGCACGCAGATTGGCCGGATTGATGGAGTTGGAGTTCACAAACAGGTAGGAGGTCAGGTTAGACCCTACCGCTAGCTGGTAACTTTGGGAATAGGCGGGAAGGGAGAGC
>JBIIFN010000095.1:0-9106 GCA_044237325.1 Algoriphagus sp.
AATGCCTCCCTTTATGGGAGAAATCGATATTGTACGCTCACTAGCTACCCTTCCTGGTGTCAGTCAGGTAGGTGAAGCCTCCTCTGGCCTCAACGTTCGTGGGGGAGGGGTAGACCAAAACTTGATCCAGTTTGCGGGCGCACCCATCTACAATCCTTCACACATGTTTGGCCTATTTACGGCCTTCAACCCAGACATGGTCAATGACGTGACGCTCTACAAGGCAGTGGTACCCGCACGCTTTGGAGGCAGGAGTTCAGCGATCTTAGATATCCTCCCCAAGGCAGGTAGCGTCGATAGCTACGGGGGAGAGCTGATGCTTAGCAACTTCTCTGGAAAAATCTCTGTAAACGGACCGATCATCAAGGACAAGGTCTCCATCCTCGGAGGATTTCGAATTTCCTATATCAATTGGCTCCTGCAGTCGCTGAGCAATACCACGCTCAACAACTCCAATGCTAATTTTTACGACGGCAACGTGGTGATTAGTGCACCAATTTCCGAAAACAACGAATTTACCTACAGCTACTACACCAGCTACGATGACTTTGCCTTTGCCTCGGATACGACCATCTCTTGGCAAAACAACGCCCACTCCCTCAACTGGAAAAGTCAGCTGAGCAAGAAACTTAAGATGGAAACCAATGCCTTCTACTCGGTCTACGATTACGGCATCTTCAACCAGTCAGGACTCAACAACTTTGACATCAATTCCGACATCAAGGACATGGGTGGTAGAACCTACTTTAGCTATAGCTTGAGTCCTACCCAAACCTTTACCGCTGGAGCAGAATACAAGCAAGTAAGCATACAGCCAGGGGAACTCATTCCTAGCGGGACGGAAGAAGACATCCTGCCTAAAAAAGTGCAGAACGAGGCAGGTCGAGAGATGGCTGCCCACTTCCAGCACGAACTGGAGCTCGGTGAAAAAATTGGACTATCCTATGGACTCCGCTACGACCTCTACCAATACCTAGGCGAACGGACTGTGCGTAGCTACCAGGAAGGCCGCCCTGTTTCCGATGGTTCGGCCATTGGGGAAACTAACTACGCCGCAGGCGAGCTCATCCAAACCTACGATGGGCTAGCGCCACGAGCTTCCTTCCGGTACTCCTTCAATAAGGCCAGCTCGGTGAAGTTGGGCTACAATAAAATGTACCAGTTTATCCACCTGATCTCCAATACGGCCACCATTGCTCCATCAGACGTATGGAAGCTCAGCGATGGTTTTGTGAAGCCACAGATTGCAGATCAATTTTCCCTTGGCTACTACAACAACTTTAAAGGCAACATCTTCGAAACCTCAGTAGAGGTCTACTACAAAGACCTTCAAAACGTGGTGGAATATAAGGATGGCGCAAACCTCATCTTGCAAAATCACCTAGAAACTGAGTTGATCCCCGCACAAGGGCAATCGTATGGAATGGAGCTCTACGTGAAGAAAAACCTAGGCACACTCACCGGTTGGATTTCTTACACCTATTCTCGTTCCTTGAGACGCGTAATTACTCCATTTGAAGAGGAAAACATCAACAATGGTGCATGGTATGCCTCCAACTTTGACAAGCCCCATGACTTGACCTTCGTAAGTAACTACAAGGTGAGTACGAATACCTCGTTCTCTGCCACTTTTGCCTACAGCACCGGTAGACCGATTACCTTTCCAGAGGCCAAGTTTGACTTCTCTGGCAATAACCTTGCCTACTTCAATAGTCGAAACCAGCAGCGTCTCCCCGACTTCCACCGTCTTGATCTTTCGCTCAACTTTAAGTTTAAAGGCGAAGGGAAGTTTTTTGATGGCCAGTGGACTTTCTCTGTACTCAACGTGTACGGAAGAAAGAATCCCTTCTCCATCTTCTTTGACGATGCCCCTCAACAACCCCCACAGGCCTTCCGATTGGCCCTTTTGGGGATTCCACTTCCAAGTTTGAGTTATGCCATTAGCTTCTAAGCCATGTTGAAAAGACTAATTTACCTGTTACTTGTACTTCCAATGGCCTGCGTAGATCCCTACGAGGTGGAGGTACCTGAAGGCGCTCAACTCCTGACCGTAGAAGGAATCATTTCCACTGGGCCAGGACCTCATGCCATTACCCTCACTCGAAGTGCTACCTATGGGAGTATTTTTGAAGGTCTTATCCGTCCAGTCTCTTTGGCTACAGTAGTTGTCCGAGACAACGAAGGCACGGTCACTTTCCTTACCGAAGGAGCAGATGCCAAAGGCACCTACTTCACTCCGTCTACCTTTAGTGCACAAGTAGGCAAATCCTACACGCTGCAGATCTTAACTGCAGAGGGTAAAGTCTACACCTCCACCCCAGAGAAAGTAGCTTCGGTACCCGCTATTCAATCACTGGAGATTCGCACCGTTACCGTCCCTACTGAAGGCAGTGAAGTTCCAAAATCAGGGATTCAGCTGATTGCAGGGCTGAAAGATCCTGCAGATCAGAACAACTTCTACTATTGGAAAAATGGTCCAGCAGTATACATCTTGGAGACTCGCCCAGATTTATTTACCCCTCGACCTACAACTGCAAACCCAAACCGCACACCGCAACCAAAAGACTGCTGTGTCCAGTGTTTCCGCTATGAAGCTGGCAACAACCTAAGTCTATTTGTATCCAACGACGACAACTTCAATGGCTTGAACACAAAAATTCCTGCCTCCTTCATCGCAGACGATGGCTTCCGTTTTGTCAACAAATTCCGAATGGACTTAAAGCAATACAGCGTCTCCCAAGAAGCATATCGTTATTTGCGTTTGGTCAAGCAACAGGCAGAAATCTCGGGTTCCATTTTTGATCCCCCTCCAGCAACCCTCCGCGGAAACATGCTCAGTTTGGACAATCCTGACGAGGTGGTCCTCGGGTACTTCATGGCAGGAGGAGAAACCTCCCGTCGAATCTATGTGGATAAAAATGACTTGACTTTCAAGCAAAATCGAGCGGTCATTCAAGACGATTGCCGCGTAGTATCGGGGGCATTCCTGGATCCCCCCGCAGATTGGAGACCCTAAATACAAAAAAAGACCAACTAGCCAGTTGGTCTTTTTTTGTATTGCTTTTCGGTTCAATTACCAGTAGCCGAATGAAGGTGAAATTTGAAGTTCCATAAAATGAGCTGTGGGCCGTGGACAGTCGACTGTGGACAATTTTCAATTCACCCCCCGCTCCTCGAATCGAATTCCCTCCTTTTCCAAGGCCTCCAAAATTGGGATATACAATTCCGGAACCACGGGTAGTTGTAGGCCACGAAGTGAAATTTCTCCTTTCAAAAAAAGATCCGCCGCAATCGCTAACGGTAGGCCCACTGTCTTGGCCATGGCCGTATAGGTCGCGTCTTGCCCCTCTTGAACCAAGCTGGAAATGACTTTTTTGATCCCCGACTGGGTTTGAATCTCAAACTGGTGCTGCATCACAATCAGGTCCCGGTCTGCTGGCTGTAATGCCCAGTGCTCCTCAAGTATCGCCTGAAGCAATAGCGCTGGACTGCCCACCGTTTTTGGTAACGATTTAGACTCAAAAAATCCAAGCCACTGTAACTTTTCAAAGGTGGGAAAGTCCAGGTCTGGAAATACTTCAGCCAATTTCTCCTCCACCGAAAGTTGCTCAGACCAAGGTAGAAAGGTATTTAAAAACTGCCTGTAGCTGCTACCAAGTGGTAGCTGCAGAGATACAGTATCGTCTGTCATGCCTAGCTGCACAAATACGTCCCATGCCTTGCAGAAGCCTGCCCGCCGAAGTGTCCCGCGAAGGAGGGTATCCACCTGCTCCAAGCCATAAATGGCCTGATAGTTCAAAGAATCCCGGTTGGGGTAGCCGTCAAAATCTCCCAAGCCAGGGAAATGGATCGTTTCTACACGTTTAAATAACTGCTGGTAGGGAACCAACTTCAGTTCCCCATGGTCCAAGAACTTGGACATGCCTTGACCTGCTAGGACTACATTGCGGGGGTTCCAGGTAAACTTGTATTTCCAGGGGTTGTCCTCACTTTCAGGGGCCAGCAAGCCTCCGCAATAGGAGGTGAAAGAGCGAATCTCCTCCCCCTTTGCTTTAGCTTCATGGATGATTTTCAGCGCAGACATGTGGTCAATTCCTGGGTCTAGCCCACACTCGTTAAGAAAAAGAAGACCTTTGGCTTCAATCTCCGACCGCATGCCTCGCAACGCCTCACTTTCGTAAGAGGCGGTGAAAAAATGCTTCCCCAAGGCCAGACAATCTGCCGCCAGCACGGGATGCAGAAAGGCGGGAAGCATGGAAATGACTAGGTCGGCTTTGGCAACGAGTGCACGCCGGGCTGTCTCATCCTCCAAGGCCACAGAAAGCGCCTGGGTATGCTTTCTCCCCTTAAGTTTGGCTGCAGCCAAGTCCACATCCAGATCCGCCACAAGTAGCGTTCGCTCGCCTTGTTGGCAGCTGTCAGCGAGGTAATCGATCAAGTAGGTGGAGGATTTTCCCGCTCCAAAAATCAGGGTAACGCGCATGCGGATGAGTTTAGCTGGATAAAATTGCTCCTTTTTTTTGGGGTGAAAAAGCCAAAAGAAAAGATTTAGGGAACATTTATGTAGCTTAAACGTTCGCTAGTATCCTAACCGATAGATGCCCTTGCCTAAAATCACCCAAATTTCCGAGATGGAGTTGCTGCTGCCCTCCGAATTGGACGCCCAAGAACGTGCGCTACTGATCCGTGCCCAAGAGATTTCCAAGAGAGCCTATGCCCCCTATTCCAAGTTTCATGTGGGTGCAGCCCTTGTACTTGAAAATGGAGACATCCACCAATCCTCCAACCAAGAAAACGTAAGCTTCCCCGTAGGCACCTGCGCCGAACGCCTACTTCTTGGCTACGTGGGGGCCAACTTTCCAGATCTAGCCCCGGTTACGCTCGCCATCGTCGCGCAGCGCGCCGGTGAAGACAACTGGGCAGAAGTCTCCCCCTGCGGCATGTGTAGGCAAACCATCAACGAAGTTGAAAACAGGTTTGGCAAGCCAATAACACTCCTCCTGCTTCGTGCCGATGGCAAGGTCATCCGTATCCAGGGGATCCACCACTTGCTCCCGCTCAAGTTTGACGACCTGAACAGTTGAGCCATGAAAAAATCCCTCCACTTCTCCTATGAAGCCCCCTATTTCCTGTCACATGACCCTAGCGGAACGGAGCAGGAAATTTGGCTTGTGCTCCATGGCTATGGGCAGCTGGCAGAATTTTTTATTCGAAAATTTCTCCCCTTCGCATCTCCTGAGCGGCTCATTATCGCTCCTGAAGGCACCAACTACAACTATTTAAAGGAATTTCAGGGGAGAGTAGGCGCCAACTGGATGACTAGCTACCAGCGGGAAATGGCCATTGCCAACAACCATCGCCTACTGAATCAGCTGATGGACAGCCTGCTTTCGCAATTTGGTAGCGCGCCAAGAGTTCACCTCTTGGGATTTTCGCAAGGAGCAGCCACAGGTACCCGATGGGCCAGCCAATGGGTAGGACAACTCGAAACGATGGTGCTTTGGGGCGGTGGATTTGCACACGACCTTGTCTTGGATGTTGCCAAGGAAAAATTTGCCCACACCGACATCCAGGTGGTCCTAGGGGATCGTGACGAACTGATCACCGAAGAAAGTAAAAAGAAGCAAACCGAACTCCTCGAGATTCTTGGCAAGCCCCTGAATCTCTTGACCTTCTCGGGAGGCCATGAGTTGGATGCTACCCTTTTAGAAAAAATCATCAACCGCCTCGATTGATGTAATTTTTTTGCCCTCGGGCGTAAAATGTATGAAACAATTTGCTGAACTTTCGATTAGGTCATTTTTAACACATGCTGAACCCCATCCATGCTTTCGCTTACTGAAAAAGAGGTAGAATTTATTGCTACCCAATTACTTAAAGGCAAGGTCTGCTTCTATCAGGTAGACAAGAAGAAGATCCACCACCTGCCAGACGATGAAGACCACTTCAACTATGACTTAACAGAGGAGGAAGAAGACATCCTCGATGAGATCGAAGACCAACCGGACAATTTTGCGGAGTTTACCCGACTTGAGGCTGCCGAAGAGCACCAGCTCATGCAAGATTTTGTGGACCGTAGGGTAAAAGAGCGCACACTAGCCGAAGACTTGGTCAGCGCACTAAGCAATCCCAAAGCCAGCACAGCATTCCAATTTCTATTGGAAGGGTCTAACTACAAGGAAGAGTGGAGCGAATTTCTTCGTAGCAAATACCAGGATTGGATCAAAGAACAAGTAGACGCGTTCAACTACGCCGAAGACTAATCTCCAAAAGCCGCTCCTAGAGGATACCTTGAGAGCGGCTTTTTTTAGCAACTGCTTGCGTGTTCTTCAACGAGGCAGGCCATCCTTTTTACCAACAGCGCCATGAAAAAAATCTTGCTCCTCCTCCTTCAGCTTCTCCTCATCCACTCCCTTAGTCAGGCACAAAGTTGGGACTGGGGTGGTCCACTAGATCCGCTGCAGGCGAAGATGCGCATCCTCCATTACCGACTTGACTTGACCTTATTGCCCGAGAGCCAAGCGCTGCAAGGCTCCTCCACAATCACCTTTGAGGCAACCGAGCGCCTGGATACCTTACGGTTTCAACTTATTGATGCCTACAGGGTGACCAAGGTGCTAATGGACGGAAAGGAAGTTGCCTTTTCCCACCAAAACGACCTGCTGGACATCATTCCCATTGACTGTAGCTGCAAGGAAGTACAGATTTTTTATGGTGGCAAAACCCCCATTGCACAAAATCCTCCCTGGACGGGGGGATTTACGTGGGAAAAAGACAGCTTTGGCAACCATTGGATGGGCTTGTCCTGCCAAGGCGAGGGAGCAAAAGTGTTTATGCCAGCGCTTGACCATCCCTCCAGCGAGCCTCAAAACGGGGTTGACCTGCACATCACGGTACCCAAGCCCTATGCCATCGCCGCAAACGGGCGCTTGGTAAAAATAACCGAGCAAGAAACCAGTCTCAGCTACCATTGGGCCACTGCTTACCCCATCAACAACTATAATATCAACTTCACCTTAGGGGTTTTTGAAAAGGCGCAAACCGAGTTTCGCTCCGTTTCGGGTGCATTGATTCCTATGGAGGTTTGGGTGCTGCAAGAAAACAAAGCCCGCGCCATAGGACTATTGGATGTACTCTCCGCAAGCGCAAAAACCCATGAAAAATACTTTGGCGCATATCCTTTTCCGGAGGACAAGATCGCAGTGGTAGAAACGCCCTACTTGGGCATGGAACACCAAACCATCAATGCCTATGGAAATAATTTCCAGTTTGTCCCCATGGGAAAAGTCAAGTACGACTGGCTACTGCACCATGAACTGGGCCACGAATGGTTTGGCAACAAGGTTTCTGTAGGCGACTGGGCCGATATGTGGATTCACGAGGGCCTAACAGCCTATGGAGACTGGCTTTTCTACTGGGAGCATGGAGGGCCAGAAGCCTACTTCAAAAAAGCCAGAGCCGAATCAAGGGGAATACCGCATGCTCGACCTGTGCTGAGTCCACCAAACTCGAGCGAAAAAACAGCTTACCATCCTGAAATCTACACCAAGGGGGCGATGGTCATCCACTCCCTTCGGGGGGTCTTGGGCGACGAACTCTTTTTCCCCGCCCTAAAAGCCTTTGTTAATGAGAAGCAGTTTACCTACCAAAATCTAGTGACGACGAAAGATTTTACCTATTTTATCCAGCGCTACACGGGTCAAAATTTGGAAGGGTTTTTTAAGCTTTACTTGGAGACCACCAACCTGCCCGAACTGAAGGTAAGCAAACAAGGAAAGGCGGGGTATCGAATTGCCTTGGAAGGGATTGACTTTGAAATCCCGGTGGAAATCAACACTTCAGCCGGTAGTCAAAAACTCTTGATTGGAAAAAAGGGGGTATTGGTCACCAGCAGCAGCATACCTGAGGTAGACCCGAAGGGTTGGCTAATGCTGAAGCGGTAATGAGTTGTTCCCCGGGCAGAAAGAAGATCATTATTCTCGCAATGACGCGCAAGCCTGCCTACCGCAGGCAGGGCGCAAAGGGATTGGTTTTTAGTAACCTCTCTACAAAAAAAATCAGCGGGTCTTTTCTGTTTTAATCTGCGTAAAAAAAGAAGATTCGTGCTAGAGGGAATTAAAAATTCAAGGATAAATGCTCGTGATTGCAAATCACGAGCAGACCCATAAACCAAAAAAACGGTGCAAGCATTCGCTCGCACCGTTTCTATTTTATGGTTTGGTCTAGGTCTTAGATTCCGAATTCCTTCTTCACCTGATCCACGTAATCCAACTTCTCCCAGGTAAATAACTCTACCTTCTGGGTGATGGCTGGACGGTAAGGGGAAGTGAAGGTTTTCTCTACCACCACGCTCTCTCTACCCATGTGGCCATACGCAGCTGTTTCTAGGTAGATCGGCGTGCGCAACTTCAAGCGCTGCTCGATGGCATAGGGACGCATGTCGAAGATGCCTTCCACTTTCTTCGCAATTTCTCCATCGCTCAAGTTCACCTTGGCCGTGCCGTAGGTGTTGATGTAAATACCCATCGGCTTGGCAACGCCAATCGCATAGGATACCTGCACCAAGATCTCGTCTGCGATACCCGCTGCCACCATGTTCTTGGCAATGTGACGAGTCGCGTAAGCCGCAGAGCGGTCTACTTTGGAAGGATCTTTGCCAGAGAAGGCTCCTCCTCCGTGAGCACCCTTGCCACCGTAGGTATCTACGATGATTTTTCTTCCAGTAAGTCCAGTGTCGCCGTGTGGTCCACCGATCACAAACTTGCCCGTTGGGTTGATGTGGTAGGTGATCTGGTCAGTAAATAGTTTTTGTAGCGAAGGCTTCAACTTGGCCTTCACGCGTGGGATCAAGATGTTGATAATGTCGGACTTGATTTTGGCAAGCATCTTTCCTTCCTCGTCAAAGTCGTCGTGCTGAGTAGATACTACAATGGCATCGATGCGCTGAGGCACGTTGTCATCGGAGTATTCGATCGTCACCTGAGACTTGGAGTCAGGACGTAGGTAAGGCATGTCCTTATTCTCTCTGCGCAATTCTGCTAGTTCCAAAAGGATGCGGTGCGAGAGGTCCAATGCCAAAGGCATGTAGTTTTCTGTTTCGTTGGTT
>JBIIFN010000096.1:0-9014 GCA_044237325.1 Algoriphagus sp.
CTTGGCATCACGGCCTCCAACTTGGGTTCATCCACCGGTATGAACTGGCTAGATTCAGGGGCGGCTTATTTTTCTTCCAACTCCCCTGCCGATGGGGCCACCATTGCCAGTGTGCAGATGGCTTCCGCAGAAACCTACGAAACTGTGCTCACGCAGGCGCAGGTGGCTTTTGAATCGTGGCGGTTGGTGCCTGCGCCCCAGCGTGGAGAGATTGTTCGTGAGATTGGCAATGCCTTGCGCGAAGTAAAGGCCGACTTGGGTAAGCTCGTGTCTTACGAGATGGGCAAATCCTACCAAGAAGGTTTGGGTGAGGTACAGGAGATGATTGACATCTGTGATTTTGCAGTAGGATTATCCCGACAGCTATATGGCTTGACCATGCATTCTGAGCGTCCGGGTCACCGCATGTACGAGCAGTGGCATGCACTCGGGGTTGTGGGTATTATTTCCGCCTTCAACTTCCCGGTGGCCGTTTGGGCTTGGAATACCGCCTTGGCTTGGGTCTGTGGTGACGTATGTCTTTGGAAGCCTTCGGAAAAAGCCCCACTGTCGGCCATTGCCTGCCAGCACATTGTGGGGAAGATATTTGCCAAACACGGTTTTCCTGAGGGAATTTCCAATTTGATCGTGG
The DNA here is from genome assembly GCA_044237325.1 of Algoriphagus sp. Taxonomy (GTDB): domain Bacteria; phylum Bacteroidota; class Bacteroidia; order Cytophagales; family Cyclobacteriaceae; genus Algoriphagus. The sequence goes on from JBIIFN010000096.1 coordinate 632, forward strand.
GGGATGCCGCCATCGGCGCCTTGATGTCCCAAGATTCACGCATTCCACTTGTTTCTGCCACCGGTTCCACCCGCATGGGCAAGCAGGTAGGCAAGGCAGTAGGCGAGCGATTGGGTCGTTCCTTGTTGGAGCTTGGGGGCAACAATGCCATCATCATCACCGAGCATGCCGATTTGGAGATTGCAATTCGCGGGGCCTTGTTTGGCGCGGTAGGAACGGCAGGACAGCGCTGCACGACTACGCGTCGCTTGATCGTGCAGGAGAATGTATATGATGCAGTAAAGAATCGACTAGCGGCTGCTTTCGGCAAGTTAGTCATTGGCAATCCTTTGGATGAGAAAAACCACGTTGGCCCATTGATCGATACCCAGGCGGTGGAGAACTACCTAGCCGCTATCGCACAGGTGAAAGCTGCTGGAGGAAAAGCGGTAGTCGAAGGAGGCGTACTTTCTGGAGCAGGCTATGAGTCGGGCTGCTACGTGAAGCCAGCCATCTACGAGGCAGAGAATCACTTCGACATCGTGCAGCACGAGACTTTTGCTCCTATCTTGTACTTGATCAAGTACAGCACACTGCCTGAGGCCATCGCCTTGCAGAATGGCGTGCCACAAGGACTTTCCTCAGCCATCATGACCACCAATATGCGGGAAGCAGAAGCTTTTCTTGCTGTTTCCGGATCTGATTGTGGCATTGCCAATGTGAACATCGGCACTTCGGGAGCAGAGATTGGAGGAGCTTTTGGGGGAGAAAAGGAAACCGGCGGAGGACGTGAGTCAGGCTCCGATTCCTGGAAGGCCTACATGAGACGCCAAACGAATACGATCAATTACTCCACCCAGCTGCCGCTAGCGCAGGGGATTAAGTTTGATATTTGATTTTTAGTCCACGGTCGACGGTCCACGGCAGTTTTATGCTAAGATGAAAATTGAAGTACTGAAGTGATTCGTATTTGGAATCGAGTTTACAAGTAGAAAGCCCTTCGTGAATAGCGGAGGGCTTTTTTGATGATTAGGTTATAATTACTTCATTTTTGAATCTAGTGTTAGCCAATTATTCAATTATAATAAATACATCATAGTTGGAAGTTAAGTAAGATTGATTCAAGGGTTTAGTGTTACATTTTTTTCTTTGAATAAATGGGAAACCAAAAAGAATTTCTAATGAATTCAAACTCACATTATTTGAATGAAGATAATATTTGACCTATTTTTAGAGTTAGAGAAGTTATTCAATAGAGGAACATAAAGGAGAAAAAACATGAAAGGATTATCAAGTTTTGGAATTTTTGTTTTGTGGTTGTTTTTAGGAGGGGGATTATACCTATACCTTTTTGAAGGTTGGAGTTTACCTTCTGGTGATGGACTTTTTTATATCCTTATAGGAGTTGGAGTTATTCTATACTTTGTAAATTCTTCTATTTCAAAGGTTGAATCAAACTTATTGGAGAAAATTTCAAATCTCTCCTCTTCTGAAGTGATTCAGAAAATTTCAATTGAGAATGAAAAAGTAAAGGATGGATCGTTTGAAGAGTTTTATCCTAATGGAAGTTTGAAACTTGTGGGGAACAATTACAAAGGAAAAAGGGATGGGGTTTGGACAGAATATTTTGAGAGTGGAGTTCTAAAAGAAAGAGGGACTTATTGGGAAGGTAAAAAGGATGGTGTCTTTGAAATTTGTGATGAGAATGGTGAAGTAACTCAAAATCTTGTGTTTAATTATGGAACTTTGAAGGAAAGTCACCAAATGAAAAACAATCTTTTTCATGGGGTCCAAAAATATTTTAGTGAAGGGATTTTACTTAATTCTTTAACCTATGAAAATGGAAAAATTTTTGAGGGTCTATGGAAAGAATATCACCACAATGGACAGTTGAGAGGAAAAGGGAACTATAAAAATGGGAATAGAGAGGGGGAATGGGAATTCTACCATGTAAATGGAGGATTAATGGAAAAAGGAAACTACCAAAATAATAATAGACAAGAAATATGGAATTTTTATTTTAGTAATGGTCAATTAAAAGAAACAGGAAACTATTCTAATTGGGATAAAGTAGGAGTTTGGGAATCCTTCTACGATGATGGTCAATTAAAAGAAAAGGGATACTATTCCGAAAATAAAAGTGATGGTCTATTTGAATTTTATTTCAATAATGGACAATTAAGGGAAAAAGGAAATTTTATCAAAGGAAACAAAGATGGTCTTTGGGAATCCTTCTACGATAATGGACAATTATATCAAAAAACGAATTATCTCAACGGAAAGAGAGATGGTAATTGCGAAATCTGCTATGAGAATGGTCGATTAAAAGAAAAAGGAAATTATCTAAATGGAAAGAAAGAAGGCTTTTGGGAATATCAAATTGAATCTAAAGAATCAGAAATAAAGAACGAATCTGAAAAAAAAGATGAGGAAGAAAAAAAGGAACTTCCTTATTATAAGAAACTCGGAAATGAAATGAAAGAAAATATTCTTTATGTGTTTGGAAAAAAGAAACCCACAATCATTAACAAAATTGCCAAGGAAATTGTCGACGAAATGACGGAAAATTTCTTTATTTCTTTGGAATTATCATCAGATGGTGATAGAAGAGAAAATTATCACAATGGCCTACTAGAAGGACATTATGAGTCCTTTTACAAAAATGGTGAATTATATGAAAAGGGGAATTATCTCAATGGTAAGAAAGATGGTCTTTGGGAATCCTTTCATTTTAATGGACAATTATGGGGAAAAGGAAATTATCTCAATGGACAGGAAGAAGGTGTTTGGGAATATTTTTATAATGATGGTTCTTTTCAGTACACCAAAAAATTTGAAAATGGTCAAGAAATTTAACAGAAATCTTTTTCCCCTAATTAATTAATCCACCTCCCAAAAGAGGTGGTTTTTTAATTCATCCCATATTTATTGGTAGGACAATAAAAGTGGATGGAAATGAAAAGAATTAAAAGAACTTATAAGGGTGGTATTCCTCACCGAGTTCCAAAGGGATAAAGAGATTGAATCCAAAAGGATAATGAGTTTGGAGAACTCAACCATATTTTTTTACCTACCCCGCCCAGCCCTCTCTATCCAGGCTGCGGTACTGTATGGCTTCGGCCAGGTGCTCCACGCGGATGTCCTCGCTGTCGGCAATGTCTGCAATGGTGCGGGCCACTTTTAAGATGCGGTCGTAGGCCCGAGCGGAAAGGCCGAGGCGCTCCATGGCGGTTTTGAGTAGGTTGCGGCCGGCATCGCTGATCTGGCACACCTGCTTCACCTGGTGCGAGGGCATCATCGCATTACAAAAAACTTCGGGGTTGTTTTCAAAACGTATTTTTTGACGCTCCCGCCCCTTCATCACGCGGCTGCGGATGTCCTTGCTGGACTCGGTTTTGCGGGTGGAGGTCATCTCCTCAAAGCGCACGGGAGTTACTTCCACATGTAGATCAATGCGGTCCAGTAGGGGGCCGCTGACCTTGTTCAAGTAGCGTTGTACTACCCCCGGCCCGCAGACACATTCCTTTTCGGGGTGGTTGTAGTAGCCACAGGGGCAGGGGTTCATGCTGGCAATCAGCATGAAGTTGGCCGGAAAATCCACCGACACCTTGGCACGGCTGATGGTAACTTTGCGGTCTTCCAACGGCTGCCGCATCACTTCCAGTACCGAGCGCTTGAATTCGGGGAGTTCATCCAAAAACAACACCCCGTGGTGGGCCAAGGAAATCTCTCCTGGCTGCGGGTTGCCACCTCCCCCAACCAAAGCGACGTCAGAAATGGTGTGGTGGGGGCTGCGAAAGGGCCGCTGAGAGAGTAGGGAGGCGTGTTTTCCGAGTCTACCCGCAACGGAATGGATCTTGGTTGCTTCCAAGGCTTCTTGTAAGGTAAGCGGGGGAAGGATGGAGGGAAGGCGCTTGGCGAGCATGGTTTTGCCTGCTCCGGGAGGGCCTATCATGATCACGTTATGCCCTCCTGCAGCGGCGATTTCCATGGCGCGCTTGATGTTTTCTTGGCCTTGTACGTCCGCAAAGTCAAACTCAGGGCTGTCGATGGCATGGTAAAAAATCTCTCGGGTGTCGGTCACCAAGGGCTCAATTTTCAGGTTGCCCAGCAAGAAATCTGCGGCTTGGTCTAGGGTTTCGACGCCGATGATGTCGATGTTATTCACGATGGAGGCCTCCTTCGCATTTTCGAGGGGAAGGACAAATCCCTTGAACCCCCGCTTCCGTGCCTCGATGGCGATGGAGAGCACCCCTTTGATGGGGCGCAACTTGCCGTCCAGGGAGAGTTCCCCCATGAGGACATACTTATCTAAGTCAGGGAAGTTGACCTGTTCTGATGCCTGTAAGATGCCCATGGCGATGGGGAGGTCGTAGGCAGAGCCTTCCTTGCGCACGTCTGCAGGGGCTAGGTTGACCACCACACGCTGCCGAGGCATGCGGAAACCGAAATATTTGAGGGCAGATTCTACCCGCTGTTGTGATTCTTTGACGGCCGAGTCAGGCAAGCCCACCATAAAGAAATTGGTACCCTGGCCCACATTGACCTCGATGGTGATGAGGTTGGCGTCCACACCTGCGACCGCACTTCCAAAAGTTTTTGCAACCATAGCTTAGTTTAAAAAAGAAAGGTGAATAAACGAATATACCCGAATTAAGGGGATTTATGCCTTGGGCGAAAATTTTGTGGAGCAGTACTTTTGGTGAAGCTGCTTTTTTGCCGGAGGCGAGAGGAATCGATCAAACCGACTGTATCGTGGAGAGCTTCTGGTAGAGGCCTTTTTGTTCCATCAGCTCGGCATGGGTACCGCGCTGCACCACTTGTCCTTTGTCGATAACCAAGATCTCGTCCGCATGCTGGATCGTGCTCAAGCGGTGGGCGATGACCAAGGTGGTGCGGTTGCTCATCAGCTTGGTGATGGCTTCCTGCACGAGGAGTTCGGATTCTGAATCTAGCGCCGAGGTGGCCTCGTCGAGGATGAGGATGGGAGGATTTTTCAGTACTGCACGCGCGATGCTGAGTCGCTGGCGCTGCCCTCCCGAGAGTTTGGACCCGCGGTCTCCAATGCTGCTTTGGTAGCCCTGCTCCAGCTTGGAGATGAACTCGTGTGCGTTGGCAATTTTGGCCGCTTCCACCACTTGGCTTTCGGTGATGCCGGCTAGACCAAAGGCAATGTTATTGTAGACCGTATCGTTGAATAGGATGGACTCTTGGGTGACGATGCCGAGTTGGCTGCGCAGTGCCTCGGTGGAGAGCTCGCGGAGGTCGATGCCGTCGATTAAAATTTGTCCGGCGGTAGGGTCATAAAACCGCGGCACCAAATCTGCCAGCGTGGATTTGCCCCCGCCTGAAGGACCTACCAGCGCGATGGTTTTGCCTTTTTCTAGGGTAAAGTTGATGTTGCTCAAGACGCTATGGGTTCCGTAGGCGAAGCTCACGTCCTTGAATTCAATTTTCTGGGCAAATTGGCCAAACGATTTGGGTGCGGTAGGAGCCGTAACCTGGTTTGGCGTATCGATGACTTCAAAAATCCGGTCAGCAGAGGCGATGCCGCGCTGGATGCTGGACATTGCTCGGGAGATTTCTTTGGCCGGGTTGAGCACCTGGGTAAAGATGATGATGTAGGTGATGAAGTTGGAGGCGCTGAGGCTGGAGGCGCCGCTGAGCACCAAGTTGCCCCCGTATACGAGGATGCCTGCTACGACGCTGACGCCTAGAAACTGAGAAATGGGCCCTGCAAGCTCATTTTTCTTGGCCATGCTCACGTTGACATCGGAGTAGAAGTCTGTTTCCTGGTCAAATTTTCCCTTCACAAAATGCTCCCCGTTGAAGGCTTTGACCACACGCATACCGCCTAGGGTTTCGTCCAAAATGGTGACGATTCTTCCGAGTGACTGCTGGCTTTGGATTGCTGTCTTTTTTAGTCTCTTGGTGATGCCTCCGATGATGGCGCCGGAGATTGGGATGATCAGGATGGTAAATAGCGTCAAGGGGACGGACATGAAAAACAGCACCCCGAAGTAGAGGAGGATGGTGGCAGGCTCGCGAAAAATCACACGTAGCGACTGCACGATGGTGTTTTCTACCTCTTGGATGTCGTTGGTCATCTTTGAGATGAGGTCTCCTTTGCGTTCGTTGGTGAAGTAGCCTAGGTGGAGGTGGCTCACCTTGTCATAGATGTCCCTACGCATTTCCTTGATCACTTGTGCCCGAACTTGTGCCAAGACGACGCCAGAGAGGTAGGTAAATAGGTTGGACAGAAAGACAGAACCTACGATGATCACGCAAACAAATAGGAGCGTGCCAAACTTGCCGTAGGTTTCACTGACCTGCAAAAACAGGTGGTTGAACAGGGCAATAAAGTAATCTAGGGAAAGGCTAAAGGCGGGCTTAGTTCGGAAGCTTTCCAGCGAAGCAGGTGCTACTTGCTCAAAAATAACGTCAAAAAGAGGCTTTAAGAGCGTGAAGTTGAGTAGTCCAAATACAATCGCCAGCAGCGTGTAGCTCAGGTAGGCAGGAATAAACTTTCCGTAGGGACGGGTATAAGAAAGAATCCGAAGGTAAGTTTTCATGTAAAGTGCTCAGACTAATCGAGCTGCAAGTTAGGGAAAATATCCTGTTGCCGAGGGCAAAAATTAGCCAAAGCCTGGCTAGTTGCAGCATGCTTTGGTGGCGGATGAAGTGGAGGAGAGTACCCTCCATTTAACACAAGTTTAATGTAGGAGCAGCCGCTATTCTGTATCTTTGGCAAAATTCAGGACCTGATATGAAACGTATTCTCTTTGTTTTTCTTGTGGCATGCACCTTTTTTTCTAGTGCTTCGGCCCAGCAGTCGACCAAAAAGCCCAAGCTTGTCGTTGGCATCATCGTAGACCAAATGCGCCAAGAATACCTCTACCGCTTTGCTGACCGCTATGTGGAGGGAGGCTTCAAGCGCTTCACCCAGCAGGGATTCATGATGACCAATGGGCATTATAACTATATCCCAACCTACACCGGTCCTGGACATGCTTCTGTGTACACGGGTGCTACACCGTCGACCCACGGGATCATCGCCAACAACTGGTATGTGCCTTACTTGAAAAAAATGATTTACTGTGCGGAGGATTCCTTGGTTTCGAATGTGGGTGGAACGCCAGAAAACGGGAAGATTAGCCCAAGAAACTTACTCACCACCACCATCACCGACGAACTTAGGCTATCGACAGGCAACCGTGCCAAAGCTATTGGCATTGCAATCAAAGACCGCGGAGCCAGCCTTCCGGTAGGGCACACTGGGGATGCTTATTGGTACGATGACGTCAACGGAGACTGGATGACCTCTACCTATTACCACCAAACGCTGCCTCGCTGGGTGGCCGACTTTAATGCCAAGAAGCGTCCGGATCAGTATTTGACACAAACCTGGAACACGCTTTTCCCGGTAAATACCTATGTCAATAGCCTTCCAGATCATAACGATTTTGAGTCTCCCTTTACTGGCAAAAACAGCCCTTCTTTTCCTTATGTGCTCGACTCTTTGAAAGAAGCCAATGGGGGTTATGGTCTTGTGGCATCGACTCCTTTTGGCAATAGCCTTACCCTGGATTTTGCCATGGCAGCGCTGGAAGGAGAAAAGCTAGGCCAAGGCGTAGTGACCGACTTCCTGGCGGTAAGCTTTTCTAGCCCAGATTATATCGGCCACCGATTTGGCCCCTCTTCCATCGAGGTAGAAGATACCTACCTGCGTTTGGACCGGGAACTGGCCCAGTTTTTCAGCTACCTGGATCAGAAGCTAGGCAAGGGCGAGTACCTCGTGTTTATTTCTGCCGACCATGCCGTAGCCGAAGTGCCTACGTACTTGCTCAGCGAGCAGATTCCGGCCGGTAATTTTAATTCCGGTATGGTACTTGGCCAATTGAAGGGCTTTGCGCTAGCCAACTATGGGGAGGGGGACTGGATTCTCAACTTTTCCAACGAGCAGATTTTCCTAAATCATGCGCTCATCCAAGCTAAAAAAATGAATGCTGAGCAGATGCAGCGGGACTTGGCTGCCTTCGTGCTAAGCTTTGCTGGAGTTAAAGAAGCCTACACCGCCACGGATCTTCGTAGGCAGGAATTTACGCAGTACCGTCCGCACTTGCTTCAGATGGGCTACAACCACAAGGCATCCGGTGATGTCTTGCTCGTCCTGGAGCCAGGCTGGCTTGTAGGAGGAAAGCGAGGCACCACCCACGGTTCGGGCTATAGCTACGACACGCATGTGCCGATTGCTTTTTATGGCTGGGGCATCAAGCCGGGCAAAAGCGCTGCCTATGCGGCCGTGACTGACATCGTGCCTACGCTCGCACAGCTGCTTCAAATTCGCATGCCCAATGGCAGCACAGGGCAGCCTATCCAAGCTGTACTAGACAAGTAGTTTTTT
>JBIIFN010000146.1:0-5531 GCA_044237325.1 Algoriphagus sp.
GTCCTCGAGGTCGGCATCGATTGCCGCCCGGTTGAGCTCCAACTTGCCTAGCCCTTTTTGTAAGGACTCCAAGGAAATCAGCATGTGAGCCAATGGGACACCGACTACCCTAAGCACAGTGCTATCGGTGAGGTCACGCTGCAGCCTAGAGATGGGTAGCTTGGCGGCCAGGTGCTCTAGGAGCGCATTGGCGATACCGAGGTTACCTTCTGCATTTTCAAAGTCAATGGGATTGACCTTATGTGGCATGGCGGAGGAACCTACCTCGCCAGCCTTAATTTTTTGCTTGAAATAATTCATCGCCACGTACTGCCATACGTCTTTGGACAGGTCAAGTAGGATGGTGTTGATGCGCTTCAGCCCGTCAAAAATTGCCGCCAGGTGATCGTAATGCTCAATCTGGGTGGTCGGGTAGGAGCGGCTAAGTCCAAGTGTCTGGTTGACAAAGTTGGCTGCAAAGGCATTCCAATCGATGCTTGGGTAAGCCACGTGGTGCGCATTCATATTGCCTGTGGCACCGCCAAACTTGGCTGCAAAGGGTACCTGTGCAAGTAGGTCGAGCTGGTTGTGGAGGCGTACCACAAAAACCTGCATTTCCTTACCCAAGCGGGTAGGAGAGGCAGGCTGCCCGTGGGTTTTGGCCAGCATCGGAATGTTTGCCCACTGAGCGGCAAGATCGGCAAGTTGTCCGATGACCAGGTGAAGCTGAGGGAGGATTACCTCCTGAAGTCCTTCCTTGAGCATCAAGGGTGTTGCGGTATTGTTAATGTCCTGTGAGGTGAGTCCAAAGTGGATAAATTCCTTGTATTCCTCGAGTCCTAAAGAATCAAATTTCTCCTTCAAAAAGTACTCTACAGCTTTCACGTCGTGGTTGGTGGTACGCTCGGCGGTTTTGATCCATTCGGCATCCGCCAAAGAAAAATCACTCACCCAAGCCCGCAGCTGCGGAAAAAGGCCCGCATCAAAAGAAGCCAGTTGCGGTAGCGGCAGTTCGCATAGCGCGATGAAATAGTCCACTTCAACCTGCACCCGGTACTTGATCAAGGCAAATTCAGAGAAATAAGCACGAATTGGGGCAGTTTTGCCTGCATAACGTCCATCCACGGAGGAGACTGCAGTCAGGGCATTTAATTCCATAAGGTCAACTTTGCGAAGCGAAAAAGAGGAAAAGTCCTATTTTTAAAGCCCAAAGGTAATCCATTGCCTCCAAAATTCTGCCTGCAGGATAGGATTTCTCTTCCCTTCCGAAACTTACCCGCAGTTTTTTGGGTTACCCTAAGAAATTTAGCCCGCCGACACCCATTGTTATTCAGCGAGGAATTATTTTTGCCCAACCCAAACTCGAGATCATGTTCAATTTTTTCAAGAAAAAGACAGAAGAAGCACCCAGTAACGCCTACCTACCCCTCAAGGTGCGCGAAGTAGTCAAAGAGACGGCCGATACGGTCACCCTTTATTTTGAGCAGCCCGAACCCTACCTAGACTACCAGCCGGGGCAGTTTTTGACCCTAGTGATGGAGTTTGGCGGTAAGGAGGAACGCCGTTCCTATTCCCTTTGCACCTCTCCTTACGTGGATCCTTTTCCGGGCATCTCGGTAAAGCGGGTTCCCAAGGGGCTATTCTCCAACTTTTTGAACGAACGGGTATTTCCAGGAAAAACCATCAACGTGCTCAAGCCTATGGGCACTTTTACCACGACTTTTCACTCCCAAAACCGCCGTCATTTCTTTCTCATTGCCGGCGGATCAGGCATCACACCCATCATGGGTATCCTGAAGTCTGTGTTGGTCAACGAGCCCGCTTCCCGCATCACCCTACTTTATTGCAGCCGTAGCGAGGAGGAAATCATTTTTGCTGACCAGCTGAAGCAGTTAGAGACTGCCAATGCAGATCGCCTTACTGTCATTCACGACTTAAGCCAGCCTTCTGCTTCCTGGACTGGACTTCGAGGTAGACTTACTGCAACTGTGTTAAAAGATCTTTTTGGCAAGGCTGAAGTAGAACCGGACTACCAGGAAGAATACTTCATCTGTGGACCCGATGGGCTAATGCAGACAGCCCAGCAGGTATTGAAAGAACTGGCTGTGGCCCCAGAGCGAATCCATAGCGAAAGCTTCTACTCCGCTGCTGCTGCACAGGCTCAGGCCGATGCCAAAGCAGGGCTTACGGCAGGTGTCCTTTCACGAGACGTAAGTATCCTACTGGAAGGTGAAACGCACCTTGTGACCGTGGGACCTGGAAAAACAATCCTTGAAGCGGGCTTGGCTGCAGGGCTCAACATGCCTTACAGCTGTCAAAGTGGCTTGTGTACCGCTTGCCGTGGCAAGTTGCTCGCCGGCCAAGTAAAAATGGACGAAGATGCTGGCTTGAGCGAAAAGGAAATGGCCGATGGCTATGTGCTATGCTGCGTTTCTAGGCCTATGACTGAGGACATTCAAGTTAGCATCGAATAGAGAGCCTCATGGAAAACGACGCCTTAAGGGCCCTTTATCGCCGTACCGAGCAGCTAACCTTGGTAATTTTGATTCTTTCCTTGCCCATATTTGGCGGAGTTTACCTCTATCACAACTCAGCAACGATTAACAAGGACCTGCCCCAGCTGGATGTCTTGGTACAAGTATCCTTGCTCGGGTTGGGATTTCTACTGCTCGGACTCCACTATGTCTTGTTTCACAAAAAAATCAAGCAAAGCTTATCTCAGGAAAACCTCCTGGACAAGGTGAGTTTGTATTGCTCGGCCACCCGTCAGCGCTTTTTTCTTCTTTTTTTGGTCTCCGTACTTAGCAGCCTAGGTTTGTTGTTTAGTGGCAATCCAGGGTTTGTGGTGATCTTTGCGATTACGCTCGTATTCTTTTCCTTGGGCAAGCCCAGTCCCGACCGCATGGCCCGCTTGATGAAGTTGAAAAAAGAAGACCGGGAACTTCTTAGAGAAATTTCCCGGCCTGCCTAAACGCACTATTCGCGTTGTTGTGGTCAATCCAATCAGTTGGTGATGGTCATGTTGCCTGACGTGATGTTTCCACGTACGGTATTGGCGGCATTGTTATTCAATTCCAAGGATTTTGTGCCTGAAGAACCTCCCACCCGAAGGTTTCCAGAGGAAGCTTTTAAAGAATAATTGAAGGAATTAAGCGCTGAAGGTGTTTGGATAGTGAAGTTGCCAGATGTACCGGTAAACTGTGTATTCGCACCAAGACCTGAGTTTATAGCGCGCACATTTCCTGAAGTAAAGGAAAGTTTGCCCAGCTGCTTTGCATTTTCGATTTTGGCATTGCCAGAAGTAAGTCGCACGTTAAGTTCTCCATCAATATCCCTGGCATCCAATGAGCCGCTGGTAGATTCGTAAGATACTTTTCCACTAATGTTTTCCAAGAAGGCATTTCCTGAGGTCAGCCTTGCTTCTACATTGCCTTCAATCCCCGAAGCTTTTAGTGTGCCAGAAGTAGAAGTCAAAGTTAGATTGCCTTTGATCTGCGCGGCCTCCACGGTGCCTGAGGTAAGCTGCAAAACCGTGTTTTCGCTAGCTAAGTTGGTCAAGTTGATTTCCCCGGAAGAGCCTCTCACGCTTACTTGCATGGATTTGGGACCAGTGATCTTTAGATATCCCTTGTTTTTGCCATTCCAGTTGTACTTTTCACCACTTCTTTTGTAGCTCACCTTGAGTACATCCCCTACAGTTACGAATACGATGTCTTGGTCTGAGATATTGGATTCTAAATAGGCTTCCACGGATACTTCCGTTCCTTCTCCGCCCTGGTAACTTACATCTAGCCAGCCGCTTTCAACTTCGATCTGCTTGATATTAGTATATTTTTTAGTGGTGTTCACCACTACATTTTGTGCTGCAACCCAGGTCGTGGAGACCAGTAGGAGCAAGGCAACTAGACCTAAACGTGTGTAATTTTTCATAATCATTCAGTTAATCCATTAGAATTTTGATGCCAAAAGTGACCGGATTCAATGCGGGCCCTTTTCCTGCTTGGAAGAATTCGTTCAAATCATAGGTACTGAAGAACGTAATGTCATTACCGATCCCAACCTCTCCTCGGAATCCATAGCGTAGGTTTTCCAAGTAAAGACCGGTATTTACCTTTTCGATGCGATCTGTGGAACTGCCTGGTTCCTCATACACGAATTTGGATCTACCTCCCAAGCGATAGCCGATGTATGGGCCAGCGGCTAGTTTAAGGCCGTTCCTTTTGTCCTTTCCTAGGTTCAATTCAAGTAAGGTCATTGCAGTCAGGTAAGAAGCGGATAGCTTGCTCTTCACCCCTGTCACATCGGTGCGCTCCACGAAGGAAATTTCATCTTGGCCGCGGACGGCTTGAAAATCCCTGTTTTCAAACTTGAAATTGTACCATTGAAAGCCCATGCCGAAATTCCATCTTAACCCGTCGCTTAGACGCTGAGAAGCTACCCAGTTTAATCCCACATTCCAGCTACCCCAGCCTTTGGTGGCATAAGGCTGATCTGAAGTGGGTAAGCTACCCTCCTGAAGAAAATTATTGATCCCTAAATCGACACCGAAATCGGTTTTAAAGCGGGAAATCTCCTTCGTTCTTGGATTTGTTCCTATTTTGACTTTGGTATCGGGACCAGATTCATCCACGTAAACTCTCATTCTACCAACTTGGACTTCTGTTTCAGGGCCATTTTCAAGCACACGTACTACCTCCGTCACTGAGCCATCCTTTTTACGAAGTTCCACCAGGGTTACTTCACCGGTAGCCTTGTTCTCTTGGATGCCGAGCTCAGCGATGATTTGGTTGATATTCATTCCCTTCAATTTCTCGAAATCGGCTAGGGATTCGACCATAATTACGATTCTTCCTGCCTTACCAAACTCAATGACTACGGAGTCTTTGAGGGTAGGAATCACCGTTTTTAGGGTTGTTTCAGGACTGGTCTTGGCCTCAGCCAGGAAGGCACATCCTAAAAAAGCGAGTAGGAGCACTAATTTTTTCATGGGTTCTGCTGTTTGTGTATACTTGGTTTAGTTTTATTGCTTTTCGATTGAAGATGTTTTTCTGCTCGTTAGGGAAGAAAAGAGCCGCTCTTTTTTATCTTGAATTTCTACAAATTCGTCATCCAGTTTGTCGATAAATCCTTCCACCTGACCAACTGTTTTTCCAAGTTCAGTGATCAAGTTTTTGTTAGGAGCTTCTTCTTTTTTCAATCCATCGGAGAAAATTCGAATTCGGTATCCCTCCATCTCTTCGGCATCTGCCAAGCTGGCTTGGGAGCTAGTTGCTGTGGTGATGGTTCTAGTAGGTTCCGGACTAACCCAAATCTTAGACTCGGAAGTGGAATTGCCTGTTGCTTCTACTACCGCTTGCGGACTAGGGAAAGAAATGGCCTCAGCCACCATAGATTCCAAATTGATCTTCTGAGAATTTTCCTGAGCGAGGCTTGATTTTAGAGCGGGGGTACTTTTTCTCGGAGCACTTGTTTCAGCAAGCGATACCGGTTTTTGATCTACTTGGGATACCACCGTTTCGGCTTCAGGGGTTGATTCCGATACAGGAGGGATC
>JBIIFN010000218.1:0-3350 GCA_044237325.1 Algoriphagus sp.
GTCTGCTTGTGGTACTTGGGACCAGATTAGGTACCCAAGGCCTAATAGCAAAGGCATTGCTGCGGCTATCGCCCACCAAGAATTTTTCTTCGGTTGCTTCGCTGCATCCAATTGGGCTTCCAGCTTTTCCCATGCCGCTGGGCGAGGGGAGGCTTCGTGATTCTCGAGTTTTTCTCTAAAAACCCGATCCAATACTTCGTCTGATTTAGCCATGCGTAATTTTGGTTGTGAGTTGAAGACTCGTAATTTTTTCTTTTAACACGCTTCGTGCGCGGTTGAGTTGCGATTTGGAGGTGCTCTCGGTGATTCCGAGTAGCACGCCTATTTCTTGATGTGAATAGCCTTCGATCGCATAGAGGTTAAACACGGTTCGGTAGCCCAAGGGTAAATTCCGCACCAATTCCATCAATTCTTCTGCCTCCAAATGGGTCATCTCCTCGGGACCATCGAAGCTATCTTCTGCTTCATCCAAGGAGACGGTGAGCTGGGGGCTACTTCGCAATGCCATCAGTGCCTGGGTAACCACAATACGCTTCATCCAACCCTCAAAACTCCCCTTTGCTTCAAACTGAGTCAACTTTTCAAAGATTTTCATGAAGCTCTGAATCATCACATCCTCCGCTTGCTCCCGATCTTTGAGGTAGCGCAGGCAGAGCCCTAGAAATTTTCCCGAATAGGCCTCGTAAAGTTGCCGCTGAGCAAGTCTATCCCCAGCAAGACATCCCTGAAGTAGGTCTCCTTCGGAAGAAAAGGGGGAACGTGAATACATTTGGTTTGGCTTTCAAAAGGTATAGATGCAGCTTCCCTAAAAAAGGTTGCAGGCACTCAGAAAAATAGTCGGCTTCTTTCGCAACCTAAAGGTAAGTTACGAAGAAAAAGTGGCGCTTACGCCTTGGTTATCAGAGGGAAAAAATAAAAAATAGCAGCGCCACAGCGAGAATAAGAATCATCAGCTGTGCCTTTTCTTTGAACTCTACCGCCACTTTTCGCTTGCGCAATACCATCACAGCAAGCCCAAGACCAAAAAATTGAAGCAATAGACTGACCCCATTCAGCGGGCCCATCGGGGCGTCCAACAAACGTAATTGGGTGTTGAGCAGGGAGACAGTGCCCAGTAAAATGCCCGTGATTCCAAAAAGGAATGCGCGCTGTAGGAGGGTGGGTTCGGGTAGTGAGGACCAGTTCATGGGTTAGTGGCTTGGTGAGTTGCTTTTCAGCAAGGCTGAATCCAGCTTATTTGCCTTGGATGCGTGCCTTTCGCTCCGCAAAATACGCAGCAATTTCATTTCCATTGAGTGCATTGAGGGTCATTTCTTTGGTGAGTCCTCCTTTTCTACCCATCCACACCCCGTACTGCATGTCGGCATAGCCTTCCATCGCGTGTGCATCGGGGTTGATGGACAGCAGCACTCCCTTTTCCATCGCATAGCGAATCCAGCGCCAGTCAAGGTCAAGACGCCAAGGGTTGGCATTGATCTCGATAACTACCTGCCGCTCGGCACAAGCATCGATGACGGCCTGGTGGTCGATGGGGTAGCCTTCCCTGCGGAGCAAAAGTCTCCCCGTAGGATGCCCCAGTATAGTCGTGTAGGGATTGTGAATGGCAGTAAGCAAGCGGTCCGTGGCGCGCTTTCGGTCCATGGTAAGCACGGAGTGAATCGAGGCCACAATAAAATCAAAGCTGGCCAACACCTCTTCAGGGTAGTCCAAACTGCCATCGGTCAAAATATCAGATTCGATGCCTTTGAAGATGCGGAAGGGCCCCAACTCTTGGTTGAGGGCATCAATTTCCGCCTGCTGGCGGGCTACTTTTTCGATATCCAAGCCCCCAGCATAGCTTGCCGTACGGCTGTGGTCGGAGATGCCCAGGTAGTCGTAGCCCAAGGACTTGCAATGTTCGGCCATCTGTCGCAGGCTATGCTTGCCGTCGCTGTAGGTGCTATGGTTGTGTAAAATTCCCTTTAGGTCGCTGTTCTCAAGCAAGACAGGAAGTGTTCCCGCTTTGGCCAGCGCCACCTCACCGTGCCCTTCGCGCAGCTCTCGAGGGATAAACTGCAGCTGATTTTTCTCAAAAAAGTCTGCCTCATCTCGGTAGGAGGTTTTTCGGATTTTCTCCGCTACGGTTTCTTCCTCGTCCACAAAGCTGCTTAGGTGGGCTTTGGAAGCCACCCAGAGGAGTTCCTGTGCTACTAGTACTTCAGCTGCGCAAAAGTGTAGGCAAAGGCTCAGCGCAGGCTCTTCGAGCTGTCCTCTCCAGGTCATGGGGCCAGACTTGGTCAAGTCCCAAGTGACCCCTTCTAGGCTGCGGAGCTGGGATTTGCAGGCACTTAGGTCATCGGAGGCAATGAGGTATTCGCCGGTTTCGATCACTTCCATGCGGCGCGCAAAGTCGCCCACCACGCGCACGGTAGCCATGGGGAGCTGTTTTGTCAACTTTTCTTGGAGGCCAAGGAGCGTCTCTTCGATGTCGGCATACAGCCATTTTCCGGAATTGGAGGCGTTGAAAATTAGGTTTTGCAGGATGGTTTCTTGGGTCTTTTCCCCAAATCCTTTGGTCTCGGCTACCTTTCCACTTTGGCAGGCCTCCATCAGCTCGTGCGTGGAGGTAATGCCCAGCTCCTGCCAGATTACGCGCACTTTTTTAGGTCCCAACCCTTTCACTTGAAGGATTTCCAAGACCCCTGCAGGAGTCTGGCCAATAAGGGTGTCCAAGGCAGGAAAGCTGCCCGTAGCTTTGAGCGATTGGATGGCCTCGAGCATGCTTTTCCCAATTCCAGGAAGTGAGGCCAAGGTAGCCTCAGGCAAGTCCATTAGGTCTTGTTCTACCCGCTCCAAGGTGGATAGGCCAGCTTGGTAACTTCGGATTTTAAACGGGTTTTCCTCGTGAAGTTCCTGAAGCTGAATGCAGAGCTTCAGTTGTTTAAGAATGGCCTTGTGATCCAATTTTTTGATTTTTTAGGGAGTAATCCGTGCAATGCAGGTCAAATATAGGCCCAATTTACGCGCGATGGAACTAAATCCACAGGACATGGGACTGATTTTTCTGTGTTTCAAAGGCCTAGTCTAGTTTTTCTGGGAGGAAAGAGAAGTCGAGGCTAACCGAGCGTTTTTTTGCAGAAATAACCGCGTCCGTTCGTACCTTACTTCCTTAAACACGTTTACTGGCTTTATCCCCAGTTTGCATGAAAAAAAATAGCCTCTTACTCGCCCTATTTCTACTCGCTCTACCCGCAGCCGCACAGCTCCAGTTTTTGGATCGGCAGGAGATGCCTGCGCAGTCCTTCGAGCCTGTCTTTGAGCTCATGCGGATTCCGAGCGGACTGGTGGCTTTTCGCACCTTTCAGCCGCGA
>JBIIFN010000129.1:0-6694 GCA_044237325.1 Algoriphagus sp.
GCTGATGATGCGGGAGCGCATCAAAAACTTGTAGTAGGACCGTAAGGTGGCCAGCTTGCGGTTGACGGTGGTTTGGCTGAGGCCTTGCTCCACCAAGTCAATGATCCAGGCCCGCAGGTCGGGATGTCCACACTGGGAGAGATCTTCAATGGCAAAAGAAAGGAGAACAAAGTCTTGCGCCTGCTCCAAATCCTTGCGGTAGGCAAGTACGGTATGGGCACTGCTTCGCTTCTCGTATTCCAGGTAGTTGATGAAGGAATCAATCATAGGATTAATTTGCTACTTAAGATAGGGACAAATTTCCAATTCCCTTCTGCTAAAAATCAGGTTTCGAACGGGGGAAATAAAGGCCCGGTTCACAACTAGAAGTAGCTTGCCCAGAAAAATGGCCAAAAAAAAGCACCAACGGTGAGTTGGTGCTTTATATAGGTAGGCGGAATACGCTTACTTCATGAATTCTTCCTGAAGTTTTTGCTTATACGCAGCCTTGATGACCTGCTCTCTTCTTTTTACGGAAGGCTTGGTGAACGCCTGACGGGCTCTGAGTTCGCGAACGGCTCCGGTTTTGTCAAACTTCTTCTTAAAACGCTTAAGCGCCTTATCGATGGATTCGTTCTCTTTAATGTTGATTATGATCATATCTGTACACCTCCTTTCGGTCTGCAAATGTACAGCTTATCTTTTTAATTGCAACTTTTACAATAAAATTGAATGGCTAACGGTCCACCGTCCACTGTCCACAGCTCATGAAATTGGACCTCAACTCCTGTTTTCTGTGATATGAGAATAAAAAAAAAGAGGCTGTCTCTTTTCGGGACAGCCTCTTTCAGTTACTTGTATCAATATGCTGGCGTCAAAATCAATGCTTGAAGTCCGCCACAATCTGCCGTGGACCGTCGACTGTGGACCGTTGACTAAATGTCAAGGACTTTTTCAGCCAACACCACAATTGTATTTTGCTTTACTTCCACGACGCCACCGGCTACTTGAATGGACTGTTTGCCCTCGGTGCCGGTAAAGGAGATCGCCCCCTTGGCCAAGGCAGAGACAATCGGTGCGTGATTGTTCAGTACCTGAAAGGCGCCCAAAGCCCCTGGGAAGGTAGCTTCACTCACTTCTCCCTGGAATACTTTTCTGTCTGGTGTGACGATTTCTAAGTGCATGGTCTGTTGTGCTTGAATTTATTTCACTTCTGCAAGCAACTTCTCTCCTTTGACGATGGCATCTTCGATGCTACCTACCAAGTTGAAGGCTGCCTCTGGCAAGTGATCCAACTCACCATCCAGAATCATGTTAAATCCTTTGATGGTATCCTTGATGTCTACCAAGACGCCCTTAAGGCCGGTAAACTGCTCGGCTACGTGGAATGGCTGAGACAAGAAACGCTGTACACGACGTGCGCGGTGTACCACCTGCTTATCCTCTTCGGAAAGTTCTTCCATACCAAGGATCGCAATGATGTCTTGAAGTTCCTTGTAGCGCTGTAGCGTTTCCTTTACGCGCTGTGCACAGTTGTAGTGATCGTCACCCAAGATATCTGGAGAGAGGATTCGAGACGTAGAGTCCAAAGGATCCACCGCAGGGTAAATACCCAATTCGGCAATCTTACGAGACAATACCGTGGTAGCATCCAAGTGCGCGAATGTGGTCGCAGGAGCCGGGTCAGTCAAGTCATCCGCAGGTACATATACCGCTTGTACGGATGTGATGGAACCGTTTTTAGTAGAGGTGATTCGTTCCTGCATGGCACCCATTTCGGTAGCCAAGGTAGGCTGGTAACCTACGGCAGAAGGCATACGGCCAAGAAGTGCAGACACTTCGGAACCAGCCTGGGTGAATCGGAAAATGTTGTCGATGAAGAACAAGATGTCTTTTCCTTGGCCTGTGCCATCACCGTCACGGTAGTATTCCGCAAGGGTAAGACCAGTAAGGGCCACACGAGCACGTGCTCCTGGAGGCTCGTTCATCTGTCCAAACACAAAGGTTGCCTTAGATTCTTCCAGCTTCTTTAGGTCTACTTTAGATAGATCCCATCCACCTTCTGTTTCCAAGCTATGGATAAAGTCATCACCGTAAGTCACGATGCCTGACTCAATCATTTCTCTCAATAGGTCATTTCCCTCACGGGTTCTTTCTCCTACTCCTGCAAATACAGAAAGTCCAGAGTAAGCCTTGGCGATGTTGTTGATCAATTCTTGGATCAATACCGTCTTACCAACACCCGCACCACCGAATAGACCAATCTTACCACCCTTGGCGTAAGGTTCGATCAAGTCGATAACTTTGATACCAGTGAAAAGTACTTCGGTTGCCGTAGAAAGGTCTTCAAACCGAGGCGCTGAACGGTGAATAGGTAGTCGCTTGCCAGCAGGCACTTGAGGAAGACCGTCGATGGCCTCACCTACGACATTGAAAAGACGGCCTTTGATGCCTTCGCCTGTAGGTACAGAGATGGGCTGACCCAAATCCCTAACCTCCATGCCGCGCACCATGCCTTCCGAAGAATCCATCGCGATGGTTCTTACTCGGTCCTCTCCAAGGTGCTGCTGCACTTCCAACACGACCAACTGGCCATTGTCTTTTGTGAGTTCTAGCGCGTCAAGGATGTTGGGGAGCTGTCCTCCTTGAAAGGAAACGTCCACCACCGGGCCGATTACCTGAGTTATCTTTCCAATATTTGCCATTTGATTTGATGAAAGGTAAAAAGACTCTTTTCTAATTTGAGTGCAAAATTAGTCAGAAAAGGGGTAAACCAAAGGAAATTTGGAAAATTAATCCAAAATGTAGCGAGGATTTTCAGGGGAATGCCAATTTTTACCCCAGCGCTGGGCCTAGTCTTCCAAAAGGCGCTTCGCAAACAAAAAGGCTTTTGACCAATATCGATTGCTTAGGTAGTCTTCTGTCACACCTTTGGAGGTGGAGGCATGGATAAAGCGAACATCCTCTCGCTGTACTTCGGTGACAATGCCCGTGTGGGTTACTTCTTTTTTCTTTTTGCCGGTGGCAAAAAACAGGACATCGCCAGGACGGATTTTCGCGTCTGGCACCTTTTTACCCAGGGCACTTTGGTCTTCAGCTCTTCTGGGGAGTTTTATTCCTGTTGCCGCAAAAGAATGATACACCAGCGCAGAGCAGTCAATCCCCGATCGCGTAGTACCCCCATATAGATAAGGTGTGCCGCGGTAGGATTTAGCTGTTTCAATTACTGTAAAGGTTGGGCTTTTTTTCCCCATCCGCCTATTGCTCTTGCAGCTCCCCAACAAACTAAGGGCTGTAAGGAGCACAAAAAAATAAAGGATGGGGGAAAAGGCTGTTCGCTTCAAAAGAATCCGATTAATCTGTGTCAAGTTTACTCCATCAAAAGTACAATTTCAAATTTTTTTCACTTACCTGCCTCCTTCACCTGTTTCGCTTGCTTACCCAGCTGCCGAAAAGACTATCTTTGTTGCTTTCATGCCTAAACTTCACATATCCATGCAAATTCACTCTTTTTACGACGAAGGCCTGGCCCATGCCAGCTATGCCATTTTGAGTCAAGGAAAAATAGCTTTGGTAGATCCAGGCAGAAATCCACAGCCTTATATTGACTTTGCTAAAGCTGAGGGAGCGAAGGTTGTGGCAGTCATCGAAACACACCCCCATGCCGACTTTGTGAGTTCCCACCTTGAGTTTCACCAAAACGACGGCGCGGTGATCTACGTGTCCAAACAAGTAGGCGCCTCCTACCCACACCAGTCTTTTGATGAGGGCGATGTCCTTCACCTTGGTGCGATCAGCCTCCATGCACTACATACGCCTGGCCACTCCCCAGACTCCATCAGCATCCTGCTACGAGACGAACAAGGCCAGGACCATGCGCTTTTCTCCGGAGACACCCTATTTATTGGCGATGTAGGACGCCCCGACCTTCGGGAAAAGGTGGGCAACCTGACCGCACAGCGAGAGGAACTTGCCAGTAAGATGTACCATTCGGTGCAAACCAAACTAAAGCCACTGGCCGATGACGTGCTCGTGTTTCCTGCGCATGGGGCAGGCTCCCTTTGCGGGAAAAACCTGAGCGATGCCCGCCAATCCACCATTGGCGAGCAACGGGCCACCAACTGGGCCTTTGCTGACCAAGACGAGAAAACATTCGTAGATAACCTGCTTCAAGGACAGCCCTATATCCCCAAGTACTTTGGCTATGCCGTAGACTTAAATAAGCAGGGCGCTCCCGCTTATCAGGGGTCTCTTTCCCTCGTACCCATTTTGCCTGAAGGCTCCACCCTTCCTACAGACGTACTGGTGGTAGACACCCGCAAGCAGGATCTCTTTGTGGCAGGACACCTTCCTGGAGCCATCAACCTGCAAAATGGAGGTAAGTTTGAAACTTGGCTAGGCTCCATTTTTGGCCCAGAAGAGCGTTTCTTCTTGGTGGCAAGTACGGCAGCCGAACTTGAGATCTTGATCCAAAAGACGGCGAAGATTGGTTACGAAGCGCTTATCCAAGGGGCAGTAGTCAATCCCGCAGGGATGACAGCCACAGGAACTACCTTTGACTTGGCGGCTTTCCAAGCCCAACCCGAGCTGTTTACGTTGGTGGACATTCGAAGCCGAGACGAGCATGCCAACAGTCCTATTTTTGCCGGTGCGCTAAATATCCCCTTGCCGGAGCTACGAGAGCGCGCAGGGGAGATTCCGGTGACCAAACCCGTTTTGATTCACTGTGCAGGCGGCTATCGCTCGGCAGCAGGGGTAAGCATTGTGGCAGGTCAAGTGGAGCAGGTGCCCGTGTTTGATTTTAGCGAAGCGATCAAAGACTACCAAACCGCGGCCCACTAAGCAGAATGGATTAAATGAATCAAAAAAGCCCTCCTAAAGAGGGCTTTTTTTGTGGAGTATTTGCAGTTTCTAGGACAAATTCCTGCCTGTTTTGCGTAGATTTAAGTCTAGTTTATCCAGTTACGATGCGTAAAGAAGAGTTTAGCGAATTGTCCATGGCACAGCAGATCAACACCCTCTACCTGGAGGGCAGCTTCATCGTGGCCATCCGCTACTACCGTCACAAGGTCAACCTCTACCTCCTCGGCAACGAGTACGTAGAAGTATTTTTTAATCACAAGCTGGACAAAATCGATAAAATCGACTTCTTAGCCCGCAACCATAGCCGAATGAAGTTCTATTTGGATCAGATAAAGTTGTAATCGTCGACAGCCCGTAAACCGTGGTTTATGGGCTGTCGACGATTATCCGCATGATTCACTCTTATTTATACCAAACTAGAATAACGGATAATCAATTTTTACAACTTTCTTTTTAAGAAGTCGGTCATCTGCGTGTACAGGTGCCAGGTGGTATTGCCTCCGTAGATGCCGTGGTTGCGGTTGGGGTAGTAAAACGACTCAAACTGCTTGTCCGCTGCGATGAGTGCATTGACCAAGTCCACCGCGTTTTGGAAGTGAACATTGTCATCTCCGGTACCGTGAATCAGCAAGAAATTGCCTTTCAGCTTGTTGACATGCGTGATGGGACTGTTGTCATCGTAGCCTGCAGGATTCAGTTGGGGCGTCTGCAAGTAGCGCTCGGTGTAGACCGTATCGTAGTACCTCCAAGTGGTCACCGGAGCTACCGCGATGGCTGCCTTGAACACGTCATTTCCAATCATCAAGGAAAGGGAGGACATGTAGCCCCCATAAGACCAGCCCCAAATTCCAATTCGAGAAGGATCTACAAAAGGCATCTTGGCCAAGTACTTGGCCCCCTCGATCTGGTCGATGGTCTCGAGCTTGCCCAGATTTGCATAGGTGGAATGCTTGAAATCTCTTCCTCGAGCTCCTGTGCCGCGGTTGTCGATGCTGGCAACAAGGTAGCCTTCAGCGGCTAGGTGCTGGTGCCAAAAGTCCCGCGTACCACCCCAAGAGTTGAGTACATTTTGAGAGCCAGGGCCTCCATAGACGTACATCAGCAAAGGGTATTTTTTGTTGGGATCAAAGTCTGCCGGCTTGATCAAGTAGCCATTGAGGACGGTGCCGTCAACGGTTGGGAAGGTGAAAAACTCCTTCTTACCCAAGGCATAAGTGGCCAAGCGACCTTTCAAGGCGGTATTGTCTTCCAGCACTTTCAAGGTCTTGCCATTGGCCTCGTTGAGCGTGACGGTCACCGGGCTGTCAGCAGTGCTATGGTAGCCTATGAAAAAGCGGTGATCGGGGCTCATGTTGATGCTGTGCGTACCCTTAGCTGGGCTAAGCAGCTTTTTGCCCTTGCCATCCAGTTGGATGACATACAGGTTGCGCTCCAGCGGAGAGGCTTCGGTGGAGAGGTAGTAGAGCTTCTTTCCTTTTTCGTCTAGACCTACCATCGCGCTTACTTCCCAAGGGCCCGCCGTGAGCTGGCGGATCAAGGTGCCATCCAAGTTATGGTGGTAGATGTGCTTGTAGCCGTCCTGCTCAGAGGTACGGATAAAGGACTTTCCATCACTGAGGTATTGCAGGTCATCGTTGTAGTCGAGGTCCACGTAGGTGGCAGAGGTCTCGGATAGGATGAGTTTGCTTTCCCCCGTGCTCGCATTGGCGTGCATGAGGTCAAGCTTATTTTGAAGGCGGTTGAGGCGGATAAAAGCCAGCTGGTTGGCATCCTTGGTCCAGTAGATTCTAGGCAGGTACTGGTCTTTTTCGGTGCCAGCATCGAGTTGCTGCAGCTTGCCTGTGGCTACCTC
>JBIIFN010000190.1:0-3952 GCA_044237325.1 Algoriphagus sp.
CTGAGTCTAGGGTAACCGTCTTTTTGTTTAGGTAGGTAGCAATGGTATCTTTTTGTGCCCAGACGTAGTAGTCTCGGAAGGCAGCATCCGCTCCAGTCTTGGAGTTTTGAAACCAAGGATGCTCGGTGGAGGTATGGTTGATGATCATATCGATCACAATCTTGATGTCACGAGCATGCGCCTCGTCCAATAGTCGCTTAAAATCAGCCATCGTCCCATAATCCGGGTGAACAGCCTTATAGTCCGTCACATCGTATTTATGGTAGGTAGGCGAAGGCATGATCGGCATAAACCAAATCGCATTTGCTCCAAGCTCCTTGATGTAATCCAATTTCTCAGTTACCCCATTGAAATCACCTATGCCATCCCCATTGGAATCATTAAAGGATTGTACAAAAATTTCGTAGGTCACCCCAGCCTTAGGCCAGTAGTTTTTGACTTGGGCTGCAGGCTGCTGGGCAACTGCCAACGCTAGGCCAAAAAAGAAAAGAAAACAGGTACTTGCTATTTTTTTCATGACATAAAGGAGAAAAGAAAAAGTCACCTGTCTAAGTGACTTTTTCAAGATACAACTGCTAGATACAAGGGCTACTTCTCGAAGAAGTAGGCCGCCTTTACTAATTAATTTCTACCGACAGCGTTGAGCATGTCGAAGGCAAGCTCCAACCTTTTGACAAAATTGTCTTCCCCTTTGCGTAGCCAAACGCGAGGATCGTAGTATTTTTTGTTGGGGCTATCAGCACCTTCTGGATTGCCCAGTTGGCTTTGAAGGTAGCCTTCATTTTTCTTGTAATACTGCAAAATGCCTTCCCACATCGCCCACTGCATGTCGGTGTCAATGTTCATCTTGATGGAACCGTAGCTATTTGCCTCGCGGATCTCTTCTACTGAGGAACCAGAGCCACCGTGGAATACAAAGTTGAGGGGCTTGCCCGTGGTGCCGTATTTGGCGTTGATGAAATCCTGAGAGTTTTTGAGGATAATCGGCTTCAAGCTGACGTTACCTGGTTTGTATACACCATGCACGTTGCCAAAAGCAGCAGCGATGGTAAATAGGTCACCAATTTCTCTGAGGTGTTCATAGGCATAAGCAACCTCCTCCGGCTGGGTGTAAAGTTTGGAAGAGTCTACGTCGGAATTGTCCACGCCATCTTCTTCTCCTCCAGTTACCCCAAGTTCGATTTCAATCGCCATGTCCAACTTCACAAACTCACGGAAGTAAGATGCACTGATCTCAATGTTTTCATGCAGCGGCTCCTCAGAGAGGTCGAGCATGTGAGAACTGAATAGCGGCTTCTTGTAAGCGCTGTGGTAAGCCTTGCCTGCTTCCAATAGTCCATCTATCCAAGGGAGCAATTTAAGCGCGGCGTGGTCGGTATGGAGGATTACTGGTACTCCATAGGCTTCAGCCATCTGGTGTACGTGATGTGCTCCAGAGATTCCTCCTGCGATGCTTGCTTGCTGCTTGTCATTGGGTAGACCTTTCCCCGCAAAAAATTGTGCTCCCCCATTTGAAAATTGGATGATCACAGGAGAGTTTACCTTTTTGGCGGTTTCCAAAACAGCATTTACTGAGTTGCTGTTGATTACATTGACAGCAGGCAAGGCAAACTCATTTTCTTTGGCGTAGGCAAGTAAGTCGCGTAGCTCTTCCCCGTATTTTACTCCAGGTTTAAATTTCATAGTCTTTGTTAGGTTTGATTAGAGCTTGATAAAGCGCTTGTGTACGATGCGCTGGGTATCAAATGCTTCAAAGATATACATCCCTGGGCGAATTCCAGCTAGCTCAAGTTCTAAAATAGGCTGATCCTTGCTTCTGCTCCCCTCAAAAAGTACCCTTCCTGTCATGTCTAGCACGCGATAAGAAGCCATAGTCATGTCTTTTGGAAGTTCAACCAGCAAGTTTGCCCGTGTGGGATTGGGATAGATAGTGAGCTCTCCTTCCACAACCGCTTCAGGTACGGAAGTGATGAAATCAGCCTGAAGAATTCCTTTTTCTGGGGCAGGTAGCGGCTTGTCCGTAAAGAGGTAAAACTCGTTTGGACGCAAGCCAAAAGAAACTGGTGCTGTGGTCACGGTGATTTCCTGGCCAGTAAAATAGTTGAACCATTTGCCTGCCTTTGGAAATTGGATTTGCTGATTTCCTTGAGTGACCAAGTCAAAATTTCCAAACAAAAAGACGTTAAGATCTGGATGCTGCAATTGAATCGTCTTCTGTGAACCACCTAGGTTGAGTGTGGCTGCACTAGGGTAATTGAATACTGGGTACTTGGTACGCAACTTGAAAAACTCCTTGTAGAGCTGCAATAGACGGAGACGATCCGGGTTGCTTAGG
Source organism: Algoriphagus sp. (assembly GCA_044237325.1). Classification (GTDB taxonomy): domain Bacteria; phylum Bacteroidota; class Bacteroidia; order Cytophagales; family Cyclobacteriaceae; genus Algoriphagus. The sequence goes on from JBIIFN010000190.1 coordinate 2,336, forward strand.
TATTCCCAACGGGTGGGCTTTACGCCAAGGCGGTCGTTGTTGAGTTCTAGGTCATAGCCTAACTCCCCAAACTGCCAGATCATCTTTGGGCCGGGGATGGCTAAGAAAAACGCTGTCATCAGCTGATTTCTGTTGACTGCATTTTCTACGTTTTTGAGGTTGATGGGACTGGTCGCCCCAAAATTCATAGTTTCCCAAAACACGCGCTCCTCGTCATGCGACTCTTGGTAGGCTATTAGCCCATTTTTTGTCCATTGCCTATTTTTGAAATAGGACCATTCCATGTTGTCGTTATTGCCTTTGGCAAGGTTTCGGGAAGCACCATTCATATTCCCCCAGAATAGCATGCCATAGTTGGCCAGTTCCTTTTCCTCCTCATTGACGGACAAGTGCTCCAAAATCACGTACGCCTGGGGATGGTTTGCCTTAATTCGGTCGTAGATATGCTTCCAGATTTTCACCCGTGAAGGATCGTATTGAGACCAAATATTGACATTGGAACCAGAATTTACTTGTGTAAACCCTTTAGAAAGGTCAAAACGGAAGCCATCTACTTTATATTCAGTCAGCCAATAGTTGTTGACCGAATCTACAAAGGCCTTCGTAGCGGCACTTTCGTGATTGAAATCATAGCCCACGTTGAATGGGTGCTTTGCTACACGGTTAAACCAGGGGTTATCTTCCGTGGGAGCGCCATAATCCCCATCGTTGTAGAGACGCACCATAGGGCTTTGTCCAAAGGCATGGTTGAGCACCATGTCCAAGATCACCATGATGCCCTTGCCATGCGCTTCGTCAATGAGGCGCTTCAAGTCATTTTTGGTGCCGTAGTACTTGTCTGGTGCAAAGAAGAAAGAGGGGTTGTAGCCCCAGGACAAGTTTCCTTCAAACTCCCCAACCGGCATCAATTCAATAGCATTGATCCCCAATTCTTTCAAATAATCTAGCCGATCAATGACCGCTTGGTAGGTTCTCTTTTGGTCAAAATCGCGAACCAAAAGTTCGTACACATTTAACTCTTCCGGCTTAGGTCGGGTATAGTTCGTGTTTTTCCATGCATAGGGAGTTTGCCCTGTCTGCAAGTAGGTAGCCTGAAAATCAGTTTTTCCTGCAGGATAGGGAAGCAAACCCGGATGGCGATTTTGGGTAATGATTTCTTGGTCGTTGAATGGATCGGACGTTTTGTCGGCATAGGGATCACCTATTCGAATATCACCATCGACGAGGTATTGGAAAATGTACTCTTTTTGGGGTACGAGCCCAGAGATTTTAATCCAAAAAATTTGCCCATCGGGGGTTTTCTTCAATTGGTAGTCGGGCAAGACTTTCCAATCGTTGAAGTCACCGATGAGGTGGGCAATGCTTTTGCCAGGGGCATGTAGCGCAAGTAGCACTTCTGTGGTAGAGAGGTAGTTGATCCCCAATTTGGTTCCTGCTGGCAAGGGTGCTACTGCCGATGGGGCAAATACGACTAAATCGAGTGTTTGGGAATCGGTAGTAGTGCCTTTTACCGCGGTAACTTTCAGTTTATAGTTTCCTGGGGTAGTGGCTGTGTAAGCGTAACTGATTTGCTGGCTGTTTTTTGCTTCAGCAACTTTGACCCCATCCAATTCTAGG
>JBIIFN010000161.1:0-4920 GCA_044237325.1 Algoriphagus sp.
TACTGTCCTCCTACTTCAAAAGAAATGGATCCAGAGGACTGGGGATCGGTGAATTTGACATCAAATCCTTGCGCTAGGTCTACGAAAAAGTCGCTGTTTGAGGTCGTTTTTCCTTCTTTACTTCCATCTGCATTTCGGAATACGAGCCCGAGTCGATAGATAGTAAGGTTGTTGGGATTGGTAAAAAAAGAATTGGGGGTGAGATCGTAAGTGTAAATATTGGGCTGACCAGTTACTTTGGTCATTTTGGCAGCAGCCGTGGCGGTACCCCATTGAAAAGGCACCAGGTTCCAGGTTGTCGAGGCCGCTCCTGCTGTGACCGCCCCAATGTGAATGTAGACGTCACAATTGCAATCTTTCAAGCCCGTTGTTCCCTTAGAGGCGTCGTAAATGATCTTGACTGTCGCCCCTGCATTGGGTATGGCTGGCTCGGTGGTCACCTGTGCCAACCCCTTTATTCCAAACAGGAAGCAAAGACTGAAGAAAAACAGGTTTCTTGAAAAATAGGTCATGAGGGCTTGGATTTAATAAATAACCGGCATCCGAATAGTGCTCGAATGCCGGTTAAAACTACTTGAATGAACTTAAATTAAGTAGGTAAAACTTGCTTAATTTTTAACAAGTGTGTACTTGGCTTCTCCTTTAGGACCTAGGAAGAAGGTAATGGTGTAATTGCCAGCTGCAGAAACTACGATATCGGCTCCACCTGCAGTCAAGTTTCCTCCGCTACCACCGTAGTTGAAGTCCCAAGAGTTATTCGCTCTGAATTTGAATTTTCCAACCTTTAGGTCAGTAGTAATCCTCAAGGAGTTGGTGGCCTTATCAAATGCGTTCATTGGCGTGTCGGTATCCCATCCACCTGCAGTAGCATCACCAACAATTCCCCAACGCTTCACTGGAGCGATGGTGTAGGTTTTTGCACCCAAGTTTACGTTGATTTCGTATGTTCCATCGGCAGCAACTTTAATGTCTCCTCCGCCTGCTTCTAAAACCTTATCGTCGTTAGAGTCACCCCAATTCTTATCCCAAGAAGGTCCTTCTGTAAATTTAAATGCTCTTGATCCACCGATAATGTGTACAAAGCCTTTGAATTTATCATCGATATTTTCAGAATAAAGAACCGTCTTCAAATTAGAAGGATCCCATCCTTGGTAATCACCAGGTACGTGCAAAATAGGCATGGCTACCGTAGCATCAAATGGTGTTACCTTGAACGTAGCTGTTTTTCCGAAGATTGCAGAAAGAGGCTGGTTGATGGTTGACTTCACACGGAATTCCACGTTTGCGGCAACGCCAAAAGGCAATTTCTTCGCCAAAAGAGCTTTGTTAAACTCGGCTACATTGACCTTGATGATGTTAGACTCAGACTCACCCAATTTTACAGGAGCAGCAAAGTTGGCTCCAGGAAGGTCCATCTGTAGTTCGTACTTCAATGTTCCAGGAGTACCGAAGTCAGCAGCTGTTACGGTGAAGTCCACAGTAGATTTATCCGCATTTGCCTTCACCAAAACGAAGGTGGTGGTAGCTGGAAGTGATACATCCGCACCTGTTTGTGGGATGATGGGAGGCATTTCGTACGTATCGCAAGCGACGAGTACCGGAAAAAAGGCCAAAGCCCATCCGATTTTTTGAAAAATTTTCATGGTGTTTGTGTTTAGGTTGATAAAGGGATTTTTTGTTAATAAAGTTAAATTTTTTATCAATTAAATTAAATAAATAGATAAACTAGTCTTTGACCAATCTGCTACCTATTCTTTTACAACATTAACTTAAGCCCTGTTTGCTTCGAGCGCAAGAAAAAAGGGAAACTCTTACAGAAAAATTTTTATGCACACGATTGCGGTGACGTTTGCAGTGCTATACTATTTTTTTTACAGTGTGTTTTCACTGCTTCCAACCAAAATTTTCTCCTAACTTGGAGGTGTATCCGAAGGAAGCCTAGCCTTTTTTATAGGTTTAGTTTTTTCTAAGAATAATATAATTTCTAATGAAGCTAGAACAATCCACGATAAAAGACATCGCTCGCGAACTCAACGTCTCCTCTTCCACCGTATCCAGGGCGTTGAAAGACTACCCTGGCATATCTGATGACACCAAAAAGAAGGTGAAAGAAATGGCGGAAAAACTCAACTATCGCCCAAACGCCATCGCCCTCTCCTTGCGAAAAAGCCGCTCCTTTACCATAGGAGTAATCATTCCTGAAGTGGTACACTTTTTTTTCTCTACCGTGATCAGTGGTATTGAGGAAGTTGCCTTCGCTAGAGGTTATAATGTGATCCTAACCCAAACCAACGAGAAGTTAGCGCGAGAAAAATCCAGCATCGACACCATGCTCTCCAACCAGATTGATGGTTTCCTGGTAAGCTATTCCAAAGAAACAACCGACTTTACCCACTTTTCTAGGCTTCTGGACCAAGGGTATCCCATCGTGTTTTTTGACCGAGTACCCGAGATCCCTGGTGCAATCCATGTGATTGTGGACGATTATAAAGGAGCCTACGCAGCCACCAAACACCTGATCAACCAGGGATATAGCCGCATTGTGCACTTGGCAGGCCCCTCCAACCTGAAGATTTCCCAAGAAAGAAGCCGTGGCTACCAAGATGCTTTGCGGGATTTTGGCATTCCCTTCCTGCCCGAATTGTTAGTAGAATGCACACAAGGCAGCGATGAGGAAGCCAAAAAAATCACTTCCCAACTCCTTCAATCACTCAATCCCCGACCCGATGCTTTTTTTGCCAATAACGACCTCGCCGCAGTAGGTGCCATGATGGCCTGCAAAGCAGCCGGCTATGCAGTTCCTAGCGACATCGGCATCGTTGGCTTTAGTAATTGGCAATTTTGCTCCATCGTAGACCCCAGCCTGTCCTCCGTGTCCCAACCAGGATTTCAAATCGGAGCCACGGCCACAGAAATTCTGCGAGACTTGATCGAAAAGAAAATTGAAAAAGAGAATTTCCAGCCTTCCGTTGTCCTCGATACGGAGCTATTGATACGAAAATCCTCTGTTAAGACAGAAAAAGACTAAAAAATTTAGCTTTTTCTTCCCTTCCAACTGCAAACGATTGAATAGGTCAAATTTATGTTCAAATGCGGATTTGAGGTTTTGTCCTACAAAACCGGTAGCCCTTTCCACCTTCAGCAAGATTTTTATCCTACCCAATCGTCTTTAAATTAGCCATTCTCCTACGGGAAATTTTACAAGATTACGAATGAACGCTAGCAACAGCCACAGACCTACCTCAAGAAATTCTTTTCGCCACCAATCCTTCGGCAACGTGCTGAGTTGGGCAAAACTCCCTCAAGGGATTGAAGGAAAAAGCGAACTCGCCAATTTTCGCATCACTGTCTTTGCAGATGGGATAATTCGGGTTCAGGCCAGCAAATACGATACTTTTGCCACAAACCCATATTCAGTGGTGGTCGGTCCAGAGCCGACAAAAATAGATTTAGAAGAGCAAGGAGAATTGCTTATCCTCCGCACTTCCCTCCTACGCTTAGAAATCCACCTACCCAGCTTTGTACTCACTTTTTTCGATAGCCAAGGAAAGTTGCTCAACAAGGACGATTCATTGGGCATCTCTTGGATCGGTACCGAGGTTACTGCCTACAAGCAAGTCCAGCCCAATGAGAAGTTTTTAGGCTTGGGTGAAAAGACCGGCAACCTCAACCGTGCAGGCAATGCCTATACCAACTGGAACACCGACTACTTTGCCTACGGTGTAGGAGACGATCCGCTATACCTAAGTATTCCTTTCTACCTCGGTGTCCACGATCAAGGCAGCTACGGCATCTTCTTTGACAATACACACAAGTCGCTGTTCAACTTTGGCGCCTCCACCAACAGATTTGCCTACTTCAGTGCGGAAGATGGTGACCTAGATTACTATTTTATCCATCAGCCTTCTATGGCCGGCATCGTCTCTTCCTACACTTGGCTCACAGGGCGCATGCAGCTCCCTCCCAAGTGGGCTTTGGGATTTCAACAATGCCGCTATTCCTACTATCCCGAGTCCGAAGTGCTTGCCGTAGCGCAGGCCTTCCGAGACAAAAAAATGCCTGCAGACGTCATATACCTAGATATCCACCATATGGAGGCATACAAGGTATTTACTTTTGACGGTGAAAAATTTCCCAACCCAAAAGTACTGATCCAGCGACTCAAGGAAAAAGGCTTCAAAGTAGTGGTCATTCTCGACCCAGGCATCAAAACAGAAACTGGCTATACGCCTTACCAGGAAGGCCTGGAGCAGGGGCTATTCTTAACCTACCCTGACGGGCAAATCTACGAAGGCCAAGTTTGGCCGGGCTGGTGTGCCTTCCCTGATTTTACCAAAGAAGCAACACGCAGCTGGTGGGCCGACAAGATGGCCTTCTATACCGAAGCCGGTGTGGATGGGTTTTGGACAGACATGAACGAGCCCGCTTCTTGGGGACAGTGCACGCCCAACTTGCTCGAATTTGATTTTGAAGGAGAAAAGGCCTCCCACCGCGAGGCAAGAAATACCTATGGCATGCAGATGGCCAGAAGCACGCAAGAAGGCGCCCTCCGGCAAGCGCCAAGTAAGCGCCCTTTTGTACTGACCCGCTCTGGTTTTGCAGGCATACAGCGCTTTGCTGCCGCCTGGACTGGAGACAACGTGGCCTCCGAAGAACACATGCTCGCCGGCGTACGGTTAGTCAACAGCCTTGGCCTTAGCGGCGTTTCCTTTGCAGGATACGACGTGGGTGGCTTTGCCGGAGAAGCTAGCAAAGGCTTGTTTGCACGCTGGATGAGCATCGCTGCTTTTTCACCGCTGTATCGAGCACATTCAATGATCAATACCAAGGATGCTGAGCCCTGGGCATTTGGAGAAGAAGTAGAGGAGATTAGCCGTAACTACTTGCACCTGAGGTACTCATTGCTTCCAACACTGTATA